>JADFRS010000224.1 GCA_022561145.1 Gemmatimonadota bacterium
TTGCGAGCGGGCTAACAAGATAGGCGCATGACACGGGAGGGGCGATGAACGCGAAAGCTATTCCCGCTGAGGCGGCGGCCATTAACCTCGAGACGGAGAACGACCGATTCAAGAGGTCTTTCGGATCGTGGTTTTGGGGCTCGATGATTGCAGCGACGGTTCTCCACTTCATGCTGTTTCAGTTCTGGCCAACGCAGACGGCGGCGGACGTGTCCTTCACAGCCGAGGAGCTGGAGATGATCGAGCTTCCACCGGAAATTGAGATTCCGCCGCCGCCCGAGGCGATTTCGCGGCCCGCGACGCCCGTGATGGCTACCGCGGAGATCGATGACGATATCACGATCGCCCCGACCACCTTCGCGGATAATCCGATCGACGACCTGCCGCCGCTGCCCACCCATGAGGCGCCGGATATATCCGTGGCTCCGGTGTTCACGCCGATGACCGTCAGGCCGGAGATCAGAAACCGGGCTGAGATCCAGCAAGCGTTGCTGACGCAGTATCCAGCTATGCTTCGGAATGCCGGAATCGGCGGGACGGTGGAACTTTGGTTTTTCATCTCGAAAGAGGGCAGAGTCTTGGACAGGAGAGTCTTTAGGAGCTCCGGTTACGTGCAGCTTGACGAGGCGGCCCTCAAGGTCGCGGACGTCTTCCGGTTCACGCCTGCTTTGAACCGGGAAAAGATCGTCCAGGTGTGGATTCGGTTTCCGATCGAATTCCAGGTCCTGCAGCACGCACCGTGAGAGGCCGAAGATGACCTGAGTCGGCTCTAGAGGCGTGCCTCGATACTCGGCTGATGGTCGGGCGGTGCGATGGCTGGATGGGGCTGCGCGAGCCCGTTAGTTCTCCAGTTTGCCGACGATCACCACGCCTTCCACGAAGACGCGAAGCCAGGGGATCTGACGGGTCAAGTCGGCACCGAGCCTTTAGCTCCTCGAAGAAGTTGGTGACCATGGTGGTCGGATGCCAGCCCGAAGGATTCCAGGCCGATTCATTGGGCGGTGCGCTGGCCAACCTGCTTGCTCGCGAACGAGCCGTGCTGCGTGTGGGCCAGTCGGTCTTCCAGTATGCGGCACTGCTGCTTTGCCCGGACCAGCTCGCCTATGTCTCGCGCAACGATCAGGAGGCGCTCTCGGGTCTCCCACGTCATGAGTGCTACGCGCACCTCGACTGGAAACTTTGTGCCGTCCTTGCGGCGGTGGGAACAGCACAGCGCCGTTGGCCCACCGCGCGTCTGAAGCACGATGGTGGCAAATGACTCGGGCGTGAAGCCGTCAAAGAGTTCCACTATAGACATCCTGAGCAGTTCCTCACGTCGGTAGCCTGAGTGCTCGCATGCCTGACGGCTTACGTCAGAGATCCGGCCGTCCCGCTCCAGCACGTAGAACGCGTCGCCCAACTGCTCCACGCACTCGCGAAAGCGCTGTTCACTCTCCCGAAGGGTCTCGTCAGCCCGTGTCCGTACGTCGCGCACCCAGGCGACGACGCAGGGCGCGCCATTGATCTCGACCGTGGAAGCGGAGATCTCAGCGGGTACCCTCTCTCCAGCCTTGGTCAGACACGTGAGGTCGTCCGTCCATCCGCTCCCCTCGTCCAGTACGGTCTGCGCGAACGCTCTGAATCGGGGCATCTCGTCGGGATGGACCGCAGACAGCGGGAGCGCCAGGAGCTCTTCACGCGAATAGCCGAGGAGCCGACACGCGCGGGGGTTGGCGTCCAGAATGGCATCGCGCGCGGGGTCGAGGACAAAAGCGGCATCGTTCGCATGATTGAAGATCTTGCGGAAACGTTCCTCACTTACCACTGCGGCGTGAAACTCTGTTGCCGTCTGGAACCTGTCAGCGGGGTCCTTCGCCAACCCCTTGGCGATGGCCGCCGCAAATTCGGGCGGGGTGTCTGCGCGAAGTTCCTGAATTGGCGTCGGTTCGGTCGTCAGGTGCGCGGCCAGAATGGCCCGCGACGTGGCGCCCCTGAATACCGGCTCACCGGCGAGCATCTCGTAGCCCACCACGGCGATTGCATAGACGTCAGCCCGAGCGTCAATGTCATGTTCGCCGGCTGCTTGCTCCGGCGACATATACCCGGGCGTGCCGATGGCCGTACCGGGGTCAGTGAGCGGCTTACCAACCTGCGCCTCGAGCAGCGCTCTGGCCACCCCGAAGTCGGTGAGTACAGCATGACCCTCTTCGAGCAAGATGTTCTCGGGCTTGACATCCCGGTGCACAATCCCGCGTGTGTGCGCGAACGCCAGCGCCTCAGCCAGCTCGCGCAGAATGCGAACGGCGTCCTCCAACGGCAACATTCCCTCGCGCGTGAGCCGGTCCCGGAGCGACTCGCCGCTCAAATAGGGCATGACGTAGTACATGAGATCGTCGGTCAGCCCCGCGGTGAGCACCGGCAGGATGTTGGGATGCTGCAGTTGGGCGCTAAATGCCATTTCCTGTTTGAACCGGGAGGCGCTTACCTCACTTGCGACTTCGGGAGACAGGACTTTGATGACAACCTGTCGGCTGAGCGACACCTCGGACGCGACGAACAGGCGACTCATGACAGTGCGCGCAAGCTCCCGCTCAAGGTCGTAAGCATCGCCCAAGGCGTTTTGTAGGCGCTCAAAAAGATCTGTCACGAGTTCCGCTAAGTCCGGGGTACGTTTTTGCACCAACCTAGCGTGATCCCCACGCCTCCGCACTTTGCTCAACCTGGCCGACCGTCGCGATCTCCCGGCGAGCTTTCGATTGGGACCAACTCGCCTATACATCCCAGGGAGGGGCTGTTCCCGTAGACGCGCCCACCTGACGGTGCACTGAAGCCCACCCTGCACAGCGCGAGTAGGACGGCCGATCGCTATCTTCCACACAGGTCGACTGCCCACGACCGCTAACCGCGAACAGCGAGTCCCGCGGGGTGTTTCGGCGGGCCAGGAGGGCGCCCACCATGAAGGCGAAGCTCGAGAAGAAGCTCTACGGACTGATCCACGCCCTCGAGGAGATCCAGGCCGAAGCCCAGGCGTTCGAAGAGCGTTACGAGATCCAGCTCCGAGGGGTCCATCCGGACCAGTACAAGTGCGCACTCAACCTCCTCCACTATCTAGCCCTGAGGCAGCACGACGTCAGCGAGCTCCAGGGGGATCTCGGAGCGCTGGGCCTCTCCCGCCTGGGCCGCGCCGAGCCTCACGTGCTCGCCAGCGTCCACGCGATACTGCACGCACTTCGAAGCCTGCAGGGAAACGAGACGAAGCTCCGCAAGTCTCCGGTGACCATCAAGCAGGGCCGGAAGATCATCCGCAAGCGTACGAACGCGCTCCTCGGCAAGAAGCTCAAAGGGAGCACCGTGCGGATCATGGTGACCCTGCCGTCCGAGGCTGCCGACGACTATTCGCTAATCCGCGACATGATGTCGGCGGGGATGAACTGCGCTCGCATCAACTGCGCCCACGATGGACCCGCGGCGTGGGCGCGGATGGTGGCCAACATCGAGAGGGGACGGAAGGCCACGGGCCGTGGCTGCAAGATCTTCATGGACCTGAGCGGGCCCAAGATCCGAACCGGTGCTCATGCGCCCGGCCCGAGGGTGACCACGATCAAGCCGGCGAAGGACATCAACGGACGTATCGTGGCCCCCGAGAAGGTCACGCTGGTCCCCGAAGAGCCGCCCGACGCCGAACGATCCGACGCCCTCCCGCGACCCCTTCCGGACAACGGGGTGATCCCCATCTCTGCCGACGTCTTCCGACGCATCGCTCCAGGGGATCAAATCTCTCTCATCGACACTCGGGGAGAGCCGACGCGTCTGGAGATCGGCAAGGTGGACGCGTGGACCGCTCGAGCACTCTGCGCGTCCGACGCGCACCTCGAGACCGGCCTCCCGATATCGCTGGAGGACGGATCGGGAAAGATCCGCGCCAAGGGCGTCGTCGGCAGGCTACCCGCCAAGGAGCAGGCCCTCCTGCTCCGCGTCGGGGACACGCTTCTGATCCACAAGGACCCACGGCCAGGCGAACCTGCCCGTGCGGGCGAAGCTGGTGAGCCTTCCGTGCCCGCTCACGTCTCGTGTGTCTTCCCCGAGGTCCTCGACGACGTGCGGGTTGGTGAACCCTTGATCCTCGACGACGGCAAGATCCACGGAGTCATCCGTGAAGTGGGACCGGACGGAGCCCTGGTCGAGATCACCCAAGCGAAGCCGAAGGGCACCAAGCTCAAGGCCGATAAGGGGATCAACCTACCCGAGAGTTCGCTACAGATCTTCGGTCTCACACCCAAGGACCGGGAGGATCTGCGCTTCGTCGCCGCCCACGCGGACGGTGTGAACATCTCGTTCGTAAAGCATCCGGACGATGTCGAGGATCTGATGGACGCGATGGAAGCAGTGGGGGGTGAGTCGCTCGGTCTCATTCTGAAGATCGAGACCCGCCAAGGATTCCAGCAGCTGCCGGGCATCTTGCTCGCGGCCATGGAGTGGCCGCTCGTGGGCGTCATGATCGCCCGGGGTGACCTCGCGATCGAGGTGGGCTGGACCCACCTGGCTCAGGTACAGGAGGAGATCCTGCGCGTATGCGAGGCCGCCCACGTTCCGGTCGTGTGGGCCACCCAGGTATTGGAGGGACTCGCCAAGCACGGACTCCCGACCCGAGCCGAGATCAGCGATGTGGCCATGGCCAAGCGCGCGGAGTGCGTGATGCTGAACAAAGGTCCCTACATCGGCGAGACCATCCGCATGCTGGACACGATCCTCAAGTCGATGCAGGCCTATCAGAGAAAGAACGCGATCCTGTCGCCGGCGCTGACGTTGGAGAATCCGGACCCCGAGGAGGTCGGGCGCTCGGTGGGGGAGCGACTGGGCCGCTATCGGCGCTCTTAGGGGGGCGCTTCAGGGCCCGAATCGCGTTTCAGCAGCATGAGGGACTCGGCAGGCCACCCCTTTTTGATCAGGCTGGTCGATCCTGGCGTTTCCGGTCGCCGGCCCCCTTGCTAGGTAAGCAGTTGGGCGAGCCCGCGCTCAGCTCGGGCCTCCGGCTTCACCTCGCGACAGTATCAAGGACTGTCCGTACTACCCTGGTTTTTCGCGCTTGGGTAGGCCGGTTGCTTTTCCGATAGTTCCCCTGCCCGTACCTTGCTTCCCATCCCAGGACGTGCGGCATTAGGAGGCGCAAATGAATCGCATGAGCATCAAGAACGGAGTCTTCGGTGGCTTGGCCGGTGGGATCGTCTTCGGCATAATGATGGGGATGATGGGGATGCTGACGAT
>JADFRS010000056.1 GCA_022561145.1 Gemmatimonadota bacterium
GGTGTGCTCGACCATCCGTTCTACGCGGTCTCGGGCAGTGACGGCTCAATCGATCTGTCCACGCTGCCGCCCGGCGACTACGTCATCGAGGCGTGGCACGAGCGGTACGGCACACAGACCCAGAACGTGACCGTGGTGACCGGCGAGACGGCCACGGTGACTTTCACGTTCAGCGCGTCGATGGCCGGCGCGGTGGTACCGCTCGGCGAGGCGATCGACCCGCACGACCACGCTTCCGAGGCAGTAGGCTCGGACCAGTAGTTTCGGGAACGATCCCCGGTCCCGGACTGGTGTCTTGGGGCCGGGGGTCGACCTGGCTCGAGAGTTCACATACCCAATGGGGGGCACGCGATGAACTGGTCCTGGATGATGCCAGAGACCGTTTCGACGTACGGTCCGGCCATCGACCAGCTGTACTACGTCATCCTGGTGATCACCGGGGTGGTCTTCTTCCTCACCGAAGGCGCCTTGATCGCTTTTCTGGTCATGTACCGGCACAAGGAGGGAAGGAAGGCCGCCTACATCCACGGGAGCACGAAGGCCGAGGTGGTCTGGACGGTGGTGCCTTTCTTGATCGTCATGGCCATCGCGCTGGCGAGCAAGAGTTCCTGGGATCTCGTCAAGAACCCGGCAAACTTTCCCGCGGATGCCATGCGCCTGGTGGTCACGGCCAAGCAGTTCGAGTGGAATGTGACGTACCCCGGCGCCGACGGACGCATCGGCACGGCCGACGATTTCACGGTCAGAAACCAGCTTCACATACCGGTGAACCGAGCGGTTCGCGTGAACCTGCGCGCCGAGGACGTGATCCACTCGTTCTTTCTCCCCGAGTTCCGGCTCAAGCAGGACGCGATTCCAGGCAGGGAGATACCCGTATGGTTCGAAGCGACCCGGACGGGTGAGTTCACGCTGGGCTGCGCCGAGTTGTGCGGCCTGGGGCACTACCGCATGAAGGGTACGGTTTACGTGCACACGGAGGCCGACTTCCAGTCCTGGGCCGCGAGTCGGGCCGAGGAGCAGCAGCAATGAGCACCGCACAACTCGTCAGCAGCCTCGAGAAGGAAGACCGAACCCAACCCGGTTACACCGATGAAGGGCTTCACGAGCTCAGCTTCATCCGGAAGTATGTCTTCTCCACCGACCACAAGACGATCGCGAAGCAGTTCCTGTTCCTCAGCCTGTTCTTCCTGGTGGTGGGCGGAGCCCTCGCCGGGATGATGCGCTGGCAGTTGGGCTTCCCCGGCCAGCCCCTGCCGGGCGGAGGAGTCTTCCCCGACACCATGGCGCCGGGCGGGATCATCCTGCCCGAGTTCTACAACTCGCTCGTGACGATGCACGGCACGATCATGATATTCTTCGCCATCATGCCGCTGCTCGTCGGGGTCTTCGGCAACCTGCTGATTCCCCTCCAGCTCGGGGCGCCCGACATGGCGTTCCCAAGGCTCAACATGGCGTCGTTCTGGCTGGCGGTGGTGGCCGGGACGGTCATGATGGCCAGCTTCCTGGTGGAGGGCGGCGCCGCCGGCGCGGGTTGGACGTCATACGCGCCACTCAGCACCTCGGGCGAGTGGACCGGCGTCTACCTGGGGCAGCAGCTCTGGTTGGTCTCGCTCATCATCATGGGGGCCTCATCGCTCACGGGCGCCGTGAACTACATCACCACGGTGATCAACATGCGAGCGCCCGGCATGACCTGGTTCCGGATCCCACTGCCGACGTGGTCGCTGTTCATCACGGCCATCCTGATCCTGCTCGCGATCCCGATCCTGACGGGCGGCCTTATCATGCTGCTGTTCGATCAGTTGATCGGGACGACGTTCTTCATTCCAGCGGGGAGCGGGGAGCCGCTGCTCTGGCAGCACATATTCTGGTTCTTCGGCCACCCCGAGGTCTACATCCTCATTCTACCGGCCATGGGCATCGTCTCCGAGGTCCTGTCCTGCCGTGCGCGCAAGCCGATCTTCGGGTATCACGCCATGGTGCTGGCCATGGTCAGTATCGCGTTCCTGGGCTGGGTCGTGTGGGGCCACCACATGTTCCAGAGCGGCATGAATCCAATGCTCGGCACCTCGTTCATGATCTCGACCGTCGTGATCGCGGTGCCCTCGGCCATCAAGACCTTCAACTGGCTGGGCACGCTCTGGCGCGGTGACATCCACTTCGACACGCCCATGCTGCACGCGCTGTCGTTCGTCTCCATGTTCATCATCGGCGGGCTCAGCGGCATCTTCATGGCGGCACCCGCGGTGGACATCTACCTCCACGACACCTACTTCATCGTGGCCCACCTCCACTACGTCCTCTTCGGCGGAAGCCTGTTCGGGATCTTCGCCGGCATCACCTTCTGGTTCCCGAAGATGTTCGGCCGGATGATGGGTGAGGGGCTCGGCAAGGTCCATTTCTGGCTCACGTTCATCTTCTACAACCTGGTCTTCTTCCCCATGCACAACCTCGGCATTCAGGGGATGATGCGGAGGCTCTACGACCCCAACGAGTACGAGTTCCTTCAGCCACTACAGGAGATGAGTACGTTCATCTCGATCTCGGCCTTCCTACTCGTCGGCACGCAGTCCCTGTTCGCGTTCAACTTCTTCTGGAGCATGTTCAGGGGACGGCAGGCGCCAGCGAACCCGTGGAATTCCAATACCCTCGAGTGGACGGTGCCTTCGCCTCCTCCCCACGGCAACTTCGCCGTGATGCCGACGGTGTACAGGGGGCCGTACGAATACAGCTCGCCCGAGGTCGATGCGGACTTCTATCCGCAAGACCGACCACCACCGGGGGCTGGACCAGGGGGCCAGGCCGCCCCAGAGCCCACACCGGGGCCCGCGCCGACACCAGAACCCGTGGCGGGAGACTGACGCATGAACCACTCAGCGACTGCGGTCATGGACCCCAGGCATCCCATGCCGGGCATGCAGGTCTACAACCTGAAGCTGGGCATGTGGATCTTCCTGCTCAGCGAGGTGATGTTCTTCACCTCTCTGATCGGCTCTTACATCATCCTGCGCTTCGCGCACCCGGAGCACTGGACGGAGCCGGGCGTCATCCTGAACGTGTCGCTCACCGCCGTAAACACCTTCCTGCTGATCTGTTCGAGCGTAACGATGGTCAAGGCGTTCGCGGCTATCGAGCAGGGCGACCAGAAGGGGCTCAAGCTGTGGCTCCTCGCCACCATCCTCATCGGGGCGTCGTTCGTCGGCATTCAGTTCTTCGAGTACACCAAACTGATCCACGAGGGCTTCGTGCCGAACTTCGCGGCGTACACCGCCGAAGGAGCCAATCTCTACGGCGCGACGTTCTACTTGATGACCGGGTTCCACGGCGCCCACGTCACCATCGGCGTGCTCTGCCTGAGCTTCGTCCTGTTCCGGGCGATGAAAGGAGCCTACACTTCTGAGAGTTACGGTGGAGTAGAGATCATCGGGCTTTACTGGCATTTCGTCGATCTCGTGTGGATCATTCTCTTCACCATCGTCTACCTCTTGTAGCGCGAAAGGGGCATCATGGAAGCCAAAGAACATCAGAAGCAACCATACATACTCATCTGGGTGATCCTACTGGTGCTGACGCTGGGGGAGTTGGGTTATGCATTCATGGATCTGCCCAAGATCGTGCTGGCCCTCGGCTTGATCGCCATGGCGATCTGGAAGGCGTTATTGGTAGCGATCTACTACATGCACCTACGCCACGAGCCACGCCGTATGTGGATCCTGGCAGCCTCGCCGCTGCCGCTGGCCGTCATCCTGGTAGTGACCGTCCTGACCGAGTATTAGCCTGAAGAAGAGAGGGTCGGACTGATGGACACAGAGGCCCCGGACGTCGTGGAGGAGCAGGAGCGGGAGGAGAACGGGGCAGAGGAAGAGCAGGACAAAGGCCCACGCAGGCGCTTCAAGGGCGTGGTGCCTCGCGGGCTCATGGCCGGCATCATAGGCGCGACGGCCCTGGCGTTCTGGTTCTTGATTATCGACGGCTCACAGGGAGAACCGTTCCGCACCCCCGCCTTCTTGGCCGGAGCCCTCAGAGGAGCAGCACCCGACCTCACGCCGTCCATGGGGCCCATCCTACTCTACTCGGCTATCCACTACGCCGCGTTCATGGTGGTTGGCCTCGCGGTCTCATGGTTCATCAAGCACATCTACACCGCGCCCAACATCTTTCTCGGGCTCGTGCTCGGGTTCGCGATGTTCGACTTCGTGTTCTACCTGAGCGTCACTGCGACCGGCGTGGACGTGGTGGCCGCGCTGGGTTGGCCCGCGGTGCTGGCGGGCAACCTCATCGCCGGCGTGACCATGATGGGCTTCCTCCACCTCACCGGTGCGACGCCGCCCATGTCGTGGTGGGAGATCCTTCAGGGCCATCGGATCCTCAAGGAAGGCATCGTGTGCGGGCTATTGGGCGCCAGCGTGGTCGCCCTGTGGTTTTGGATCATCGACCTGGTTCAGGGACAGCCGTTCTTCACGCCAGGTGCGCTGGGCTCGGCGCTGTTCTTCGGCACGACTAACCTGGAGGCCGTGACGGTGAGTGCCGTGACCGTGCTCGGCTACACCGTAGTCCATATCGTTGCGTTCATCACGACGGGCATCATCGCGGCCGCGATCGCCTGCTACGCGGAGGACACTCCACCCCTGGTGCTGGCCGCGGTACTGCTGTTCGTCACGTTCGAGGCGCTCTTCATGGCGCTCATGGCGCTCCTGGCCGAGTTCCTGTTGGGCAATCTGGCCTGGTGGTCCATCGCGCTGGGCAATCTCCTCGCCACCGTGAGCATGGGCTACTACCTGTGGGTCAAGCACCCGAAGCTTCAGGCGGTGCTGGAGGCTGATCCGCTGGACGCGACGGTCTAGGTGACGGGCGAAGTGCCATGATGCCCGTGCTGGCTCGGCGACTCCGGAGCACGCTGTGCTCCGTATTTTGTGCCTCGCTGGCTGCCTGCGCTGCGGGCACACCGGCGGCGACACCGGCACCGATGCCCGACACCGTGGTGGTCGTCGACACGGTTGAGGTTCCCGCGGGTCCGGATCGCGAACTCGTACGGCGTGTCGCCACCCTCCAGCTCCAAGTCTTGGAACGCACGGCCCAGGTCACAGACCTCCAACGCCAGCTCGATGCAGCGCGACAAGAAATCGTGCGGGCAATGGCACGATTGCAGACGTTGGCCAGCCGTGCGGAAGCGGCGTCGGTGATGGCGGAGGCGGAGATCGCGTTGGAGGCCGTGACCGGAGCCGCTGGAGGTGTGGAAGTGCCCGCCGCCACCCAGGCACGGAACCTCCTGGCACTCGGCGCGGCCGAATTCGCCAAAGACAACTATGGTGGCGCGCTCTACCTGGCGAGCCAGGCACGCAGGGTGGCACGCGCGGGCGAAGGCCGGCTCACCAGCGGCGAAGAGGGGGGCCGGCAGCCCGGGGAAGTGCTGTTCGCGCTACCGCTGACACTCGAGACCGCGCAACGCAGCAACGTACGTGCGGGGCCCGGGCTCGGGTTTGATGTGCTCTTCACGCTCGATCCCGCTACACCCGTGATGGGGCACTCACATACGGAACAGTGGGTGCGGATCACCGACGACCAGGGACGCAGTGGCTGGATCTTCCACAACCTCGTGAGGAGCGCGGGCGAGGGCGGCCAGTAGCGCTACGACGCGTCCGGTTTCTTCCTCTTCGCCGACTTCGGTGGCTTGGCCACGGTTTTCTTCTTGCCCCGACTCACACACACCATCCGGTCGCGGCCGCGCCGCTTTGCCTGGTAAAGCGCCGCGTCTGCCGAACCGATCAAGGATTCGGGTGATTCCCCGTCCATTGGAAACTCGGCGGCGCCGATGCTCAGGGACAGCGTGGCCGACTGCTCCCCCACGACCACACTGCGCTCGGCCAGCCGCTCACGGATTCGCCCCGCGACACTGACCGCTCCGTCGATGTCCGTGTCCGGGAGCACGAGCAGGAATTCTTCCCCCCCGTAGCGCGCGACGTGATCGATCTCGCGCGTGACCTCCTGTAAGACCTCGGCGACGACTTTGAGGGCCTCATCGCCCGCGATGTGGCCGTATGTGTCGTTGAACTTCTTGAAACGATCGACATCCACCATCAGTATCGAGAACGACGTTTCCGAGCGGTCCGCGCGTTGCGTTTCACTGTCCAGCGTTTCCATCAGGTGCCGCCGGTTCGATACCCCTGTGAGCGGGTCGGTCACCAACAAGACCTCGAGTTGCTCCCGTCCCTCGCGGAGGCGAGCAACCATGCCATTGAAGACTGCGGTGAGGTACCCGACCTCTCCCTTGCCCACGGGCAGGTCCACCGCAAGGTCGCCCGCCGCAACCTCCGCGGCACCGATGGTCAGCCGATCCAGTGGGCGCACGATGACGAGGCTCAACCAGTATGCGATGAAGCCGACTATGACTAGAAGCCCCAAGACGAGAATCGTCGTTGCGTCGCGCAACTGCTTGATCTGCGCAAACGCCTCCTCCACCGGAATCTCCGCCACGACCGCCCAATCCAGCCGCGGAACCCGCTTCAAGGTGCCGATGACCTCCACTCCATCACGATCGGAGTATGTGATGGGACTGCCCTCGCTCGCGAACAGGAGTTGCGTCGTGGCGGACTCGAGCTGCCGATCCGTGATCGACCGCGCGTCGCCGCTCGAGCGGACGATCGCTGCCCCGTCCGGCGCGATCACATACATGTTGCCCGATTCGCCCGGGGCGAAGACCAGCAGGATTGTCAGCACGGCCCGGTAGGAGGCGGTGGCGACGAGCGCGCCGACGATGGTGCGGTCCGCAGCGGTGACCGGGACGGCAACGGTCATGAACCGCTGGCCGAGCTGCTCATCCCAGTACGCATCCCCAATCACCGTCTGATCTTCCGTCACGCGGTCGAGCCAGCCCGGTGGGAGATGAATGTCGCCGGGGCTCTCTGCACTCGATGCGAGCGGCTGGCCCTGACGGTCGATGACGAGCAACTCGTTGTAGTCTGGAAAACGCTCCTCGACCGAGGTGAGGTAGTTGTTGAGCCGAGCGCCCGCTTGACCGCCCCCGGCCGACCGTCGAGCTCGCTCGATGTTCTCGGTCACCTCGTAGGAGCTCGCGAAAACCCGGACGTCGTAGAGCCTTTCCTTTACCCAGAGGTCGATCTCGCGCGCGGTCTGCTCGCTCACGCTCTTCAGCTCTTCGGTGATCTTGTCGGTCAGGGCAGCGCGGTTCTGGACATACGAGATCCAGGCCATCCCGAGGGACGGGATCAACGTGGCCAGCAAGGCGAGTCCCACGATCCGGCTCTTGATGCTCTCAAGCCGGAATACCTTGGGGACCTGGTCGACGACGGCCCGGGTGATGTCTGACGTGTGTTGGGGCATTCTCAAAAGGTACGTCTCGGGGGAACGCGCCGCACGCGACAAGCCAGTCGACTGCCCATCCACCCATCACCGTGATATCATCGGTGCCATGAACATCAAGATGATTCCAGCGGCCCTGGTGCCCGCTCTGATGATCGCACTCCCGGCCCACGCCCAGAACTCCTCCCAAGGAATGGGATACGGGTCCTACGTGGCGGGCGAGTACCGCGTGTTCACTGGAGCCGGTGAGCCTGCCTCGTTCGACGACGTCATCGCCGCGATGGGACGGCACCGAGTCGTGTTCATCGGCGAGACCCACGACGACCCGACCGGCCACATGCTCGAGGCCGAGTTGCTCGAGGGAGCGTACGACGCTTACGGAGCCCCGGGGTCGAACCGCGGCGCGCCCCGCCCGATAGCGCTCTCGCTCGAGTCCTTTCAGCGTGACGTGCAGTCCATCCTCGACGAGTACCTGGCCGGTCTGATCACGGAGAACGCGTTCCGGACCGACAGTCGGGCGTGGCCGCGGTACGAGACGGACTACCGGCCTTTGATCGAATTTTCAAAAAAGAACGGGCTGGCGGTGATCGCGGCAAATGCCCCGCGCCGGTACACGAACAGGGTGGCGAGGAACGGGCGCGAGTCGCTGTACGACCTGAGCCCCGAGGCATTGGCGAGCCTTGCGCCGCAGCCCTATGGACAGGCCTCTGAGGAGTACCGCAACCAGTGGATCCAGGCCATCTCCGAGGTGATGAAGGAAGAAGGTATGAAGTGCGGCCTGCCCATTCCCGAGCCCGAGCAAGGTGACGAGCCGGTGCATGCCCCGGCCCCCGTAGGATCACACGACAACATGGGAAACCAGCTGCACAGCCAAGTGTTGTGGGACGCGACCATGGCGTACTGGATCGCGGACTACCTGGCGCAGGAGGAGGACGCCCTCGTGCTGCACCTGGTCGGCAGTTTCCACGTTGCGCGCGGTACCGGCACACCGGAGCACCTCGAGGCCTACCGTCCCGGCACCTCGCGTATGATCATCGTCCTGCGACCGGTCGGAGACATCGACACGTTCGAGCCCGCCCCCGAGGGCGAGTGGGGCGACTTCGTCATCCAGACCGACGAGTCCCGCACGCTCGAGGAGATCGAGTGCCGCGAGTACCTGGCCAAGCTGGGGACCACCAGGCCCTAGAGACACTCCTGGCTCAGACCCAGCGGCCCCCGCTCTCTCCCCGGTGGTCGTAGGCAGGAGCGTTGGCAGCGGGCCCCTTTGGGTTTGACCCTCCTCAAGGCGTACAGTCTGAGCCTCAAGGCCAAGATCGAGCGGTCATGCGTTCGCGCCGGCGCCCACGGTACTGATGAAATTCTGGAGGAGCTCCAGACCCTCACAACCCAGGTGCATCGGCTTTCTGAACGGGTGGACTTCACGGAGAAACTGGTGGGATCCGGTCAGAAGCCAGCGGCGCCGGCGGAGAGCCCCAGTCCCTAACTCGATTCGCCGCCATCACTCCACCCCCAGTATCTCTTTCAGGGCGTGAAGCGTCTTCTAAGGATATAGGGATCAGTCCGACCCGCGCCCATCGGGACGATGAGCGCGGGGGTCGCGTGCTCCTTTCCCCTCGCAACCTTTCTGGCCGTCCCGGCATCTACGAGAATACACCCTCTTGTAGAATGTCTAGGGGGAAATCACGACACGGGGAGCGCCACACGTGGGCACAGCACGAACGGATCTACTCCAGGGGACCCTCGATCTACTGATTCTCAAGACGCTTCAGGTCGGTGAGCCGATGCACGGTTGGGGTGTGGCGGTGCGCATCCAACAGGTGTCCGACGATGTGCTGCAGCTCAACCAGGGCTCGCTGTACCCGGCGCTCCACCGCCTCGAGCACAAAGGCTGGATCCGATCCGAGTGGGGCACATCCGAGAACAACCGGCGAGCCAAGTTCTACAGCCTGACGGCGCTCGGCCGGTCACGGTTGGCTGACGAACAGGCTCAATGGGATCTCTTCACCGGTGCCGTCCAGCGCATCCTGACGTCGAGCCGATGATGGAGATGTTCGCTGACTGGGTACGGGGCTGGCTCCTCACGGTCAGAACCCTGCTGCGGCCGGGCTCCGCGTGGCAGGCACTGGACGACGAGCTGCGCTTCCATGTCGAGATGGAGACCGACCGCCTGATGCGCGAAGGACGCTCACCGGAGCAGGCCCGCCGTGAGGCGCTGATTCGTTTCGGCGGCGTCGATCGATTCGCAGAAAAGACCCGGGAGGCCCGGGGGACAGGGATAGGGGAGGACTTAATGCAGGATCTCAAGTACGGGTTGCGGATGATCGTTAAGAACCCGGTCTTCAGCGCGGTGGCGATTATCACGCTAGCGCTCGGAATCGGTGCGAACACGGCGATCTACACCGTGGTCGAGGCGGTGCTGCTCGAGCCTCTCCCCTTCGAGAATCCGAACGAACTGGTGCTGCTCTGGACGCGCAACGACGCGGAGAACCAGGACAAGTACATGGTGTCGCCGATGGATTTCGACGACTGGCGAACCATGAACTCGACCTTCCAGTCGATGGCGGCCTTCTGGCCCACCACGGGCACCGTCACCGAGGTAGACGGCAACCCGACGCGCGTGCGCATGGTGTACACGACGGAGGATTTCTTCCGTGTGATGGGGGCGGCACCGTATGCAGGCCGCACGTTCGGCACCGACGACGGCCCCGGCTCTACCCAGGTGGTGATCCTGAGCCACGGCTTCTGGCAACGCCGCTTCGGCGGTGACCCCGCGATCGTCGGCCAGGCGCTCACCATCGACGGCAGCCCCTTCGAGGTCATCGGAATCCTGCGGCCCGAGCACACCTTCCCGAGCGACGCCGACCTGTGGATCAACATGACGTGGAGCATGCAAATCCAAAGCCGCCTCGCTCGGTGGATGAGCGCTATCGGGCGCCTTTCGGACGAGCACGGCCTGGACGCTGCGCGCGCCGATGTCGTCGCGATCGCCGCACGCCTCGCGCGGGAGAACCCGAACACCAACCGTGGCTGGACCGTCACGATGGAGAAGCTCCACGACGAGATGGTCGGCGATACACGGTCGGCTCTGCTGATTCTTCTGGGCGCGACCGGGCTCATCCTGCTGATAGCATGCGCGAACGTGGCGAACCTGCTGCTCTCGCGCTCGGAGGTCAGAGCGAAAGAGATCGCCGTACGAGTCGCGTTCGGGGCGGGCCGCGGCCGTTTGATCCGGCAACTCATCACAGAGAGCCTGGTCCTGGCGGGTGCGGGAGCCTTGTTGGGCCTAGCCGCCGCCCAAATCGGCGTACGGATGCTGCTCCGCCTGGCCCCTGTGACGCTCCCGCGCGGTGACACCATAGCACTCGACGGAACGGTGCTAGGAGTGGTGGCCGGCGTGAGCCTGCTTTCCGGTGTCCTATTCGGGCTGGCTCCCATCGTACGTCTGGTCCGCTCGGACCTGCACAGCACCATGCGGGACGGCTCGCGGTCCACACGGACCGCAGGCAAGCACCGCGTTCAAGACATCTTCGTGGTCGTGCAGTTCGCCATGGCCCTCATGCTCGTGGTCGGGGCGGGGTTGCTCGTGCGAAGCTTCCAGAACCTCCGCTCGGTCGACGCGGGGTTCGTGGCCTCAGAGGTGCTGACCTTTGAACTCGATGTTTCAACCGCCATCGCAGCGACGCATGGTGAGGTGATCGATTTCTACGAGCAGTTCGAGGAGCGTGTTGCCGAGCTGCCGGGCGTGACAGCCGTGGGGGACGCCTCGACTCTCCCACTCGCCGAGGCGCTCGACTATAGCCTGCCCTTCACCTTCGTCGACCGAGAGGTACCTGCGGAAGTCGAGCTCCGGGCTTTCAGGCGTCCCGTGAGCCCAGGTTTCCTCACGGCGATGCGAACACCGATTGTGGCCGGCCGCGACTTCAACTCGATGGACCGAGTGGGGGCGCCCGGCGTCCTGCTGGTCAACGAGGCGTTCGTCGACCGGTTCTTCCCGAATGGGGATCCGATCGGCGTGAAGTTCGGCAACTTGAGTACGCAGTACGGCCCGTTGGGCGGAATCCACCGCGTAGGCGCTATCACCGAGTCGGAGATCGTCGGCGTGGTGAAGAACGTGAAATATGACGGTCTGCGAGCCGACCCCGTGCCCGCGCTCTACTTCAGCGGGCTCCAGACCTCGATCAAGCGGCGTACCGTCGCCGTCCGCTCCGTGAGCACGTCGGCCACGCTCCTGCCCGCCATCCGCAGAGAGCTTTCCGCCATGAACCCGAGCATGACGCTCACCAACATCCAGACCATGGACGACGTGATGTCGAACGCTCAGTCGCGAGATCGGTTCAGCGCGCTGCTGCTGACCATGTTCGGGATCGTGGCCCTGCTGCTGGCTTCGGTGGGCGTGTACGGCGTGCTGGCCTACGCCGTGGAGCAACGCACGAACGAGGTTGGAATCCGTATGGCGCTGGGGGCCGACCGGAGCGACGTGAGGGGCATGGTGCTCGCCGACGGAGTCCGCCTCGTTCTGATTGGGCTGGGCGTCGGGATAGTGGGAGCGGCCGCGCTCTCAGGCCTACTGGCCAGTCAGCTCTTCGGCGTGAATCCCCGCGAGCCGTTCATCTACGTCGAGGTGGCCACGATCCTGCTGGTGGTGGGGTTGGTGGCCAGCTTCGTGCCGGCGTGGAAAGCGACGAGGGTGTCGCCGGTGGTTGCGATGAGGTGCGAGTAGAAGGTCCCTCACGCGTACGGATCGAACTCCTGCTCGTCGCCGGTAAGCAGGGTGAGGAGCCTAGGGTGAATAAAGAGCTTCTCCCGACCGAACGTCTCCTCGCGAAGTACACCGATCGAGGTGAGCGCCTTCAAGTACCGTGATGCGGCTTGGCGGCCGACGATATCGGCGTCCACGATGTTTTCTATCCGGCAGTACGGCTGCTCGAAAATGACGTCCACCAGCTCTCGACTGTAGATCTTCGGAAGCTGAGATCGCACGAAGAGCACGGTATCATTCGCGAGCGTACGGATCGCTGCAATCTTCCTTGTGGTCCACGTCGCCGTTTCCTCGACACCGCGAAGCATGTAGATGAGCCAGGGCTCCCACGCCTGGGCTCGGGTCACCTGCAGGAGGAGATCATAGTAATCGGCCCTGTTGGCGAGGATGTACCGGCTGAGGTATAGGATGGGCAGAGGCAGAAGCCCCTGTTCGACGAGGAAGAGGATGTTGAGCACGCGGCCGGTGCGGCCGTTGCCGTCGGTAAAAGGGTGGATCGCCTCGAACTGATAGTGTGCTGCGCACATCCGAATGAGCGGATCGACCTCCTCATGCATATGAAGGAAGTGCGCCCAGTTGCCTAATAGCTCGCGGATGCGCTGTTCGGTGGCCGGGGGCGTATAGATCACCGCCCCGGTCGCCGTATTGGTAAGCGCCGTCCCGGGAACACGACGCACACTTATTTCCGCGCCCTTGATCCGGCTACACACATCCTCCGCCGTACGCGTGCTCAGAGGCCGGTCCTCTCCGAGGCCTTCGAGTAACGCATGACGGTACCGCAGCGCCTCTTTAGTCGCCGAGTCAGCAGACCCCTCAGCCGTTTGATGGCGAAACAGCTTATCTGCCGTAGTGACGATGTTCTCGATCTCGGAACTGGCGTGCGCCTCGAGTACAGGCAACGTGTTGATCAGCATCCTGGGGTTGGGAATCAACTCCGCGGCCTGCTTTAGCTCGGCGAGCGCCGCCCGGGCTGTGATGCATTGCTTCAGAACGACTCTGGTCTCGAGGTCCTGCTCTGGTGGGAGCGGAGGCAGATCGTTATACGGTTGATCGGGTTTCCAGCTCAAGGTCATCGACATGTCTCCCGAATGCACTTTTTGCGACACGTTACGAGCATATGGCGTTGTCGACGACACGTCAAGGCAATATGTCCCAAAAAAATCTTTTTGACGACATGTTTCGTAGACTAATACGCCACAGCGCGGTGGTGAGGACCCATACCGCGCGACGACACGTCGAAAGAACGTGTCGTCACTTCTGAGTTTTAGCGACATGTTATATTAATCATAGTGTTGCCACCCCTTGACTCACTACTATT
The DNA here is from genome assembly GCA_022561145.1 of Gemmatimonadota bacterium. Classification (GTDB taxonomy): domain Bacteria; phylum Gemmatimonadota; class Gemmatimonadetes; order Longimicrobiales; family Gaopeijiaceae; genus JACZXQ01. Next base: position 13,398 of record JADFRS010000056.1, read on the forward strand.
TCGTCAAACACCGGGCCTCCCGTTTATCGCCAACCTTGCCATGGAGTCGACTGCTCCAGCGATGCCCAACTCCCTGACCCTACCCGACATCCTCCAGGCGAGAGACCGCCTCGGAGACCAGGTGGTGCTCACCCCCTGCACGAGATCGATGGCGTTTGGCGATCTCCTGGCATGCTCCCTGTGGCTCAAGTTCGAGACCCGGCAGCTCACGGGTTCGTTCAAGGACCGTGGTGCGCTCAACAAGCTGCTGCAGTTGTCGGATGAGGAGCGTTCACGCGGAATCGTGACGGCCAGCGCCGGCAACCATGCCCAAGCCGTGGCACACCATGCCACGCGCCTCGGGATTCCGGCGACCGTCGTGATGCCGATCGGCACTCCGCTGGTGAAGACCTCGAACACGCGTCGTTATGGAGCACGTGTGATTCTGTGTGGGGACACGCTCTCCGAGTCGCTGGTCGAGGCGCACCGCATGGTGGATCAAGACGGCCTCACCATGGTGCACCCCTACGATGACCTGGCCGTCATGGCGGGCCAGGGCACCATCGGACTGGAGCTCGCGGACCAGGTGGCCGGCTTGACCCACGTGGTGGTCCCTATTGGCGGAGGTGGGATCATCTCGGGAATCGCGGTGGCGCTCAAGGCCCTGGACCCCTCGATCCGTGTGATCGGTGTGGAAGCCGCGGCGGCACCCTCGGCGCATCGCTCGCGAGAGATGGGTGAGGTGATTCACATGGAGAGCGCCGAGACCATCGCCGACGGCATCGCAGTGAAGCGAATCGGAGATCTCACGTTTCCCCTGATCGAGGAGTATGTGGATGATATCGTCGTCGTCGAGGAGGACGAGATCGCCAGCGCGATCCTACTGCTTCTGGAGCGCGAGCGAACCGTAGTCGAGGGGGCGGGAGCCACACCCTTGGCGGCGTTGGTGAGCGGGCGGATCTCGGTGGGGGCCGATGACGTGGTGGCCGCGGTGCTGTGCGGCGGCAACATCGACGTGAACATGATCTCCCGCATCATCGAGCGGGGGTTGGTAGCGGACGGACGGCTGGCCAGGCTGATGGTCACCGTGCGGGACCGTCCCGGATCGCTGGCGTCGCTGAGCAAGGTCGCAGCCGGTCTGGGCGCCAACATTCTCGAGATCGGCCATCGTCGCGCGTTCGCCGACATCACGGTGGGTGACGTGGAGATCGTGATGCACCTCGAGACGAGGGGGAGAGAGCACGTCGATGAGATCGTGGCGGCCCTGGAGGGGCTTGGGCACTCGGTGCGGGAGTACCTGTAGCGGCCGACGACCTCCTGTTAGGGCAGCCGAGGCACCGCTAATGCCGAGGAATGCGCTCCCCGTGGGCGGCAAGCCAATCGGAAAAGCTCATCAACCCTGGGTTGAGGCGACGTGACACGTCGACGTCCCGTGAACCGCGGAAGTAGTCTGTGAAGTCGTGGTAGAACTGGAACATGTTGCCCAGGTCCTCCGCTCCCGGGAAGTCGAACGACCGGTATTCCTCGAAGGGCACGGGATAGTGGCTCACCGTCTCGCCCAACACGTCTGACAGCGCAGCGGCCATCTGCTGCCCGGTGAGATGCTCCCCCGCGATTCCGACCGTGGCGCCGACGTGTCGCGTTCCTTCCCTGAAGATCCCGTAAGCGCAGCCCCCGATGTCCTGGGCAGCTATGCCCGGCAGTTTGCGATCGCCCATCGGGAGCGCGAACACCAGCGAGCCATCCTCTCCCCGCTGGGGCTCTCCACCGAAGTAGATCAGGTTGTCCCAGTAATACGTTGTGAGGAGGTAGGTCGTGGGCACGCCCGCCTCGGCGAAGGCCGCGTTCGCCTCGCCCTTGGCGTCGAAGTGAGGAACGTTGAAGCGGTCCATGAGCACCGGCATGCGGTCGTCGTCCAACGGCAGCCACTCGCGCGTGTCCTCCAACGTGGACCAGATGACGTGCTGTAGCCCGCCCGCCTTCGCCGCGGCCGCCATGGACCCGGCCTGAGCCATCTCCTTGGCGGGCGAGAAGTGCTCCCAGAAGTTCGTAACGCAGTACGCGCCGTACGCGCCCTCGAACGCCCGACGCAGGGTCGCCTCGTCGTCCAGATCCGCCTGAACGACCTCGGCCCCGAGGTCGGCCAGTGCCCGAGCGTTGTCCGAGTCGGGGTTACGTGTGATCGCCCGCGCGGCGAAGCCACCCTCCGGGTCGCCGAGGATCGCTCTCACGAGCCCACCACCTTGCGCGCCGGTGGCTCCTACAACCGCGATGATCTTCTTGTCGGACATGGGGCTTACCTCTTGTCGATACCAGGGTCGACGGTCGGAGGAGAAAGGCTGAGAGGACAACTTCGAGAGGAGGGGGCGAGCGCGCCAGGCGTCATCACGAAACTGGGTGAGAAACCTCGGCGGACCTGGATCGTGATTCGAGGGCTGAAAAGACCTCCTCCAACAACGGAAGCGCGTGGCCCACGCCGTGCCCCGGCTGGAGCCGCCAACCGCCGTCGCGCGCAAGCTGGTGAATCCCCTCGCGAATGGTCTCGGCATAGATGTCGAACCCATGCTCGCGCTGCGAGGTCAGCTCGACCTCGAGCTGCTGCGCGGTCAGCGGCGTCAGGGAAGGTTCTCCATTCGTGCGCTCCAATACACAGAGTCCGGCGTTCTCGATGACCGGAAACGGCGCGGCCGCACCGAGATCGCTGAGGCTCAAGGCGATCTTCTCCTTCCCATTCGCAAGTAGTGTAGGCGCATGACGCTCGAGCTCCGGGAAGAGCTCGCGTGCGCTCACCGGGAGGTGGAGGTACCCCGGCATGCCCCAAACCCGCAAACCCGGGACGAGCTGAATGTTGACCACGTCGTCCGAGAGCACTTGTAGACCTGCTCGGGCCGCTTCGTAGCAAAGCGAGCTCTTGCCCACTCCACTCGCCCCGGCCAGAAGGAGGACGGACTCGCCCTTTACGATCGCCGCGGCGTGAAGTGGTTGCCGGTCGAATTGGGAGAGCATCGCCAGAGTGAGTGCCTCGAGAAAGCCGTACCTGAAATGCTCAACATCCGCTACCAGAGTGGGCGTGACATAGGCGATGACCTGACGCCGCTGAGCATCGCATACTCCGACGCTCCCTCCGCTCATCACGATCGTGCGATCGTCCCCGGGCATGCGGTATTGCAGCTTCGGGTGACCACCGATTACGCGCGCGCCTTCGGGCTCGTCATGCACCACGACGTTTACGTTGGCCGGGGCTCCATCCACCATCGGCGAGCCATCGAGGACACGCCAAGCTCCGAACGCCGACTCGGTGATCTCCAGCACGGCCTCCGCGTTGCTCGCGAACGTCACCGGAATTCCCAGTACCGGCAGGGTGACCCGATGCCGTAGCGGCACATCACGGTAGAGCGGATCATCGGTTCTGTCGAAGGAAATGGGGTCGGTCATGAGCTACTTTGTTGCAATTCGTGGTAGTGCTCGACGACACGGGCCGCGCTCCAGTCCGCATCCTCTTCGAGAGCCAACCTCTGCGCCGCTCGGGCTACCCGCATCCGGCGATCCTCATCCATCAATAGACCCTGAGCCGCACTGGCGAGCGCTTCGTGGTCCCCGACGGGGACGGCGACCGCAGCCTCGGGACTCCACGAGACGATGTGCCCCACCGAGGTCCCGACGGTCGGGACCCCGGCCACAGCAGCTTCTAGTAACACGAGAGGACCGCATTCGTGCCGCGAACTGACCAGCGCCACATGTGCCCTTTCGACGAGGCCGCGCAGCACGCTGTGAGGCTGAAACCCGTGGAACGTCACGCGGTCGGATAGGCCCAAGCTCTCCGCCAACCGTTGGACCTCGCCGCCCGAAATGTCCTCGCCCACGACATCCAGGTGCAGGTCCGGATAAGCACCGGACAACAACGAGACAGCCCTCAGCAAAGTCGCCTGATCCTTCACCGGGTTCAGCGTGGCCACGTGGAGGAGACGGACCGGCTCGCCCGCCTCACGACGGACCGGCTCCCTCGGCGGCCAGTCCTGGATCGAGACCCCGAGGGGGAGGCGCTCGGCGACGATGCCCAGCGCCTCTGCCCGCCCTACCGTGAACTCACTGGACACCATGACTCGGGCCGCACCCGCAACCGCAGCCCGCAGCCATAGCCGACCCCGTGAGTACGAGCGTAGTCCGAAGCCGATCTCAGGCATGCTCTCGAGGTCACCCCCGAACGACTGGAGCATCACAGGTACAGACAGAAGACGGCCGGCGACGGCCGCGACCACCCCGGGCGGCGCCGCCCAAAAAGCATGTAGAACGTCGAACGCTCCCCGGCGGTGCTCGCGGATGACCGTCGCTACCGCCCTTGGTCTACGGGGGCGAGACCCCACGTTGTGCACCCGCGCCCCCAGGAGGTCGTACACGCAAGGACGCGGCTCCTGGTTGAGCGCAACCACGTGCACCTCATGCTCTCGAGCGAGGCGCTCGATGAGCCACAACAAGAACGGGATGACCCGATGCGTGCCGCTCCGGTCGACTCCCCCGGGCACGATCAGCCCGACCTTCACGGAGACCCCGCCACGGCCCGATAGGCGCCCGCGAGAGCTCGTCCGACGGCCTCGAACGAGAGGTGCCGCTCGAAGTGTGCGCGCACCGACCTGGCCTGGTTCGCTCGGTCTCCACGGTCCAACTCGACCAGAAGGGCCGCCGCGCGCGCTCCGTCACCCGGAGGGTAGAGAGCGCCCACACGCCCATCTCCGGTCATGCGCCGGAACGACGGAATGTCGGTGACGACCGGAGTCAGTCCACAGGCCATGGCCTCCATTAGAGAATAGCCACTGCCCTCCCGGTGGCTGCCCAGCACGAAGAAGTCGGCCGCCCTGCACAGCTCCTGGACACGCTCGTGCGGGACACGGCCGAGAAGGTGGACACGGTCAGCGAGTAGTGGAGACTTCGACAGCACCTCTTCGACCTGCCGCAGCAGTGGCGCCTCCGTGTAGCAACACCAGAGCGTCAGATCGGGCAGCTCGGACGCAGCCCTCTCGACGGCCTCCAAGATGGTGAGCGGGTCCTTGTTCGGATCGAGTCGGCCGACCCACAGTAGGCACGGATCCCCATGAAGGCCCGTGGCTGCACGCGCCGCGGCCCGGTCACCTGGAACGAACCGGCTCGACGACTCGGGCACCTCGAAGATCGGGACATCCTCCGCCAACACGCCCGCACGAACGAACGGCAAGGCCTGGTCACGGTGCACGAACGCGGCGCCCGCCACCATCGGCATACCGGCCCGATCCACCAGCCGCTGCAGCCGGGCCGGTGGACGATCCGCATGGTCCTGCAGCAGGATGGGAATACGCCGGACTCGATTCAAAAGCCCTCGTACGTCCCGCGGAAAAGAGAGCGACTGGAAGTGGATCACGTCCGGCTTCGCATCCTGTACGGCATTCACGACTCGCTCGTTGGTGGCCTGGGCCCAGAAGCCCGCCCGGCGCCGCAACACACCCGGCTGGGGTCCTCCGACGAACTGAAATCGTACTCCTCCCCGCTCGACCAGCGCGTCCCGGTGGGCAGCCTGCACGACGCTCACCTCGATTCCTGCTTCCCGCACGGCCCCTGCCACGGCGGCCAACGTCGGCCAAGCCTCGAAGAGTTGGTCGGGATCTCGCCGCTGAGGATCCTGAAACACACTGACCTGAACGACCCTCATCCGTGAGCCGAGCTGCTCATGGCGCGCTCACCCGGACGCCCAGCAGCGCCTCCAGTTCGTCCAGAATGCCGGCGCGAAAACGCTTCAGGTTGAAGCGGCCGGCATTCGCGGCCAGCGCAGACCGGTCGAACTCCATCGTCTCGAATCGCTCGATCGCGGCAACCAAGTCGGTCGGGGTCTGCTCGTCGAAGAATACGCCGGTGGGCTGCCCTGCGCCGTGCTCTTGGGAATCGTCCGGGCCCGGAGCGCCCACAACGGTCTCGAGAGAACCCCCGCGACCCAGAGCGATCACGGGCGCTCCCGCCGCCTGTGCCTCGACCGCCGTGATGCCGAAGTCCTCCTCGGCGGTGACGACGAACGCCCGGCAGCGGGCCATCCACTCCGCCACTTCCTGGTCGGTCACCCGGTTCATGAACGTGATGTTCGGACCGGCGGAGGCCCGCAGCCGCATCGCCTCCGTACCGTCGCCGACGACCACGAGCCTCTTTCCGGATTGCTTGAACGCCTCGACGGCGACATCGATCCGCTTGTAGGCAACCAACGCGCTCACGATGAGGTAGAAGTCCTCTCTCGGCCGGGTGGCGTCGAACCGGCCGACATCCACAGGCGGATAGACTACGCAGGAGTCCTTCCCGTAGTAGCGGCTGATTCTGCCCCGCACGTGCTCCGAGTTGGCGACATACCGGTCCACTCGCCCGGCAGACGCCACATCCCATCGCCTCAAGCGTGGGGCCAAAAAGCGCATCGCCACGCGCACAGGCATCGACGCGCGGCCAGGCCCGAAGTACGAGGAATATTGGTCCCACACGTAGCGCATGGGAGTGTGGCAATAGCACAAGTGAGACGCGCCCGGAGTCTTCCTCACTCCCTTGGCGACGCAATGGCTGCTCGAGATGACGAGGTCGAACCCGCTCACATCCAACGATTCGACGGCCCTGGGAAAGAGAGGAAGGAGGTGCCGGTACACTCTGCGGGGATACGGAATCCGGTTGACGAACGATGTTGTAATCGCGCGGCGCTCGATCTTGTGTGACACGGAGCCCGAATGGTGGATCAGCGTGAAAATCTCAGCCTCGGGGAATAGATCGAGCAGCGCCTCCAGGACCCGCTCTCCACCACGCATTCCGGTCAGCCAGTCGTGTACGATCGCCACCCGCATCAGGATGCCTCCGACCCTTCGGCCGCCTCCGAGGCCACGGCTTCGCAGACCTCGAGCACCTGCCTGGCGGCGTCACTCCACCGATAACCCCGGGACACCGTGAACGCGCGCTCGGCGAGGGCTTCCCGGCGCTCCTGATCGCCCAGCAACGTCCGGATCGTGTCCGTCCAGGCGGCCTGTTCCAGGGGAACGATCGCGGCGCCGGATCCCATGACCTCTTCGGCGGGTCCGTACGGTGCGATCACGGAGGGCGTGGCACAGCCGCCAGCCTCCAAGGGTGGCCGCCCGAAGCCTTCTCCCAGCGAGGGGAAGAGCAGTAGTGAGGCCGCCGTGTACAGGCCGTGTAGCTCTCGGTCAGAGACTCGTCCCAGCACCCGCACCGAGTCGGGAATGACGCTCTCGGACGCCCTGGTACCGTGCACTACCCGGGACTCGCGGCCTACCACGACCAGCGGCAGCTCACCCAGCGAGTCCCGCAACCCGTCGAGCACGCCGTAGAGGAACGGCACATTCTTTCGCGGATCTCCGCCGCCGACCGTGAGCAGAAAGCGATCCGGCAGATCCCAACGGGCCCGAACGCCGCGCATCACCTCCTCGGAGGCTGGAGCGTCGAACGGCGCGGCTCCTTGCGCCACAACGGTGACACGGGTCTCCTCCACTCCGGCGAGGTGGACTACCTGGTCGGCAGACCAGCGAGAGGGCACGATCAGGTGTGCTGCGGTGCGCACGGCACGGCGCATGACCGTGCGGTGCCAGAAAGCATACGGGCGGCTGAACCACTCCGGGTTGCTCAGCGGAAGAACGTCGTGAATCATCACCACGTTCGTGCGGCCGGCCAGCGGGCAGGTGTTCACAAGGTGCAACACCACGTCGCATCGGGCCGCGGAGCGTGGAAGCTCTACCTGCTCCCACAGATGACCCCGCAGTTTCCCCCGGGCCACCCGCGCTCCCTCGGGCAAGCCGGCGGGAGGCACGTCCGAGGCCGGGAGGAACACCGTAACATTCGCCTGTCCCTGCAGCCGCGCCGAGATCTCGCGCGCCACACGCTGGACCCCCGTGGCCGGTGCCACATAGAAGCGTCCGTTGATTCCGAGCCGCACGGCTACGCCGCTCCGCTCTGGTCCGGAGCGCGCATTTCGGCCAGGGCTCGGATGCCGGTCCGAGGCTCGCCCGACCTCAGTCCGGCGGTCAGCCCGAGGGCCAGTACGATCATCATCAGTTGGCCGGTCCCGTGCCGGAGCGGCCAGCCGACGAAGCCGGCCAGGACAGCGGTTCCGAACGCCCACGCCGCGGCCTTCTGGAGATCGAGGGCATGCACAGGTGTGCCGGGCTCGGCGGCGCGGGCCCGTGAGGCGCGCGTGAGGGCCGATAGGGCGGCGCCCAGGAAAACTACGAAGCCGACCAGCCCGACAAGACCCGTCTCGGCCGCCATCTGGATGAACGCGTTGTGCGGCGTCGGCTGAAGATCCCAAAGCTGGGTAACCTGCGCCGAGACGGACTGGACGTTCTGGGCGAATCCTCCCGGGCCCACGCCCAGCACGGGATTCTCGAGGAACATCACGACTCCGGCGAGCATGAGCGCGAAGCGCTGCGCGATGACCCAGTCGGTCAACGTCCGTTGCACGGTGTCGCGAAAGACGCCCCCGGTGACCACGTCCACCACCACGACGAAGGTGAGGATCGCGAGCCATATGCTGCGGAACATCCTCCATTCTCCGAGCAACAGGAGGACCGCCGAGCCACCCAGAAACGCGAGCCAGTTCCCCCGTGAGAAGGTCGCTACCAGACCGAAGGCGATCGCGATGAGACCAAGCCAGGCCAGCGCGCGTACCTCCCGACTCTTCGCCCGCCACACCTCGCCGACCGCCAATGGCAGGCAGATTGCCATGAACAGTCCGAGGCCGTTCGGCTGGGCGAATCCCAGTGCCGCACGACGGAGCGACGTCCCCCAGAGAGGAAAGGCTCCGGGCAGAACGCCTGCCGCCACCAAGACCGCCAACACTCCGTTGACGGCCGCCACAAAGACGATGATCCGGGAGATCTGGGATCCGGCCTCAGACCGCCGGGAAAGGATATCCGTGGCCACCAACGCGAGGGCCAGAACCACCACCACGTTGAGCGTCTCGCGGGCGGCGTCAAGCGGAGTCGGAGACAGCAGGGTCGCCACCACGAAAATGAGAATGAGGACCAACGTCGAACGCCACGGCCCACGCACCCGCATGATGTCACGGCGCACCACGCCGGCACTCAAGGCCCAACTCAGGAGCACGGCAGCCGTTACGGGCGCCGCGACGGGAACGCGCAGAGTCTCCGACTCCAGCAGGGCGGGTAACGGCAGAGACAAGACGAGAACGCCCAGTGGGTCGATCCACCCGGCGGTCAGGAGAACCATGAGCCCGATCCCGCCGAGGGCACCCCCGACGAGCGTGACCGCGATTTGGCCAGCGAACACGCCCTGGAGTGCCAGCAACGCGCCACACCCCAGCAAACCCACGGCCATCACCCCCATGACCTGGTCGGCGTGCACGGACCAGCGTGATCTCACGAGCGTCGTCATGCCGTCGCCGACCTCATGGAAAGCACACGCTCGTAGAACGCCACGGTCGCTTCAGCGATGGGTCGCTGAGCGTAGCGCTCACACACTCTGACCCGGCCCGCCTCGCCGATTCGCCGCCGCCGCTCCGGCGACTCGGCGAGCGCCGCCAGCGCCCGTGCGAGCGCCTGCGCGTCGCCCTCCGGTACGATGAGTCCCGCATCGCCAACCACCTTCGGCATCTCGCCCGAGTCAGATGCCACCACGGGAAGCCCACAGGCCATTGCCTCCATGATCGCATTGCAATTTCCTTCAGCCAACGTGGGAAGCACGAAGATGTCCGCGGCGCCTAGCCAGTCCGGGACCTCCTGATGGGGAACTGCTCCACTGAACAACACCTGGGCGCCCTTGGGTGTCATCGGTCCGCTGCCCAAGAATACGGCCCCGATTTCGGGGCGTGTTCTGATGGCCCCCAATAGCCGTGGCGGCCCTTTACGCTCATGAAAGTGGCCGGTGAAGGCCACGATGGGACGGTCCATTGGCAGTCCTAATTTCCGTCTCATCTCAGCCCGCGGGCGCGGGTAGAAATA
>JADFRS010000057.1 GCA_022561145.1 Gemmatimonadota bacterium
GAGCAGGAGACTCTCGGCCAACAGCTGTCGACGAAGCGCCCACCGGCTGCCACCCAAAGAGACGCGAATGGTGAGCTCGTGATCGCGCCTGAGCACCCGGGTCAACGTGAGGTTGGCGATATTCGCGCAGGCGATGAAGAGAACGAAGAGCGCCGTTCCGAGCAGCAAGAGGAGGACGGGGCGCGCGCGCGCGGTGAGTTGCTCCTTCAGTGGCGTCACGGAGACGCTGAAGCCGGAGCCCGCACCGTACGCCTCAGGGTGGTCACCGTGGAGGCGCGTGGTGATATCCCGGACCTCGGCGCTTGCGGACTCGACGGTCGCGGTCGGAGCCAGGCGCGCGAATACCTCCGTCATCCGGTGGATACGGTCGTGGTTCATGCCCGCATCCAAGTGGTGCGGGCTCGTGCTCATGTTTACGTAGATGTCCGTGCGCTCCGGATACGGCGGTGAGGGCTCGAGCACGCCGACGAAGGTGACGGTGCGATCGTTGATCTGCACGGTGCGGCCGACGATCTGCGGGTCAGCGCCGAAGACTCGCCGCCAATACTCGTCCGTCAGGAGCGCGACGGCAGCCGATTCTTCACCATCGTCAGCCGAGTGAATCGTACGACCGATTCGTGCCTCGAGGCCCATCACCTCGAAGTAGTTGCCGGTGACGATGCCGGCGCGGACGAGGCGTGGCGCTTCGTGGCCCAGCATGGTGAACGTCATCGCCGAGAACTCCGCGACCGCTCCGAGTGACGGAGATCCCTGTCGGTAGTCGTCGATTTCCGGAACCGAGAAGAGCGCATTTTCGACGCCAGACAAAGTCGCGGAGTGTCGTAGGTAGACGAGACGATCCCCGTCGTCGTGCGGGAGGGGGCGGAGCAGCACACCGTTCACGGCGCTGAAAATGGCTGTGTTCGCGCCGATCCCCAGCCCCATGGTCGCAATGAAAACCAGTGAGAAGCCCGGGCTCTTGATCAGGCTCCGAAGCGCGTGCCGAAGGTCCCGTGTCATCGTTTGCACCGACATCCCCATACCCCCTGTCCCCGGTTGATTTCCGTACCGAAAAGCACCTGTCACGCCGGCCCGGCGACCTGCCCCACCGAGCAGGGCTCGCGCCAGCGTCGCCCCGTTCTCGAGTCGCAGCTTCAGTCCTGTGAGGAGCGCGTCCGTTGAGGCGTCCCACCAGAAGCGCACCGTGCCGCCCATCCTTCCCGCGTAGCGCGACTCCGCCCTTTGTAGGAGCACGTGTCGTGAGAGATCTGGGCCGAATTCCTCGAGGAACGACTGCGGATAGGGCACCAGCAGCAGCCGATACGGGAACGGTAGCTGAAGACTCGGCTCGACTGGAGGCACGATCATGCGGGCCGTGAGACGACCGCGTGCGCCGCCTGGAGGTCCGCCTCGAGGCGAGCGATCTCTCGCTTGAGCACGTCGGAGCCGACTTCCGTGATCTCGTAGAAGCGCCAGCGCGAGCTCGGTTCAACGGTTCCGGCATCCTCGGGGGCCTCGGTTTCCTCGATGAGCCCGTCCCGAACCATCCGGCGGATGCCGGTATACAGAGTCCCGGCACCGAGCTGCACTGCGCCATCGGTCCGTTCCTCCACAACGCGCTTGATCCGGTATCCGTGGGCGGGGCCCTGAGCGACGCTCAACAAAATGTGAAACGTCACCGGCGTCAGGGGGCGGGCACTCTGGTCTTCGGATCGGTTCATGCGGAATCACGCTCCTCGGTGAGTCGCCACCGGCATCAACGATGGGCGATTATCGATGATCGATAATCGCGTCCTCGGCAGCGTTTGTCAACGGAGCAACAGCCCGGGTGCTCGTAGGGGCCTCGGGTCGAGACAAGCGATTGCATCTGACGCGGTAAGCATCAGGAGCTCATGCGCAACCTCTTATCCGAGTTTTTTGCCGCGCAATTCTGAAAAAATCTCAGAAAAAATTTTGAGAACGCGATTTGGATTTGACCGCTCCCGTGAACGCGCGACCCCCAGTACAAGGGGTCGGGTCCCTTTCGGGGGGCCTGGGGGGTGATGCCCGTCTCGGTGCCGGCTCGACTCCGTGGGGACTACTCCTCCGCCCCATCGGTCGCCGGTGGCAACATGAGCATCTCGGTTGTCACGGGCGGGTCCCCAGCTTCGGGCTCGCATAGGTCTCGCGAAGGTGCCAGCACAGCCCAGGGATGCTCGCCCGATGCGATGCGGGAAAGCTGACTGTCGGTGAGTCGGCCGAAGTCGATCTTGCCCAAGATGCCTCTCACCTCCAGGCGCTCACGGAATACGTCCGGCTTCAGCCCCTTCAACAAGAAGATCAGGAGTGTGTCAGAGTATTTCCGGACAACGCCCCCTGGTTCTCCTTTGTACCATCCTACAAATTCCTCGATTCCGTCAACGGCTCGTCTCTTCGCCTCGGCCTCGAGTATGTCGGCCGCGTCCTCCTTGGCCGACCCGAAGGCCTCCCGGTAAGCCGGGTCGGTCTCTAGCCACCGGTAATGACTGCTCCGTCCAACGTCAGCAGCTTCGCACGCGAGCCGCACGTTCCCATTTTCCCGAAAAGCTGCCAGGAAGGCTTTTTTCTTCAGACCGGAAGGGATGATGTTCTCGCTCATAGTATGACTCACATGCTGGCCAGGGAGCTGGCCCTGGTTGTCGTTGCGTCGAACGCCATCACAGGCGATCGCTGGTTACCTCAAAGCACGAAAGGGAGGGGCCGAAGCCCCCCCCCACATGAGGAGTGTGCACGTTGGTGTGCACGTTCGCGTACCCTAGTCTCGCGTATGGGCGGAAAACCGTACTCGGGATTAGTGGACGATTCCCAGCTATTCCTCGAATCTTGGGGAATCAGGCCCCTGGTGGCCCCGCCTGTTAACCAGGAGGTTGGTGGTTCAAATCCACCCGCCCCAGTAATGAGGAGACGAAGGCTACGTACGGCATTCAGGACGGGCGACCTACGGCACCTGGACAAGGATTGGAGTGTGGCTATCGCTGCTTTGGCAAATCCGACCGATCTCCCTGCCTCGGCGTTACCCCGGTCACACCAAGTTGACAATACCACTAAGGCGGGTCCTATTGTGGAGGAGGCGGTCTCGAGGCCGCAGATTCCGTCCGCGATCGCTCACCCTGTGTCCCGGCTCGAAGTCGAAATCGGGTGATCGAGAGATAATGCGCGTTGCTACTCTATTCGGCGTACTTCTGGTAGGCTCGCTGTACGCGGGCGGGCTGGACGGGCAGGTGGCCGCCCGGCAGCCAGGTCCGCCTGCCGCGGCGGTTGGAGTCGTTGCGCCCCAAATCAGCGGCGCTGATGCCGCCCGCCCAACCTGGAAACACCGTCTTTTCACGGGCCTCGGTGGCGCGGCCGTCGGGTTCGGCCTGGGCTTCTTCGTCTCGCAGATGACCCAGAGCGATTGGGCAGAGATCCCTGGACAGAGCCAGGCGAGCCGCGGGCTCTGGGCTGCGGTGGGAGGAGGCGTCGGGTTCGCGCTGGGTTTCTCTTTTCCGGTCAGGGGCCGGAGCCCGGGCAACATCACGAGGATTTCTTCCGCGAACCGGGCCGTCATCGGCCTGGCGGAGTTCTTGGACCTGCCGGTGGACAACGCGTACGACATCGTGCGCCAGCTTCGACCCGAGTGGCTGACCAGACGGGCGCCGGTTGTTTTCGGAGAAACCACAGCCCAAACCGTCCCGGTATATCTCGATGACTTCCGGTACGGCGAGATCGACTCCCTGCGTGGCGTCCACGTGCAGACGATCGCGTCCATCCGGTTCGTTCCGCCCTCGATCGCCACGTCTCGGTGGGGAACGGGTCACGTAATGGGGGTCATCCAGATCATCACGAGCGGCGGCTGACGATGGAATCACAACGCCATGCACTCCTCACACTCATTTGCGTCCCGGTGCTCCTCGCGGGATGCGGGACCACGACAGGCGGCCGCGAGCTCGGCGTCCCCCAGGACGGCGTGCGCCACGAGGGGGCAGGCTTCGTCATCACCGGGAGGGCGTTGGAGGATGGTCCCGGCAACCTCCTGGAGACTCTCGTCGGCAAAATCCCAAACTTCCGCATCCAGCGGAACTCGGGAGGGTGTCCCATCATACATCTGCGCGGCGCGGTGGGCTTACAGGGCAATCCCCACGTGTACGTCGACGGGACCCGGACGGCGGGCACCTGCGTGCTCACGTCGCTCAGGACCGTCGACGTGTCCCGCATCGAGGTGTATCCGATGGGATTCACGACGCGTCCCGGTTACGGCACCCACGCCCACGGTCTGATTCTGGTGTTCATGCGTTCCGCTGGGGGCTGACCGGCGGTACCGCGGAGCGTGAACCCACCAAGGCGAGAGGCCCCCCGGAGCGAGCTCCGGGGGGCCTCCGTCAAACCTACCCGCTTCGGAAGTGGCTCAGTTAGTCTGCCACCACACAGTTGTAGTCAGTACATCCGCACCCTGCCGCGCCACCGCAGCGTCGTAGTTACTCTTGTTGAGTGACTGCTCGAGGGCGGGATACGTAAAGCGGACCGGAATCCGACTCAGGGTGAGGTCCGGTCCCGGCTGTAGGTCCGGTACGCCGGTACGGCGCCAATGCGACCACGCCTCGGCGCCATTCATGAAGAGTCCGATCCAGTTCTGGAGTTGGGCCTGCTCCATGCCGGTATAGGCGATCATCGGCTGAGCCAGATAGGCATCGATTTCCGCGGTCGTCGGCGCGTTGGCCGCCCCGCTCCACTGGGTCATGCTCGCCCGGATGCCGTCCATGTACAGCGTTGCCGGGTCGGCCCCGATCCAACCGCGTGCCGCGGCCTCCGCCTGGAGGAGCAGAACCTCCGCATATGTCATGATGGCCGTGGGTGTCGCCGCGCCGTCGGCCCGCCAGTTGTTCCCGATGCGGCTGTAGAAAGCCAACGAGAAGTTCGGCGTGATGTCGCCGTTTTGCAGCCCGCGGTACTCACCGTCTTCCTGTGCGGGCTCGGCGTACAACTCAAGGCGTGGATCGTTCATCGCCTTCAGCATGTCTATGATCGTGGCGCTGACGCCGTGGTCATCACGGCCCTGCCAGTTTTCGAACAGCGGGTTCTGGTAGGGTGCTCCCGCCCACTGGAGCATCGCGTTGTCCGCATTGCTCTGGAAGCCACCGGCGGCGTAGGCCGCTGCGAATGCCGACTGCGCAGCTCCGGGGCTCACTTCGGACATCCGCATGGCCAGACGCATGCGAAGCGAGTTGGCGAACCGCCGCCACTTCGTCATGTCGTTGCCATACAGGATGTCGCCGGACCCGAAGTCGGATCCACCGCCGAGCATGCCTGCACCATCGGAGAGGGTCTGAATCATGCCCTCGTAGATCTGCTCCTGGGGATCGTACACGGGCAGAGTGATACCCTCACCGGCCTTGAGTGCCTGAGAGTAAGGGACGTCTCCCCAATAATCCGTCACGAGATGGAAGACCCAACTCTGCCAGATCATCCCGACTCCCTGGATGTTCCCGTTGCCGTTCTCCGCGCCCTTGTCGATGACGACCTGGAGGTCGGCGAGCGAACCTGCGTAATAGTTGTTCCAGTAGCCCTGCATCCGGCTGGCCCGGACGAAACCTTCCTCTTCGTCGGGATACTGGAGCTGCACACCTTGCTGCGGCCAGATGGCCGTATGGGAGAGCATCTGTCCCCCGCCGAACGTTTGCTCCACCGCGGAGCGAATGGCCTGCGGCAGTATGAACTGTGCGCCCACGTCCGTGGGAGCGTTGGGGTCTTGGTTGACTTCGGTAAGTCCTTCGTCGCAAGCGCCTACGGCCAGAACCAGCCCGGCCAAGGCAACCCGCGTAGCAATCAATGAGATCTTCATGATCATGCCTCCTGGGTTATGGCCTATGGCCGGATGGAAAGTGACAAGCCGAGGCTACGCGCCGTCGGGTACTGCCCGAACTCGATGCCCTGGACGTTGCTTGCGTCGAACGCCGTCTCGGGATCGATGTTGTCGATGTTCGGGGCCCACAGAAGCAGGTTCCGCCCGATAATGGCGATGTCCCCGCCGGAGAAGCCGAAGCGACTCATGAATCTGGTCGGGATCTGGTAGCCGAGGCGGACTTCACGGAGCTTGACGTAGGTGGCGTCGTCGATGCCCGCGGCCTGGTTGCCGTAGTTGCGCCCGAAGTAGGACTCGGGGCACACCGTCACGTCGTTCACGCCGTCTCCGTTGATGGAACCGTCGGGCAGAATGCCCGGTACGACGATGCCCGGATCACACCAGTCGATGCCTCGTCCGCGGAGGCTGGACTCGAGGACGCCTGCGTACTCACCGAACCAGTTGGTGACCGAGAAGATGTCGCCGCCCTTCTGACCGTCCACCAGGACGCTCAGGTCCAGGCGTCCGTAACTGAAGCGGTTCGAGATACCGCCGATCCAGTCGGGGTTGTAGTTCCCCAGGACCCTGCGATTCGTGTCCCTCTGCGGCCGCCCACGAGAGTCGAGCAGCCAGGCACCGGTGCCATCTCCGTTTTCCGTGAGGTAACCGTTTCCGAAGAAGACTCCGTAGGGCTCACCCAACCGAGCCTCGATGTTCATGCTCCAATAGCTACCGAGAACCAGAGTCTCCAGGTCACCGAACAACTCCGTCACTTCGGATTTGTTCCTGCCCCAGTTGACCGTTGTGGACCACTGGAAATTGTCTGTGAGAATCGGCGTCGCCCGAAGGAGCAGCTCGTAGCCCGAGTTCTTCACCGCACCGGCGTTCAGGATCTGGCTGGTGTAGCCACTGGCGGCAGAGATCTGCACGCCGAGGATCTGGTTCCGGGTCTGGGAGTTGTAGTACGTGAGCACGAAGCCCAAGCGCTCGTTCAGGAACCCGAGGTCCGTCCCGAACTCGTAGGCGGTGGTCTCCTCAGGCTTGAGCGTCGTGTTGGGAAGCTCATTGGGGAGCGAGAACATGGGTGCGCCGCCGAAGGCCAGTTGCGAGTTGTAGACCGACGTCAACTGATACGGGTCCGTGTCGTTACCCACACGCGTCCAGCTCGCCCGGATCTTACCCGAACTGAAGAAGTCGCTCTCGATCCCGAGTGCCTCGCTGAACACGAAGGCCGACGACACCGAGGGATAGAAGAACGAGCGCCTGTCCGCAGGGAGCGTGGAGGACCAGTCGTTACGGCCAGTCACGTCCACGTTGAAGTAGCCCCTGTAGTTCAGGCTCACCGAACCGTACAGGCTCCGGACCTTCTTGTGCGACTCGAAGTCCGTGGGGTTGGGCGTTGCCGCAGCGTTGTCGATGGTGTAAATGCCCGGCGCGGTGAGCGCGCTCACCGTCACGGCGGCCACCTGGAACTCCGTCGTGCGGACGTTTCCACCCCCAGTCACGTCCAGCGTGATGTCGTCTGTCAGTTGGCGCGCCGCCGTCAGGAAGACGTCCACATTGGTCTCGGCGAAAAAGCGGGTGGACTCCCTGAACCCGCCGTCGCCCGCGTCGTCCAGGCTGAAGAAAGCCGTGACGTCCTTGCGGTGTTCGCGGTACCAGTCCCGCCCGGCCCGGCCCGTGGCCGTGATCCAGTCGGTGAGTTGGTAGGTTGCCGATACGTGCCCCAGGAGCCGGTCACGCGTGTCCTTGTTGGTGTTGACCTCCTGCTCCCAGAAGGGGTTGTTGTGATAGTTGTAGTTCCAGTTGTACTGGCCGCCGTCCTGGCACGCGGTGGCAGTCCCCTCGACGCACCGGTAGTCGCGGAGCACGTTCATGTCTACCTGGCGTCCGAACCAGATAAAGCTCTGCATGGGGTTGTCTTCGTCGTAGCCCGTCCCCATGCGGTTGTTGGCCTCCTGGTTGGTGTAGTTGAGGGACGCCTCGGTGGTCAAACGATCCGACACGTTCAAAGCGCCCTTCAGGGCCACGCCGATCTTGCCGAGGGACTCACTGGGCGCCATGCCTTCTACCGACGTGTTCGACAGGGAGATGCGAACGTTGCCCTGACTGCTGGACTGCGAGAACGCGATATTCGTGGTCGACGTCAGTCCGGTCCGGAAGAAGTCGCGGACGTTGTTAGGCTGCGGGAGCCAAGGCTGCTGGGCACCGGTGAACTGGTCGATGAGACGACCGTCCATCCTCGGTCCCCAACTCTCGTCGACGAAGTCCCATGTGCCGGCGCCAGCGCCGTCCACGAACCGGAACTCACCGTTCACGCCCTGCCCGTACACATTCTGGTAGTCGGGGAGCTTCAGAGGCCTCTCCGTGGTGAAGCTGGTAGAGAAGGAGAAGCCGGTATTGGAGCTACCGGACTTGGTGGTGATGACCACCGCGCCGTTGGCCGCACGGGATCCGTAGAGGGCTGCCGCGTTGGGCCCCTTCAGGATGCTGATGGACTCGATGTTCGCTGGGTCGATGTCCTGAACCGCGTTTCCGAAGTCGATCCCGCCGTAGCCGAAGAGGCGCGGCGCGGAGTTGTTCACCGGGATGCCGTCCACGATGAACAGCGGCTGGTTGCCCCCTGCGATGGAGTTGGCCCCGCGGATGACGATGCGGGACGATCCACCCATGGGTCCGGCGTTGGTGATGCGCACGCCGGCCACCCGCCCTTGGAGAGAGTTGACGACGTTGATCTCCGGCACTTCACGGAGTGCGTCGCCCATGACCTGCTGGACGGAGTAACCCAGGCTGCGTTTCTCCCTCTGAACGCCCAGGGCGGTAACCACAATCCCTTCCAGACCGATGGCCGTCTCCTCCAACGAAACCTCCAGTTGGTCCCCGGTGATGGTGGCTTCCACGGTCTTGAAGCCGAGGCTGGAGAACACCAAAGTGGTCTTGTTCGCCGGGACATTGATGGTGAAGCGGCCATTTCCACCGGAAACCGTTCCGATGGTCATGCCCTTTACCGTAATCTGCACACCCGCCAGGGGTTGTGCGGTGCCGGCGTTTGCTACGGTGCCTGTCACCAACCGCATGTCCTGACCTACCAAGAGGGCAGGTAAGGCCACGTAGGCGGTAAACAGTAGCAGAGTCGCACGAACGAAGCGTTTCATACATCCTCCCACAATGTGGAATCGCGTCGGTGATGATGGTCAGTCATCACCGCTTTGGGCGGGGCTACGACACAGCGCCCTCTAGGCGCTACACCAAGACCTAATCCAGGAGGCCGAGTTACGCAAGATCGGCGAGGTAGTAAGCCACTCCGCGGTTTAGCTTTACGGGCCACCTCGAGCCTGTTGGCCAGGCGGGTGTGGACCAAAATCCACCCACCCAGGCCACTCCGACTCGACGCACACTCACTCCGACACGGGCCGAGCCCGCAGTGCCTCGATCTCGTCGATCTCCCGCGGCACGTCGCTGATACGCTCGAGTCCGTCCGTGGTAAGCACGTAGTTGTCCTCGATGCGCACGCCGATATTCACGTACCGATCCACGGATGCCTGAGAGTACGCGATGAGCGCGCGGTTGCGTGGCGTATCGGGAAGATCCTCGAATACGTCTTCTCGCACGTAGATACCGGGCTCGATCGTAAAGACGTCTCCCGGTTGAAAGCGGCGGTCTCCCATCGCAAACTGTGAAGGGTCATGTACGTCGAGTCCGATTCCGTGGAAGAATCCGTGGTAGACATACAGGTACCACTGCGGGCAGGTACCGTCGTCGTTGGCCCACGCACCGGGGCAGAGCCCAGATGGGGCGTCGAAGCTTGCGTCGACACTCTCGATCAAACCGAGCTGGACCAGGCCATCCTTGAGAACGTCGTAGGCCGCGTCCGTGGGCGCGCTTCTCGGGGCGTCGGGCTCGATGACACGCTCGGCCGCCTTCTGAGCCGCCAGAACGATTTCGTAGACATCACGATGGTCAGGCGAGAAGGTGAGGTCCACCGGCACCGTGCGCGTGATGTCCGCCGAATACCCCTGGTAGTAGGCGGCGACGTCGAGGAGCACGACCTCGCCGGCTTTGGCGACGCGTGTCCCCGCCGGATAGTGGAGCACGGTGGAGTTGGGTCCCGAGCCCACGATGGACGAGTAGCCGGGTGCGTCCGCGCCGAGCTTGCGGTATTCGGCCTCCATGACGGCTTGGATCTCGCTCTCGCGGATGCCCGGGCGAATCGCCCGCATGGCCGCCTCATGCGCTCGAGACGATATATCCGCCGCGGTCTTCAGCAGGGCGATCTCCGCATCGCTTTTCTTGGCCCGCAGCTCGTCGACCCACTGGTTTCTCTCGCTGACGCGCAAACCGGGGTGGGCGGCGACGAGGCCACGCAAGAAGTTCCGTCCCGCCGTGAGCGAGTCTGACGTGCTGTATTCGTTGGACTGGACGTCAGGCACAAAATAAACCGGGAGGCCCTCAGCGATCAGGGACTCGACGTACCGGTGCAGTTCATCGTTGTAGCGGGCTTCGAGTCCCAACCGTTCAGAGATCTCGTCCAGCGTAGCACGCTTGCCGTTGTAGAGGGCGGTCCGTGCGTTGCCCTGTTCCACGAACAGCGTCGATGCCGTACGCCCGCCTTGGCGCACCATGACAAACGCGGCATTCGACTCCAGGAAGCCGGTCAGATACCGGAAGGCTGGATGCTGATAGAACGGCGGCCAATGGCGCACGGGCTCCCGGCCTCCGAAGGCGATCACAACGCCATCGCCCATCCGCTCGGCGAGCGCGGCCCGCCTGGCCGCGTACTCTTCGGAGGTAATCTGGGCCTCGAGGGAGGGCGCCAGCACGACCAGTGCCAGCCAAGCCAAAGTGCGAGACAATCTCATGGGACCTCACGGGTGTTGTCGGGCATCGTGTCAGTGATGTCGATCGAGGAACTCGAGTAGGGCGGCGAAGAGTGTATCGGGCTGCTCGATGAACGGGAAGTGACCGGAGTTCTCGATCACCACGAGTTCGGAGTTCGGAAGGCGTTGGTCGAGAGCCGTGCCCGCGATCTCGGCGGCCGGCTCAGCGGCGCCGTAGACGATCAGTGTCGGGACGTCGACGCCGGTGAGGGCCTCCCGTAGATCGAAGCCCCTCAAGTCCGCCATCATGTATCCGAATTGCGCGCTCCGGGATGTATAGTCGTCCGGAACATAGATTCGCAGCTCGTTGATGAGCGATCGGTCGTGGAACTGCGCTTTGAAGGATGTGCGCAACAGCTCCGCTATGGCCTCCGGTCGTTGCTGGGCGAACGCCTCCGTCCGACGGATCGTCTGCATCTCCGCGCGGTCTGCGTCGGTGACCAACTCGGCCAGCGCCTGCTCTTCTTGCTGCCAAAGCGCCGCGCTCGGGCTCAGGGAGTTCAAGAGGATGAGGGACTTGAGGTTGTCGCCGTAGCGGATCGCGTAGCTCATCGCGAGCAGGCCGCCCCATGAATGTCCCATGAGGTGGATGCGCCCAAGCCCGAGCGTCGCTCGAAGGGCCTCGATGTCGTCGACGTAGGTCTGCAGGCGCACGCTCGCGCTGTCCACCTCGGGTGCCGATCGGCCGCTCAGGCGTTGATCGTAAAGGATCAGCTCATGCGTTTCAGCCAATGGTTCCAGGTGGGGAAGCAGGTATCCGTGCTCCAGCATCGGGCCGCCATGAACCACGATGATGGGCTCTCCCTCACCCACGCGAGTCACGAACAACTCGGTCCCGTTGACGGGTGTCAGGTCCGGTGCGGGAAGCGTTTCGGCCGTTTCCGCAGGCGGCTCGCATGCGAGGACGGCCACGGCTAGGCAGAGCGCAGGGGCTAGGCGCGGCCCACCGCGCCGGATCGTCTCAAACTCCATCCGGTTCCCCCGACCTCCTCCACGTCCTCGAGTTCGTCTCGACTGTTGAATCGGGTCCTAGCATTGTGCTCGAATCCGAACGGCGCAACCAATTGGGCTCAGGTAGGGCTATGTTGCCACCTACATAGGGCTATGTATCTTTAGATATAGCCGGTCCGCCGAGGCCGGCTGAACAGGGAGCACACAATGGGTGGCAAGACCCGTGAATTGCCGGCGTTGAGTTGGAACGGAGCGCTGGTTCTTCAAGCGATGACGCAGAGCCACGGATACGGGTTTGAGATCATGGGCGTGACGAGCCTGGCGAGCGGTAGCGTCTATCCACTTCTCAGGCGCTTGGAGGCCGCCGGGTTGGTGTGCTCGCAGTGGGAGGACGAGGAAGGGGCTCACGCAGAAGGACGGCCCGCGCGCCGGTACTACGAGGCGACCGACCGGGGCCGCGAGGCGCTCGCGGCGGCTCGCGAGCGTATCGCGACCCAGCAGCAACTCTTTGGCACGGTGGTGAGCGAGGCCTGATGCGATCGGGCTTCGGTGAGCGGCTGGCACGTGCGCTGGTGAGGGTGGCGGCGCTGCTGGCTCCTCCAGAGCGGAGGAAGCGCTTCGTTCGGGAGTGGGATGCCGAGTTGTGGCGTCACGCCAGGGGAGCCTCGGGTGGAGAGGCACGTGGCGATATCGTCGGCGTGGTTCTAGGGGCGTTCAAGGACGCGCGGTCGTTGGTGTCCGAGTGGCCTTGTCCATGGGCCGGCTGAGGTTCGTCTCGACATTGCTCGGGATTGCGGCGGGGGCAGCCCTTTTTCTGGCGGCCGTCGGGATGTACGGAGTGATCTCCTATGTCGTGACCCGGCAGACCGGTGAGATCGGCCCGCGGATGGCTCTCGGAGCGACCACACGCGATGTCGAGCGGAGCATCGTGGGCCGCTCGCTGAGGCTGGCGGTGTCGGTTGCCGGCCCGCATCTCCCCGTCGGAGGCGCTGCGGTCGGACTGACTCCGAGGATGTCCTGCGTGGTGTGCCCGCCACGCCGGACGTATGCTCCGCAGGGTTGGGTTTGTCGTGGATCCAGCGGAGGTCGGTCCGATGATCACAAACGTGCCAGTCGCTCTACGTTCGGTCCTACGCGTCCAAGCATCGTGGCTGCTGCTCCTCTCCCTCGGGGCGGGTGCGCTTCCATCGCGCGTTCTCGCGCAGTTCACTCCCTTCGAGTCTGCCCTGGCCCGCTTCGATGCGGAAGTGGCGGCCAATGTGGCGGAGGACGCCGGAGGCGCTATCTCCGTGGCAGTCTTCCAGGGTGATCATGTCATCTGGGCCAAGGGGTTCGGGTGGGCCGACATCGAAGGACGCGTAGCGGCGAACTCGCGGACCATCGGCAGGATCGGGTCGATCTCCAAGTCGTTCACGGCGGTGCTCATGATGCAGCTGGTCGAGCGAGGCGTGATCGGGCTCGACTCCCCGGTTCGTGAGTATTTCCCGGAGATAGACGACCTTTCGGACCGGCCATCCGGGGCCGATCCCATCACCTTCAGGATGCTGGCCAGCCACACGGCCGGCCTCGTGCGCGAGCCCGAGCTTCGTGGTGCCGCCTCAGGATCGATCTATGGCTGGGAGCAGAAGATTCTCGAGTCGATTCCCCACACTGCCTACCAGACCGCGCCCCTGACGGAGTACTCCTACTCCAACATCGGCTTCGGCATGCTCGGACTGGCGCTCTCCCGTGCCGCGGGCGTGCCCTTCATGGACCTGATGGAAACGCTGATCTTCGGGCCGTTGGGCCTGGAAAGCTCGACGTTCGTCCTCGATTCTCCCGAACTGCTCGGTCGCATGTCCGTTGGGTACTCACGGAGCCGCCGCACCGGTGAGATCTCGGCTGAGCAGGCCACCCGCGAGCACTTCGGACGGGGCTACAAGGTCCCGAACGGGGGAGTGTATTCGACGGTGCATGATCTGGCGGCGTTCGCGGCTGCCATGATGGGAGAGGGGCCGGTACAGATCCTGGGTGGGGAGAGCCGGCGTGAGATGTTCACACCGCAGGCACCGGCCGACAACTACGGCCAGGGCTTCACGGTGAGGACGGTGAACGGGACCACGATCGTCGGGCATGGTGGCTCGGTGGCCGGGTACAATGCGGACCTCGTGTTCGATCTCGACTCGAAGATCGGAGTAGCGATGCTTCGCACCACCAGCTATAACCCGCGCGTGAGCCGGCTCCTGCAGGAACTGATCGCGATCGGGGGGTAAGTGCGCTCATCGAAACCCCTACCCGGGCACCTTTGAGACACTCGAACCGCTACATCTTCTTCTTCTGGCTCCCCCTCGCGGCCACGTGGGCGATGATGGCGCTAGAGGGGCCGTTTCTCGCTGCCCTCATCGCCCGGCTGGCCGATCCCAAGTTCAACCTCGCTGCCTACGGCGTCGCGTTCGCGCTGGCGATCCTCATCGAGGCGCCGGTCATCATGATCATGAGCGCGGCTACCGCGTTGGTGGAGGACGGGAATAGCTACCGTAAGCTCCGCAATTTCACGTACGGGCTGAGCGCTTTGGCAACCGGACTCCTTCTCCTCGTGCTCGTCCCGCCCGTATACCGCGTGCTGACCTCAACGGTGATGGGACTTCCATCCGAGGTCTCGGAGCTGATGTACGGCGCTCTCTGGTTTTTCCTGCCCTGGCCCGGCGCGATCGGCTACCGGCGTTTCCTGCAGGGCGTCTTGATCCGCTCGGGCCGCACGCGCTTGGTGGCCTACGGTACGGTGATTCGCGTTCTGGTGATGGCGATCACGGCGATCGTGCTCTACATCGCCTTCTCGATTCCGGGCGTCTGGGTGGCGGCCGCGGCTCTGGGGGCGGGCGTTACGGCAGAGGCGGTGGCCGCTCGCCGAATGGCCGCCACCACCATCCGAGCGTTGCTGGTCCAGCCCGAGACGAACTCGACCGGCCGCGAGCCGCTCGGGTACCGGCGCATCGCGCACTTCTACTACCCGCTGGCGCTCACCTCATTGATCGGCCTCGCCGCTCACCCCATGCTCGCCTTCTTCATGAGCCGGGGGCTGGCACCCATTGAGTCGCTGGCGGTCTTTCCGGTGGTGCACGCGCTCTCGTTCATGTTCCGGGCGCTGGGCCTGAGCTTCCAGGAGGCCGCGATCGCATTGCTCGGCAACGACCACGAACATATCGGGGAGCTAGGCCGGTTCGGCCTGTGGCTCGGGCTGGCTTCGTCAGCCGGCCTCGGCGCCGTGGCCTTCACGCCCCTGGCGGGAGTCTGGTTCGAATCCATCTCGGGCCTCACCCCCGAGTTGGCCGCCTTCGCGGTGATTCCGACGATGATCCTCGTCCCGCTTCCAGCGCTTTCGGTATTGCTTTCGTTTCAGCGCGCCGTCTTGGTGAAGGGCCACACGACACGTCCGATAACGGTGGCCACGACGATCGAAGTGATCGGAATCGCGCTGCTGTTCGTTGTCTTGGGGTGGGGTGTTGGGCTTGTGGGCGTGACGGCCGCCTTCCTCGCCTTCCTGGGCGGGCGCGTGGCGGGCAACGTCTACCTGATCCGGAGGTGTGCCCTCGTGCTGGGGAAGCGGTGACGGCGTAGGTAGATCGATCTTCATGAAGACGAGGAGCTGGGCGGCTTTGCCCGAGGTGGCGGTGTTCATGATCGGTGAGTTTCTCTCGGTAAGCCAGGCTAGTCGCGTTCGTACAGTCAGTGGCACTGAAGAACTGCCGTACAACTTTGTGAACGCCGATGGCCCGCTGGACGCCGACCGAGGTCTGGTCCATCAGGCGGAGTATACGGCGCTGGCTCCAGCCGGCTGATGCGCCCAGCGCACCGGGGGCCTCGGAGTATGTCGCCCGTCACATCAAGCCCCGTCGGACGCCAATTCTCGGAACATCTCCCTCAGGTGCGCCATCCTCTCGGCGGCACCGGGCCACCCGTCCGCTAACTTGCGGAGGTTCTTGAGGTAGTCGGGAGTGCCCACCAACTCGCGTAGGTCGTCCAGAAGGTGCTCGACTTTGCAGAACACGCCGAGCGCCTCTCCACCGGTGTCGTGGAACATCTCCGGCGAGATTGCGTCATGCACGACGAGGCTGGCCGCCGTCTCCCAGTAGCCGAGCACCATACGCACGTTTACCCCGTGTTCACCGTGTACGATGTCCTTTACGTCCTGCGCCGAGGACGGGTGGAACTGGAGTGTGTACCAATCACGTGCCTCGCGCATCTTCGCCTCGCGCCGGAGGTCGTAGAGTCTAAGAATGAGCTCTGCGCTCTCGTATGGAGTGGCCATGGGATTCTTCCGTTTTCATGTGGGCGTGCATGGGAAGCCGGAAGCTGGCCGGGGTGGAGGGACCTGGCAAGAAAGCCTAGGAAAGCGGAGAGGCCTGGCATCGGGCCATCACGTCGTCCGCCTCGTTGATGCTCTGGAGGGATGGGGAATTCAGGCTACCGACCGCCATCGGCAGGGCGTCCGGCTCCAGCGCACCGCGGCCGGTAGCTATACCGAGCGTGAGTTCGAGGACTTGTGCATCACCATCTTCGGAGAGCTCGAGCCGCAGGATCTCTTGACTGGTGGTGCGCGTTCCTCGGCCGGTCACGCGCCGGCCGAGGACCTTCCGGGTGTCGGGCTCTTCGACAAAGGCGAAGCCGAGCTCCGCGAACTCTCTCTTGGCGCAGGGAAGTGACTCGGAACCGGCGTCAGCCCGAATCCTGTAGGCGACCGGAACCTGAATGCCGCGAGGGAAGCATGCGGTCGTCATGAGCGCGAGGAGGGGGAGCCAGGCACGTGTCGTAGGCAGGGTCATGTCCGCTGGGGGTGAATCATCGTTACTTCTCCTTGGGAATTGCTCTTCGTCGCCGGGCTCCCTAGGTTCGGTCGGTTCTTCCCCCCGGGATCTGGCTCATTCCGTTGAAGATGAGAGGTGCGTATGAACGTGCGAATCCGCAAGCTGGCTCTGGTCGGGTTGGTCCTGGCTCTCGCGGGGGGCGATGCGCTGTCCGCACAAGAACAGCCCGCGCCCGCCGTCGTGGAGATCGGCCTGGTCGACGGGGAAATCACCGTGTCCCCTGACACCGTGGTAGTAGCACAGGGTCAAGAGGTGGATTGGAGGTTCAGCTCCAGCACCGAGATTGTGCGCTTCAACATCCGGTTCGACTCCGGGGTGCCGTTCGGTCAGAACGCCTCGGAGAATGGCTTCAATGGGAACGCCGACCAGGCCGCCCAGGGCACTGTACAGCCCGAAGCCGTAGTCGGCCAGCTGTACAAGTACACCATCCGCGTGATCGTGGGAGGAGGCCAACCCATCGTGCTCGATCCTGAGGTGGAGATCGGCCCACCGACATGACGCCGGGTTGGCACTAGGGACCTTTGGGCGCCACGAGGGCTTGGAACCGGGGGTCGGAATGAAGCGGCTCCCACCACCAGTCATTGGCGATATATGACTTGCGCCCGGGCATCGCTTCGAGGAACTGGCCCAGCAGTGCCAGGGCCACGTCGGGCTCGCCCAACTGGATGCGCGTGTTGGCCTCGTAGTACAAGAGCCACGGGTCATTCTTGACCTCCCGCCGGATGCGGTCCGCCATGGCGCTGGCGCTATCGGCCAGTCCCGCGCGGGCTAGGACGCCGGCCACCAGCATCTCCCCGGATCGCCACCCCGTGAGGACTGACGCCAGGTGCCAGGCGGTGTCCACCGCTGGGGGAGTCTCCTTCCACCCGGCGAGGATCACCAGCTTGGTCGCGGCAAAGTTCAACAAGGCCGGATAGCGTTGGCGGCCTACGTCGTTCCACTCCTCGGCTCGCTCGACGTCGCCCAGATCGAGCCACACTTGGGCGAGGGCCGATAGGATGCCCTGCTCGGCGTTGATGAGAAACGGGTCCGCGTCCAGTGCGTGCTGAGCCGCCAGCGAAGCCTCAGAAAAGCGTCCTCCAACCCGCAGCAGGTCCGCAAGGCCAATCCACGCCTTGACGCGTGAAGGATCTGCTTCGACGGCCGTTCTGAAATCGACCTCGGCGGCGCCTCTCAGGCGGGATACCTCCTGCTCGTCTCCAGCGATGGTGAGGAGCCAGCTGAGGTCGTTGAGTGCCTGGCCGCGCAGCTCGAGCGCCTTGGGGTCCTCAGGGTGCCTATCCAGCACACGCTCGGCATGATCCATGGATTTCCTGAGCAAGGCCTCGTCGTGGCGGCTGCGGGATCCCGACATCCGGGCCCTCCGAAGCACCGCCCAGCCCCGTGCCAGCGGAGGGTCCGTCCACTCCGGATCAGCGGCTTCGGCTCGAACAAGGAGGGAATCGGCTCTGGCGAGCAGTCGTTCGGCCGCCACCCGGTCTCCCCGGCTCCAGCGCAGTGTGTCGGCGTCCTCCACGAGGTGGGCGGCCTGCTGGACGAGCTGCCAAGCCTCATCGCTGTCCGTCCCAACCACGGCCTCCTCGAGCTGCAGGTTCCTGCCCAACTGCTGACCCAACAGGCGGGCAGCTTCTTGGACGATGTCGTCTCTGAGCGCAATGAGGTCCTCGCCGCTGCGCTCGATGCGCTCGCTCAGCAGCTGTTTACCCGTCGCTCCGTCAACCAGGCGTATGGTCGCCACGAGGCTGTTCCCGGATCGTTCGATGCTTCCTTCCACCAGGCTTCCCGTGCCGAGGGCGCGCGCGAGGCTGTCCAGCGGGATGACCAGTTCGCGATAGGGTTTGACGCCGTTCCTGGACACGACCGTGAGCGGGTCGACCTGGCCGAGGGCGTAGATGAGCGACTCGGTTACACCGTCCGCCAGATACCTCAGCTCGCCCTCTTGGCTGAGATCGTCGAAGTAGAGCACCGCGACGTGCGTGGGGTCCAGCGCCGAGGGCGACCCGGAGTCCGCGAACCAGGCGCGCAGAGGGATCATGAGGGTGACAAGCGCCGCAGCTACCGCAGCGGTCACGAACAGAGTGCGCCGCCTGGCGCGCGCCTGCGGTGACGTAGCCTTTCGCACACCTTCGAGCGACTCGATGAACGCCCGCGCCGTGGGTGGCCGGTCCGCCGGGTCCTTCGCGAGTGCACTCTCGATAGCGGCATCCACCGCCTGCGGCACGTCATGAACCCTGTTACGCACAGGCTTGGGCGTGGCGTTCAAATGACCCATTACGACTGCCCGAGCCGCGCCGACGAAGGGTGGCTCTCCGACGAGCAGCTCATACAGCACACACCCGAGCGAGTAGATATCGGAGCGGCCGTCGAGGTTCTGTTCGCCCATAGCCTGCTCAGGACTCATATAGGACGTCGATCCCAACGTGAAGCCTGTGGAGGTGAGGCGTTGGCCGACCGCCTCACCCACCGCTCGTGCCACACCGAAGTCGGTGATGAGTGCGTGCCCCCCGGAGAGGAGGATGTTCGCCGGTTTGATGTCGCGGTGGAGCACACCCTTGCCGTGCGCATATTCGAGGCCTTCGGCCACGTTCTTGGTGAGGCGTATAGCTTCCGCCCAAGGCAACGCCCCACTGCGGTTCAGTCGGCCCCGCAGGGACTCACCTTCGATGTACGGCATGACGTAGTAGAGAAAGCCCTGGGCCTCCCCGGAGTCGTAGAGGGGCACGATGTGGGGATGGCTCAAGCCCGCGGCGATTTCGATTTCGCGAAGGAAGCGCTCCGGGCCGACCGTGGCGGCGAGCTCGGGCATGAGCACCTTGACGGCGACTTGCCGACCGTGCTTCAGGTCCCTGGCGAGGTAGACCAGGGCCATTCCGCCTTCCTCCAACTGTCGCTCCAGCGCGTAACGCTGGGCCAGGGCAGCTTGGAGGCGATCAAAGTCGATCGACATGGGTCTTCCCGCGATAAGGATCGGGCACGCGTGAAATCCGAGGAAACGTTGTCGGCTGGCGGTGTTTAGGCAAGCATGTATCGGTAAGGCCTCAACGCAATGCCTGTATCATGGTTGTGGTCGTACCGGTGGAGGAGGATGAGAATGAAGGTGAGAGTTTCGGCCCAGATGGCCTTCATGGTGGGCGAGTTTGATTGCGTGGATGAGGTCCGGCGGGGGTTTCGACTGGAATTCCGGGGGCGACGACCCCGGATGGACGTCTGCCTGCACTCGGAGGCGGTAGCCGCCCACCCAGGGCCGGGCGCCCAGGGTGATGGGTGGATTCAGCTTGCTTCCAGGATCGCTACCAACTCGGCAAGCTCCTCGTCCCATCCGTCGTCGTTCTGCTTTCGGCGGTCTTCCGTCTCGAAGCCGGTCTCCCTGAGTTCGAGGATGGTGCCCCCGCCCTCGCGGGGCGAGAGCATCCATTCGACGGAGGTGGAGCTGCCCTCCTCAACTTCCGTGCCGGGCTCGTGATTCCAGCTCCACACCCGCTCGAGCGGTACACCCGCTCGAGCGGTGCGTTCAACTCGAGTCGCTTTTCAATCGCCTTCGTCATGATCTCCATCCAAGTACTCCTCCAAGCGTGCCAAGCGCTCATCCCACGCCGCCGCGTAGGGCGCCAACCAATCGTCGACCTCCTGCAGGGGCTCGGCTTTGAGCAGGTGGACGCGTTTCCTGCCGCGCCACTCATGCTCGATGAGGCCTGACCGTTCCAGGATATCGAGATGCTTCGTTACCGCCTGCCGGCTGATCGGCAGCGGAGCAGCCAACTCTGTGACCGACAACGCACCGTCTCGGCGTAATCGCTCGAGAATTCCCCGGCGTGTCGGGTCTGAAATGGCTGCGAATGGGTCGACCATGGGAAGAGTATATGCAACCATAAGGTTGCATGTCAAGCCGTGCGTTACCCTTCCGAGAGGAAGGCGAGCGAGACGATCCGCCACCGCCCATCGTGACGCATCAGTTGGAAGGAATCGATGCCCTCCCATGCGCTGATCTCTCCGGGATCGCCGAAGCGCGCGAGGTAGTGGGCATATGCCGTCCCGAGGTCCCCGCGTACGGATATCTCCAGGGCCGTCATGCGCTCCTCGAAGATCTCCCGGCTGCCGGGGCCCAGTGGCGCCTGTTCGATGAACTCCGTGATAGTGGTGACGAGCACTCGCTCGGGGGCGCCCTCCGTTGGCGGCCACACGGTGGTCAGGGTGGCATCGCTCCAGAAGTGATCCTGGAAGCGCTCCCAGTCGCGATCGCTGAACGCGTCGTAGTAGCTCTCGAGAAACGCCACCAGTTCCGTCCGGTCCGCCTCGGATACCGGTGCTTGCAGTAGGTCCGGGACCTGCGTCGCCGCGCGGCTCGGAACCACCAGAAGCATGAGCGTGGAGACAGCCGCGTTCCGCATCGCCCTCCCCGGCCAGGGTCGCATCTTCATGGAATCTCCCTTCCGTGTGTATCCTTGCGGGCTGCTTCCAACTCAGCCAGAACCTCACGCGTGTGCTCACCCGGACCGGGCGGATGGAGCCTGAACTCAGCCTGCTCGCCGTTCCACCTGATTGGCATGGCCACGTCGCGGTAATCGTCAATGCGAGGGTGCTCCGCGGCGCGCAACATGCCGGTCGCCGCCACCTGAGGATCGCCCACGACCTGCGCCACGTCTTGGATCGGAGCACACGGCACGTTGTGCCGGTAAAGAAGCTCGAGGAGCTCGCCGGCTTCGAGGGTGCGCGTCTTGCCCGCGATCGATTCGAACAGGGCCTGCCGGTTCTCCACCCGTGAGGGGTTGTCGGCGAATCGCTCGTCGTCGGCCAGCTCATCGAGCCCGAGCGCCTCGGTCAGCCGCCCGAACGTAGCGTCGTTGCCGGCGTTGATCATGATGTGCCCGTCGGCGGTAGGGAACGCCTCGTAGGGTGCGATCATCGAGATACCGGATCCCATCGGCCCCGGCACCTCACCCGTGGCCAGGTGACCGATCATGTGATAACCCATCCATGTGAGGGCCGACCCCAGGAGCGAAGTCTCCACGTGGCACCCGCGCCCCGTGGCGTCCCGATCCCGAAGTGCGGCGAGTACGCCGAGTGCCGCCCACATGCCCGTGCCCAAATCCACGACGGAACCGCCCACGCGAGCGGGAGGGCCGTCCGGGTGCCCGGTGACCGACATGATCCCGCCTGCCGCCTGCATGAGCGGGTCGTACCCCGGCAGATGACTGAGCGGCCCTTCAGAGCCGTAAGCGGTGACCGACACGTAAACAATGCCGGTCTCGAGCGCGCTGACAGCTTCATAGCCGAGGCCCAACGCCTCGGCTCGGCCTGACCGGAAGGACTGCACGAACACATCCGCTCCGGCGATCAGCTCCCGAAGCGTTTCTGCTCCCTCCGGGGACTTGAGGTCCAACTGGATGCTGCGCTTGTTGCGGTTGGTGGCCAGGAACAGCGGGCTCTCGCCTTCCCAGAACGGCGGCCCCCAGGCCCTGGCCGAGTCGCCCGCGCCGGGTGGCTCGACCTTGATGACGTCCGCGCCCAGGTCGCCCAGAATCTGCGTGCAGAAAGGGCCGGCCAGGTTCTGGGTTACGTCGATGACCCGCAGGCCTTCGAGGCAATGCATCATGCGGTTATTGTCACATACCCGCGGCCGCGATCGGGATTCTCACCCCGGTCCGCTCCCAGGACAGCACCATGTGGGCGCCGTCCTCGGCGGTCTCAAACGCGATCGTGAACTGATCGACAACCTCCGAGAGGGAGCCAGAGGGAATTTCGACAACGAGCACGTCGTCGGCTTCGTCGTAGCTTTGGGTGAACCGGCGGGTCTCGGCAGCGAGCCGGCCGGTTCCGTCCATCCCGAGCCCCGTGTTGAAGCGCACTGTCCAGTTCGATGCACCGGGAACGGTGAAGATGGAATAGGTGCCGGCCTCCAGGCGCTTCCCCGCGATGAGCACGGGCCCCGTCACGGTGATCTCGGTCGCTTCGTTGGCGCCGGTCCTCCAAAGCTCTCCGAACGGCACCAGGTACGTGCCCCCGTCCGCCGGATTACCGAACACGTTCCGTCCGCGCACATAGGGCCGGCCGTACGTCACCTTGACATACACGTCGCCCACGAAGGTTTTCGCGATCCCGACGGGGGAGGGGCGCCGGGAGTCGTGGAGATCCTGCGCGGCGGCGAGACGATCGGGCGGGCGTAGGCCATGCAGCACGAAGAACGACATGCAATCGATGAGGCTGCGGTCGAAGAATGTTCGGCGACGTTTGGGGAGATGGCGGTCGAAGTCTTGTGACGCCCCAGCGGCGCACAGATCGATGAAGCGCTCCGAGTTCGCCCACGGGAGGCCGTCTTCCCCGAGCTCGATTTGTTCCTTCACCACCTTACGGCCCGCTCGGTCACGACGGCCTCGCCGCGCTCGGGCCCGCCGCGCGGGATGATGTCGAGGGCGCGCCGGGCCAGCGAACGCCCCAGCATCTGGTACGTCAGCCCGAGCAGCAACGTGGTGCCGACGGTGAGCCGGGACGGGGAGAACTGGGTCGAGAAGACGAGGAAGGAGACGACCGCCGTGACGGTCAGCGATGCCTGGAACACGCGTTTGAACTCGTCGGTGCCGATGCCCAGGTAGCGCCGGTCGTAGGCACCGTGTCCCCAGAGCACAAGCACCCAGGTCAGCGGCAGGATCACGAAGGCGACGAGGTAGAAGAGCTGAGGGGCACGCTGGAATCCGGAA
>JADFRS010000058.1 GCA_022561145.1 Gemmatimonadota bacterium
TGCTGGAGGCATGCGGCTGGGCGGTGAATTTCCGAATGTACATGACGCGACGGCTCGGCTACCTCTTCAGCCGCACGCCCCACTTGCCGGAAGGGGCACGCAAGGAACGGCGCGACCTGGTCACCCTCTTTCTACGCCAGACCGGACACGGCGCGTTTCGTTGGACTCGTGTCGGCCTGGTTTCCCTACTGGCCGCTCTGCTCACCGTCGCACTCCTGAGCACGCTTTGGGGGAACGAGATCAAGGCCTTTCTGCATACGTATCTTTGACTCTGGACACGTTCTTGTGGCCTAGCTCCTTAGCCACGGTCCACAGAGAGATCTGCTTCCCATTATCCGTGGTCTGGAGCCGAGCCGTGGCGTAGGTGTGGCGGAACTTGGTGAGCCTGGGTACCGTGCAGCCCACTGTTTTGGAGATCTCCCGAAGGGGCTTCCGCAAGTTTCTGCACCTCGACCTGCAGCATCTTGCTCAACCCGAAAGGCCGAAGCGTTTGCGCGTCGCCGCCAGTGCGACGAGATTCACGAATGCGAACGCTGAAAGGAGGTAGGCGTTCCCCTGGATGGGCATGAGGGGCACGTCAGGCGCTGGAGTGGGCGGAGCGTGCCCATCGGGGAGGGTACTTGATCGGGTGGCATAACGTTCTGCCCGAGCCCATGATGGACAACATCCGCGACGATCCGCGGTATCAGGCGTTCTCGCGGGCCAGCGCCGACACGCTCGAGGCGGTCCGGCTGCGGCTCGCGGCTGAGCGGGGCGAGCAGCCCCGGTGAGGAAGGCGCGCACCGCGAACGGGTCTCACCGCGACTCGTCACCGCTTCTATCTCACCCTCACGTACCCCACCCCGTCCCGCACGTCGATCTGAGTCCCGTACGGCGCAGACCGCTCGATGAGATCATTCAGGATCTTTTGACCTAGCTCGCCCCGCGCCAGCATCGGACGGCCGCGCACCCAAGCGGGCTCGCCGAAGCCGAGCGTGATAGGGTGGAGCGCGAGCTCGATGAGCTCGCCGTCGAGGAAGGTGGGCACGGCGATGACGGATTCCCAGATTTCCCGGTTGACCGGGAAGCCGGTCGTCTCGTTGCGATACCTCGACGCGTTGAAGTCGGCGACGTGGTTGTCGGGCCCCAGATCGTACCGCTCATAGTTGTCCGCCGGCAGCCGGAGTAACGTCTCGTTCTGGAAGATGAAGTCTCCGAGCGAGTAGAAGATCGGCTTGCCCTTGTAGATCTCGATGCCCCGCAGCACGTGGGGCCCGTGTCCGACGAACATGGTCGCACCCGCGTCGATCATGGCCCGGGCGAACTCGACCACGAAATCCGCCGGGACCGACCGAGGCCCTTTGCTCTCATGCGCATGGATCGTGACGAGCACGTGGTCGGCGAGGCGGCTCGCGTTGTTCACCACCGCCGCGATCTCCGCCATGTCCTCGGGGTCCGGCTTCGTGATGACTCCTGGCTCAGTACCCTCCACGAACGCCGTTCGAAGCGTGCGCGCCCCGGACGGGTTCCGGTTGAACCCGACGCCCATCTCCTCCATGACCGCCTCGAGCCGATCGAGCTGATCCGCGGTTGCGACCCTGGTCGTGGAGTATCGTAACGGGCTCAGGCCCGGCCGAGACTTCATGCTTCCCCGGGCCTCACCGGCCCGGGAGTGGTCTGGGAAGGTCGACGCCATCGAGATGATCGCGACACGACCTTGGGCGGTCTCGAGGAAGCGCGCTTCACGCGCCTCCGCCAGGCTCTCGCCCGCGCCAGCGTGCACAAGCCCCGCTTTCTCGACGTACATGGTCGTGAGCCTCAGGCCCTCCACTCCGTAGTCTCCGGTGTGGTTGTTCGCGCGCGAGACCATGTCGAAGCCCGCCCACACCAGTTCCTCTACGAGCTCCGGATCGCCACGCATCCACGTCCCTCCACTCTGGTGCGCCGGGTACGGCTCGTAGTCGTGAAAGAGCATCTCGAGGTTCGTGAACGCGGCGTCGGCGCCGCGGATCAACTCGATCATCTCGAGGAAATCGGGCTCGTCGTACACCGAGAGGCGACGCGTGATGATCGCATCGCCCGTCAGGGCTAACGTCATCTCCTGGGCCAAGACCGAACCCGCGGCTGTGCAGAGGACGAGCCCGGCGCACGCCGCCGTACCTAGAATCCTCATCGGCATCCCCCTTCGTTCACCTATTCGAGTAAACCAGGGTCCACCGCCCCCCGGTAGTTCAGCGGCGGATCTCGCTCGCCTAATAGGGCAACGTACCTGAAGTCCGGCCCCCTTCGCTCGTGGAACTCGGCCTGGGCCCGGGCGGCGATCTCGGGATTGTTGAAGATGTCCAGTGCTGTCCTCGCAAGCGTCTTCGCCGCGACGATCATCCCCTTGGTACCGATGCTCATGCCCCCGGCCGCCACCGCCTGCCAGGAGTGCGCCGACGTGCCCGGCACCCAGGTAGCAGTCCGCAGGTGGGCCATCGGAGTGACCCAGCTCACGTCGCCGTTGTCCGACGAAGCGAAAGATTGGTGCATCGCAAAGGGCTCGATCTCTTCCTGGCTTCCCAAGGGACGGGCGGCGCTGCCCAACGTGGCCTGGATTCCCTGTGCGAAGGCCTGTTCCATCGCCGTGTAATAGACGCCGCCGACGGAACGCAGGTTCGTGTCCATGACCTGTGCCAGCGCCACGTTGGGGAGCCGATTGAAAGCACCGCCGATGATCTCGTGGTCCACGGTGGTTCCGGTCCCCTGGGCGGCGCCCTCGGCGATCTCCACGAGCCGATCGAACACCTCTGTCACGACCTCAGGGCTTGGGTTACGCACGTAGTAGTAGACCTCGGCGAAGTCGGGAACAACATTGGGCGCCGAGCCTCCGTAGGTGATCACGTAATGGATCCGCGTTTCCTGGGGGACGTGCTCGCGCAGCATGTTGGCCATCATGTTCATGGCCTCGACGCCGTCCAGCGCCGAGCGCGCGTGGTGAGGCGCGGCGGCGGCGTGAGCTGAGATGCCCCGAAAGCGGAACTTGGCGGACTTGATCGCGAGGTTGGTGTCGGGGCTCGCGTCGTTGCGGTCACCTGCGTGCCAAGTGATCACCACGTCGGTGTCGTCGAAGAGGCCGTCCCGCACCATGTAGACCTTGCCGCTTCCGCCCTCCTCGGCGGGCGTGCCGTATACACGGATGGTCCCTTGAGCGCCCGTCGTCTCCATCCATTCCTTGACCGCTAGTGCGGCTGCGGTGGATCCGGTGCCGAACAGATGATGCCCGCACGCATGGCCGGCTCCCTTGCCCTCGATGGCCTGGCGAGTCGGTACGGCATCCTGATTGATGCCGGGGAGCGCGTCGAACTCGGCGAGGATGCCGACGATCGGCCGGCCCGATCCGTAGCTGGCGACGAAAGCCGTCGGCATGCCGGCGACCCCTGACTCGACGTCGAAGCCTGCGCTTCGCAGATGCTCCTGGAGGAGCTCGGAACTCTCTATCTCCTGATACCCGACTTCGGCGAGGTCCCAGATCTTCAACGCCGTCTCCGCGTAGGTCGCCTGAGTCCGGTCGATGAAGTCGGTGACGAATTGCTTCCCATCCTGGGCCTGAGTCTGGACCGGGGCCGTTACCGCTACGACCGCCATGGCGAGCCGAGACAGTGTGCACTTCATGATTCCCACCTCCTGCAGGTCATGGTCGAGTACCACCTCACCGAATGTTCCAGCCGTTTACCGGCCCGCCGTGGAAAAACTTCTCCGGTGTCATCACCCCGTCCTGCTTGAATACCATGCCGTCCTTCATCACGAACTGCACGTCGCGTAGAGCGTCGATGTTGTCGAGAGGATTGCCCGAGACGGCGATCAGGTCGGCGGCCAGACCCACTCTGATGGGCCCACGCTCGTTTTCGGTCTCGCTCACCAGATAGCCGTTCGTCGTCATCGCCCTGAGGATGTCGGCTGTGGGAATACCTGCGGCCTTCCACGATTCGATGAACTCGATGGCGACCTCCCCGCGCGTCATGCCAGGGATGTAATAGTCCGCATCAGTCGAGAACGTTAGCGGCACATTGTTCTCGAAGGCGTTGCGAAGACCGGCCACGGTCTGTTCGTAACGGCGCTCAGAGGTGTGCCCGACCAGCGTGATCGGCGTCTCGGTACCGGCGCGCCAGATTCCCTTCGCTGCCATCCGTTTGTGCATCTCGTCGGTGAGTGCGCCGGAATGCGCGATCGACCAGATACCGGCCTCGATGGCCCGACCGGCGCCGTCCACCGTCTGCACGTGTCCTTCAACCTTGAGGCCGGCCTTGGCTGCTTCGCTGATGAAGAGGCGAATCTCTTCGACCGAGTAGCCCCAAGGCTTGCAGTCCACGCAGATCTTGATGACCGTCGCACCGAACAGCGCGTTCTGCCGGACCGCTTTCACGATCTCGTCCGGTGTGTCCGCGTCGAGGTACTCGGGGTAGACGATGTTTTTTCCGATGCCCATCTCGGGCGTGGGCCAGAACTGCCCGCCCATGCCACCGATGATGATGCCCGAGTTGATGATCATCGGCCCGGGAATCCACCCCTGCTCGATCGCGAGCCGCAGCGCCGTATCCGCGTAGTTGCCGTTGTTCCCCATATCACGAACGATGGTGAAGCCCGCCGAGAGCATCTGAATGCCGTTGGACGCGGCTTGGATCGCACGGAGCGGCGTGCTCTCGAGAACGTAGGTCAGGTAGTAGATGTTGTTCTCGGGTTCGGCCTTGTATGTCAACGCCAGATGGTTGTGCGCGTCAACCAAGCCGGGGAGAATCGTGAGGTGAGACAGATCGATGACCTCAGCGCCCCGAGGAATCGTGACATCGGCGCCGATGGCCAGGAAACGCCCATCCTCAATCAGAATGATCTGGTTGGTGGATAGGGTGCCTGAGTCGGGATCGACGAGGCCGCCCGCTCGGATCGCGGTGACCTGCGCGGCGGCTGCGGCTGCGGTCAGAGCCGCCAACAGCGCGTGGACAACGTGAAATCTCGTCATGGTAAGGATGCGCATCGCGGCACTCCTCGCTTGTTTGGATGGGGGAGGAAGCTACTTGCGTGGAGCGTCGCGGACGAGGCCCACTGGCGAGCCCACCTTCAGGCGTCGTTTCGCAGATCGCGAACCACGATGATGGAGATGTTGTCGCTACCCCCGTCGTCGAGCGCATCCTGCAGCAGGTCTTCGCACACCTGCTTGGCAGACGTCATCGATCTGAGGCGCTCGGCGATCCGCTCATCCGAGACGTGTTTGGTGAGTCCATCGCTGCAGAGCAGGTGGACGTAGTTCCAGTCCTGGTCGATGCCGGTGACCACCGGCGTAGTTTCCGAGCCGCCGATGGCGCTGGAGAGCACATTGGAAAGCGGCGACTTGGACGCCTCCGTCCTGGAGAACACGCCGTCATCGACCAGGACCTGGGCCAGAGTCTGATCCCGGGAGATCTGCGTCAGCTCGCCATCCCGTAGGATGTAGTAGCGGCTGTCTCCGACCTGAAGGAGGTAGGCCTGCGGCCAAACGAAGAGCATCAGAGTGAGCGTCGTGGCCATCCCGCTCCCTCGTACGCCGTCCGAGCGCTTCAGAACGTCCTCATGGCAGTGGAGGGCCGCGTTGGCCAGGGCCTGCGCGAACGTCTGGTCGTCCGTAGGGTCGGCCGTGTAGTAGCAGTCCATGCTTTCCGCGACGTACTGGCTAACGGCCTCCAGCGCCAGCCGGCTTGCCGCCTCGCCACCCGGTCCTCCTCCCACCCCATCCGCGACCATGGCCAGGAAGGCGAGCCGCTCCGCCTCTCCATACAGCCTACCCGTGTCCGGGAGACTGGTCAGATGCACGTCCATGCGCTTGTGGAGCGAGGCGACGATGAAGTGGTCCTGATTCTCCTTGCGGACCTTCCCCGGGTGGGTGAGCCCATGGAAGTCGACCTGGTCGTCGACGGGCTTTCGGCCGAGGGCACGAGCACTCGGCGCGTTCTCGATCGCAGTCATTGGTCACGCCGTGGAAGACAAGACTCCCGCGAACACATCACCCGACAATAGGGGAGTCATAGGTTGCATGCCCCCGCCGGTCTTTCGCAAGGGATGAGGCCCCCAGTTCCTTCAGCGTCTCACGCCTCGTAGACCGTGGTGCCCCCCACAACG
This sequence comes from Gemmatimonadota bacterium, assembly GCA_022561145.1. GTDB lineage: Bacteria > Gemmatimonadota > Gemmatimonadetes > Longimicrobiales > Gaopeijiaceae > JACZXQ01. Next base: position 6,112 of record JADFRS010000058.1, read on the forward strand.
GTCCGCACGACCTGGATCTGCTTAATCCGGTCGGCATCGACGTCGTGCGGATCTTCGGCAAGGATCACGAAGTCTCCGAGCTTGCCGGCGGCGATCGAGCCCTTCTCGTTCTCCTCGAAGGAGGCATAGGCGCCGTGCAGCGTGCACACCTTGAGCGCCTGCGCCACCGTGATCCGTTGGCTCGGACCCCACACGCGCCCCGAAAAGTCTTTGCGCGTCACCATGGACTGGATCGCCATCATCGGCTCGAACGGGCCTGGACTGTGATCCGACGCCGGAGCGACCATGATGCCGTAGTCGAGGAACGACTTGTGGGCGAACATCCACTCCATCTTCTCCTCACCGTACTCGATCCATTTCTCGCCGTGGTAGTGGGCATAGGTATAGAACGGAGCCGGGATGTAGCGGCCGTCGGCGATGCGCCGCAGCAGTGATGGGTTCACCAGTGAACAGTGCTCGATGCGGTGCCGGGTGTCCTCCCGAGGCCACTCTCGCTGCACACGCTCGTAGGCGTTCAGCACCATGTCGATCGTGACATCACCATTGGCATGGATCGCGATCTGCCACCCCGACCGATGCGCCTCCTCGACGACCTCGTGGATTTGTTCCTGGGTCATGGTGAGGATACCGAAGTCGTCCGGACGGCCGGCGTAAGGCGTGCTCATCGCCATCGTCCGCTCGGACGCCGATCCATCGGCCGCGAACTTCACGGGACCTATCCGAAGCCACTCGTCGCCGAAGCCGGAGCGGATGCCGCTCTCGTTCAAAGAGCCGAACGCCCCACCCCTCGCGAAGAGGTTCATGCGCAGTGTAAGGTCACCCGCCTCACGAGCGTCCTGGAACGCGGTGAAGGCGCTTGGGCCGGTCCCGGCCTGGTGGACCGACGTGAGCCCCGACGCGTTCATCCGTGCGCAGATCATGGCTACTCCCTGGGCTCGCTCCTCACGGGTGGAACCGCCGGGAATGGTGAACGCGCGACGGGCGCTTTCGGCGACCTTTCCGGTGAGCTCGCCGTCCTCGCGGTAGAAATGCCCTCCGAAGGGGTCGGGCGTCTCCACCGTCACGCCGGCGACTTGGAAGGCCTTGGAATTGTACACCCCCGTGTGACCCCCGCGGTGACCCACGACAATCGGATGGTCCGTGCTCACCTCGTCGAGGTCGAGACGGGCAAGCGGTCGCCCCTCCTCCTGCTTCGTGTCGTCGTACATGAACCCGATGATCCACTCGCCTGGAGGTGTTTGGGCGGCACGCTCGCGGAGCGCGACCTGGATCCTCGCGATGCTACCGAGGTTCGTGTTCACGTTCCTGAGCTCGTTGAGCCCGGCTCCGGAGGGGTGCGAGTGCGCGTCGATGAAGCCTGGGACGACCGTCGCGCCACCGGCGTCGATCACCTGCGTGCTCGCCGACGTCAAGTTCCGCACGTCACTCGTCGATCCCACCGCGACGAAGCGCTCGTCTTTGATCGCGAAAGCTTCGGCGTTCGGGTTCTGGTCGTCCTGCGTGAGAACGTTCGCATTCAGGACGATGAGATCGGGGGCGACACCCCTGACGGCTCCGGGGGTGCATCCCGAGGCGAGCCCAGCCGTGGCCATCGTCCCGAGTCCCAGGAAGTCCTTACGACTGATCTCGCTCATGGCGTGCTCCTTGTGCTGGTGACGTCTCAGAATACCGAGCCGAGGTGTCGCCTGCCAGCAATGCCTCGACCTCCTCGCTGGCTCCGTTTTCGGTGAGGACGGAGACGCTCCAAAACGCACCGGTCGAAAGCATAATGGCCGGGAAGACCTCGTGGAGGATCTGCGAACCGGGCACGAAGTCCCAGGCGAGCAGGACCACGATGCCGACGGCGAACGAGGTCATGACCGCGGCGCCGCTTCCTCTACGCCAGTGAAGGCCAAAGACGATCGCGGGAAAGAAGCACGCGCCGTAGAGGCTGCCGCTGAACGCGGTCAACTCGACGATGCCGGCGAGCGGCCTCAGGGAGATGAGCGCCGTGATGAGCGCGAAGAGACCAACCCAGACGCGCGTCCAGCGCATCTCCGACTCCTCGGTCCGACCCGGGAACGCGATGCCCACGATGTCGCGCTCGGTCGTCGAAGCAAGGACCAGCAACACCGAGTCCAGCGAGGACATGGCGGCCGCGACCATCGCCACCAGCAGGAAGGCGCCCGTGCCGGGGCCGAACACGTCGGTGAGCAGGGTAGGTACCACGAGATCTGTATCCTCGAAACCGGCCGGCAGGATGCGGCGGGCGTAGAGGCCGACGGGTAGGAGGAGCGAGAACACCGCCGCGAAAGTGAGCGACGAGACGATCATTCCGGTGCGAATCGCCTTGGCGCCCTCCAGGGCGAAGAAACGTGAGAGTTGCCGAGGATCCACAGTGAACTTCACGAGCCCCGCGAACATCGTTCCTATGAGGACGGGTACCGCGACGCCGCCGCCCCACGTGAAGAGCGCCTCTCCTCCCGGCTGGGTCTGAACCTCGCGAATCGCGCCGAATCCGCCTGCCGCATTGACGGTGCCGAAGAAGAGGAGCGCTGCGGCGATGATCATTACGACGCCTTGGACGGAGTCGGTTTTCACCACACTGATGAAGCCTCCGATCATCGTGTAGAGCACCACGATGAAGAAGACGATGACGATCGCGACGGTGTAGGGGATGTCCAGGAAATGCTCGATCAGGTTCCCGATCCCCTTGAAGACCGCCGTCATGTAGAACAATGACGCGACGATCACGATCACAGCGGCGAAGACCCGCGCCGGCGTGCTCCCGAACCGAAAGCCGATGAAATCCGGGATCGTGAGGGAGCCCATCGCCTGCGTGAATCTCCGCAGCCGCGGCGCGACGACGATCCACGCGAACAGACAGAAGGCCACGGAAGTGGGGATGAAGAGCAACCATGGGACGCCCCACTCATACGTGCGTCCGGCGAACCCCACGAAAGAATTGGTGCTCGCGTAGGTGGCGAAGAAGGATAGGCCGATTACCCACCCACCCATCTTCCGGCCCCCGACGTAGTAGTCGGCGAGTCCCCGGGTCTGTCGGCTACCGGCCCATGCGTGGTGCGCGAGCATGACGGTGTAAAGCGCGAGAAGGGCATGGACCATCCAGTACTCGCGCAGATTCGCCAGCACGGCCTCGATCATTCGGCTTCGCCTGTGTCGAAGATTTCGCGGGTAGGCCTCAGGCCCGGGCTTCTCTTCCGTGGAAGAATTTCGTGAGTTCGTCGGCGGGCCGCGGCCGGCCGAACAGGAAACCCTGCCCGTATTGGCAGCCGAGTGCGCGAAGCTCCTCGTGCTGCCGCTCCGTCTCCACACCTTCCGCGATGACGGCCATGTGCAGGCTCTTGCCGAGACTCGTGATCGTGCGCACGACCTCCCGGTCCTCCCGGCTGTTCGTGATTTGACTCACGAACGAACGATCGATCTTCAGGCCCGAGATAGGCAATCGGCTGAGGTAGCTTAGCGACGAGTAGCCCGTGCCGAAGTCGTCGACGTGGACTTCCACCGACGCTTCGTTCAGCAACTGGATGGTCCTCCTGGCTGTGTCCAGGTCGGTCATCAGAGCGGTCTCCGTGATTTCGATGTGGACGGAGCCTTCGGGAAGACCTGCCTCGTCCATCGATCGCGTGATCTGTTCGGCGAGGTCAGGCAGAGTGAACTGCCTGCCCGAGACGTTCACGCTGACAAACGGCAGCTCCCCTTCGGGCAGCGCCTCTCGCCACTCGGAGAGCTGGCGCAGCGCTTCGTCGATGATCCACCGCCCAAGTGGAATGATGACTCCCGTGTCCTCCGCCACCCTGATGAATTCGTTCGGACCCACGATGCCGCGGTCGGGCTCGTTCCAGCGGACCAGGGCCTCGAACCCCTCGACCTTTCCTGTCTCGAGGAGCGTGATGGGTTGATAGTGCAACACCATCTCCCCGTTCTCGACCGCCGACCTGAGGCGCGACTCGAGTTGGACCCGGGCGATCGCCCGCGCGTGGACGACCGCGTCGAACATCACCACGGAGGCCGGACCTTCTTCCTTGGCGCGAATCAGGGCCTTCCTCGCCTCGTCGACGATGGCCGCGGAATCGACTGCGCTCCCGAAGCTCAACGCGACGCCCACGCACGCCGTGAGGCGGAAGTCCTCCCCACCACCCCGGAACGGCTTGCTGAAGGCCTGGTCGATGCGCCGGCACACACGGGTAGGGTCGCTGACGTCCTTCATGTCGTCCAGCAGGATCGCGAACTCGTCGCCACCGAAGCGCGCCACGGTATCGGCCCCCCGAATGCAGTCCTCCAGGCGGTTGCCCACCTGGCGCAGGATCTCGTTCCCACCCTCGTATCCCACACGGGAGTTCACCTGAGCGAAGCCGTCGAGGTTCACGAAGAGCACCGCGTACAGGTACTTCGTCACCTGCCCGGGCATCTGGTTCTTCCGCTGCGCCCTCCGGGCGGTGCGATGAAGGCGCTCGGTGAAGAGCGTTCGGTTGACGAGGTCCGTGACGGAGTCGCGTAGCGCGTCCCGGGCCAGTCCCTCCTCGGTGCGCTTTCGGTCTTGCAGGAAGTAGATCTTGCGCTCCGCGAGCGCGAAACGGACCGGGAGGTCGGCGTCCACGATCGGCTTGAGAACGTAGTCATCGGCCCCCGCCTCCAGCGCCCGTCCCAAGTCTTCCAAGCGATCCGCGCCCGTAACGAACATCACGACCATCTGACCACCGTCTGGGAGCTTTCTCAGCCTACGGCACAGCTCGACGCCATCCATTCCGGGAAGCCGCAGGTCCAGAACGGCCAGGGAGAACCGCTCCCGCTGGGCGATTTCCCACGCCGTCTCGGCGTCCGCACACGCCTCCACGTCGTGACCGCGTGCTTGGAGGATCTCCTGGATGAGGTGGCGCGCAGAGGGCTCGTCCTCGACTACGAGCGTGCGGATCGGTTCCGAGGCCATTCTATCCACCTTACGGAGGTGAGCATGGAACAGGGGTTGGGAGCAGACGGCGGACCCGTCGCTCGACCATGAGATAGAGTAAGGCTGCGATCCCCAGGTCCAATCCGCAAGGAAGGAGTACCGCACCCGCATCCGTCCGTGGCGGGGCGCTAGCGAACCTCCGAACCAGCCTCATGGCTCCCGCCGTCCAGTACCTCACGCACCTTCCGACTTCAGCCTCGAGGACAGAGTAGCCCTTGGCCATGAGGAGCTCGCTTACCAGCTTGCGCACCATCTCCTCGTCCTCGACCACCAGGACGGTTGGCTACGCCTATCATGCCTATCAGTTGATCGCCCAGATGCAGTGGCAACCCAAGAAAGGCCTTCAACGCTGGATGACCCTCCGGGGTTCCGCCCCGGCGTGGATCATCACCTAGGATGAACCCGGAGTGAGCCTGGCTGATCGCATCCAATAAGTCTTGCCGAGCATCATCCGCCCGTGTGCGCTCGGTGATTTCCTGTACCGTGGCAGCGACGCTCTGAACGGCGCCCTCTTGGGATAGGAGCGGGTAGTAATTGCAGGTCCAGGAGCGTTCTATCTCGGGCTCAGATGGCACACGCCCTTGAACCACCGCGTCGAGAATCGGCTCACCGGCCTCCAGGACTTGGTGAAGCGCCGGCTACAGTGTTGGAGCGATCTCAGGCAGAACCTCACGGAGAGTGAATCCGATGTGATCCGAGATCGATCTGCCGTTGATCGCAGCCAGGGCTGCGTTGATGTGCATGTAGCGGAGGTCGGTGTCGAAGCAACACATACCGACGGGCGCACGCTCGAACATGAGTTCGAAGTCTGAAGGATCCTGGATCTTATCAGAAGGTGTTGCTGGTCGATCACTTTCAATGCGCACGCTCCAACACACGCCACAGGGCAGGAGACCACGATTATCAGGGCGTCCCCGGCCATCACCATACCACGATGATCCATCGTGGCCACTGCGAGACGGCCGGATCGCCTCCACTCGCCGGTTTCCACGTTGAAGCCGAACACGAGTTCGCGGGGCACGGACGGCTCTCCATCATAGCCTATCCCATTGTAGTTGTACGGGTTGTCGGTGCCGCCCGCGAAGATCACCCAGGTGCGTACTGCCGCTCTCGAGTAGGTGGCTAGCTCGGGAGTCCGTTCCGGATGACCTGCTCCATGGCCTCGGAAAAGCGGTCGATCTCTTCGAGAGTACTGTACACACTCGGAGAGACGCGCAGACCGGTGAATTGCGCGTGATTGATCGCGACCGTGAGGATTCGGTGTTCGCCCCAGAGCCAATCTCTCAACTCGGACGTGTCGATACCCTCAACTTCAACCGTTGCGATTCCGCACGCGAACCCTTCCTTCAAACTCGTGTGCAGGCGCACGCGGTCGTGCTCGAGAAGCCTCTCCGCCCAGTAGTTTCGCAGGTAGATCAGGCGCTCCTCCTTGCGATCGGCCCCAATCCCCTGATGGAACGTGAGAGCCTCGGCGATCGCGAGATAGTTCGCCGCCGGATGTGTGCCGATCTCCTCGAACTTTCGGATGTCGTCGTCCATCCGCTCGGGTGCGGCCATGAGTGGCCAAAGGTCGGCGATCTGGTCCCGCCGTACCCAGAGCAGGCCGGTTCCGTGGGGTGCGAAGAGCCATTTATGCAGGCTGGTGGAGTAATTGTCACACTCCAGCTCGGGAAGCGTGAATCGGAAGTGTGCCAGGGCATGGGCACCGTCCACGATCACGGGAATCCCGCGCGCCCGTGCCATCGCCACGACTTCCTTTACGGGTAGAATCTGACCCGTCAGATTGATCATGTGGCACATGAGAATCAACCGCGTGCGGTCTGTGATTCCCTCCTCGAAACGCCGCACCACCTCAGCCACGTCTTCGGCCGGAACGGGCAGTTCGATCTGTTTGAGCACGACCCCCTCGCGCCGCTCCCGTTGTTCGAACGTCGTGATCATCCGCCCATAGTCCTGCGTCGAGGTCAGGATCTCGTCGCCGGGCTCGAGGTCGTAGCCGAATTGACACGTCTGGAGGCTCTCGGATGCGTTGCGCGTAAACGCCACCTCCTCCGGGTCCACTCCCCACTCTCGTGCCATGCGCTTACGGACGCTCTCGCGTTGGGGCTCGAGGATGTCCCACATGGTGTAGGACGGGGCGAGGTTGGAGTAGTCCAGGTGGCGCTTCATCGCGTCCTGAACCCAGGCCGGGGAGGGACTGACGCCGCCGTTGTTGAGATTCACCAGCGTACGATCCACGGTGAACGCGCGCGCCACCTCGACCCAGAAATCCTCGTCCCGAGCGATGGCACTCGCCGTTCCCCGGTACCTTGCCAGGTCATCGACGATTTCGGCGCCGGTGCGATTCAGATATGGGGGGGAGAGCCTCAGACCTGCCGTGGCAAGAGCAGGCGGGAGAGTGATCGCGCCCAGGAAGTCACGTCGGTTCAGCATGATTACCTCACTGATCGTCAGTTCGGTGGGAGAAGGCCCACTATAGGCACGGGCGAGAGCGCTGTCCACGGCCTCATGGGTCCATGACCGGAACAAATGGCGTGGGGCGTCCTATCTCCTAGCCGTCAGAGCATACCGAATTGTCTCCAGCGAAAGACGTTTGTGCGGATTCTAGGTGGTCGGGTGATGAACACGCGGCAAGCCGTGTCGCTACTGCTGGGTGGATTGGCCGTCGTGCAGGGCCGCATGGACGCGTCTGCTCAGGTCGGGCCAGACTCCATCAGCCCTCCTCCGGACACGCTCATCGTCGAGGGTGTGAGGGTCACGATCCCACGCACCCTGACCCACGCCGGTGGGGTCAGCGCCATTCAGGTCCGCCTGGATTCCATGAGCGTCATGCCAGCCGCCACGGCGGAGGACTTCCTCCGGAAGATGCCGCTCATCCAGATCCGTCGGAATTCGCGGGGTGAGGCCCAGCCGGCGCTCCGAGGGGCTGAGGACCGCCAGATCGCGGTGATCGTGGACGGTGTGCCGCTGACGCTCGGGTGGGACCATCGCACGGACCTATCGCTCATTCCGCTGACCGCAGCCCGCTCCATTAGGCTGCTCAGGGGCCTTTCCTCTGTGCTCCACGGGCCCAACGTCCTCGGTGGTGTCATCGAGGTGGATGTCGCCAAAGGCAGTGGCCACATCAGCGAGCCCCCGCCCGTGACGTTCTCCACCGCTGTGGATGATGCCGGGGCGAACACGCTGTCCGCCACTGGAGGTGTCCTCGTCGAGTTGGATGGAGCCCAATGGCTCATCCGTGCCGGCCTTACGCGACGCGACAGTCCGGGGGTGAACCTGCCAGACGTTCAACTCTCGCCCGCACAGCAGTTGCTGTTGACGGACGATGGCGACCTCCGTCTCAACACAGACGTAAATCATTGGGATGCGTTCATCGCGACACGGTACGAGCGCGATGGCGGGACTTGGCTGTCGATGACGACCAGCGCCTATAAAGCGGAGCGAGGCGTCGCGCCCGAATTTCACGAGTCGGGCCCTAGGCTTTGGCGCTATCCCAATCAGTCCCGTCTCCTGGCGGCCATTTCGGGCGGCACAGGGCAACGCAACACGAGCTGGGGTAGGGGCGACATCGAAGTGAGCGTCGGGATCGACGTGGGCTCGTTCGAGATCGAACAGTTCGAAACGCCCGCGTTCCAAACGGTTGAGGAAGTCGAGAAGGGGGACGGTCGAACGCTCACCTTGCGAGTCGTAGCCGATCATTCCATCGGTGACAAGGGCGACCTCAGGGCTGCATTCACCTACGGTGATGTCTCCCATGACGAATTGCTCATCCCAGGAGAGGCCAACAAGTACCGGCAGCGGCTCTGGAGCCTCGGTTCCGAGGTCGAGTGGCGTTTCGACGAGCTTTTCGGAATCCTGGGACTCGGCCCTACACGCATCAGCGCCGGGGTAGCGATGGATGGGGCGGACACGCCGGAATCCGGGAACAAGCCGCCTCTGGGTCGCTTATGGGATTGGGGCGGTCGCCTCGGTGCCTCCACGACCGCCTACGGTGGCAACCTGTTGTTCCACGGGGGTGTCAGCCGCCGGGCTCGGTTCCCCGCGCTCAGGGAGCTGTACTCCGGCTCGCTGGGCCGCTTTCTCCCCAACCCTGACCTGACCCCGGAAGTCCTCATCGGCGCAGAGATGGGTCTCACGTGGACCTTCGGTCGTGAGCAACTCCAACTCGTCGGATTTCACCAGGTGCTGAGAGACGGGATCGTGCGGGTCTCGATAGAAACCCCGGAAGGCAGACTTCGGCAGCGCGTGAACAGGGACCGGATCAAGAGTACCGGGCTCGAGCTGCTGGGGGCTGGGTCGATCGGGCGTATCTCCTATGCCGGCGACCTCACGGTCCAACGGGTGTGGCAGTTCGAGGACGACTCTGATACGAGGACTCGGCCGGAATACGAGCCGCGCGTCACGGGAAGGGTGAACGTGGCCGTTCCATTCGCCGTGAAGACCACGCTCGGCGGCGAGGTACGCTTCGTCGGCGACCAGTATTGCCTCAACAATGATCGCGGTGAACTCGACGGGCTCACCGCCAGCCACATCTTCGACCTCGAGTTGCGGAGGATATTCCGGCGAGCCGATCGAGTGTTCGGCAACGTGGACGCCGTGGTTGCGCTTTCCAACCTTACCGATGGCCTGGCCTTCGATCAGTGCGGGCTGCCCCAACCCGGTCGCACGCTTAGGTTTCAGCTTCGCATCTTCTAGCTGGGTCTTTCTAGAAGGCTTCTGAACGAAAATGATCCGGGTCACATTTCTCGGGACGGCTGCGGCACGGCCGACCGTTCGTCGCGGGGTGAGCGCCCTCACGGTACAGCGCGAGGGCGATCTCATGCTGTTCGATTGCGGCGAGGGCACGCAGCGGCAAATGATGCGCTACCAGACCGGGTTCAGCCTCGACTCGATCTTCTTCACGCACATGCACGCTGATCACATCCTTGGCCTCACCGGACTCCTGCGCACCATGGGTCTCCAGGCCCGCACAGAGCCGATAACGCTTTACGGGCCTAGTGGCTCGCGCGGAATCCTTGCGACCGCGGCAGAGCTCGGTGTGGATCGGGTTCCATTCGAGGTGATCATCGAAGAGCTCGCCGTGGGCGCTCGTGTCGAGCGGGACGAGTACGATGTGGTCGCTCTGGAAGTGGATCACGGTGCTGCGGCCCTGGGATATGCGGTGGCCGAACACAGGCGGGCTGGGCGCTTCGACGTCGAAGCCGCCCGTGCGCTGGGCGTCCCCGAGGGTCCGCTATTCGGACAACTTCACCGGGGTGAGCCGATCGAGGTCGACGGCCGCACCATCGAGCCCCACACCGTGGTCGGTCCGGAACGGGATGGACGAACCTTGGTTTACACCGGCGATACCCGGCCCACTGCGAGCATCATCGAAGCCGCTCATAACGCGGAGCTCTTGATCCACGAAGCCACCTTTACCGAGGACGAGCGGGACCGGGCCCTCTCGACCTTCCACTCCACCGCCAAGGATGCTGCCGAAGTCGCGGCCCTCGCAGGCGTGCGGCGTCTCGTCCTCACGCACCTCTCGGCGCGTTACTCGGACGACCCGGACGCCATCGAGGCAGAGGCGCGCGAAATCTTTCCCGGCGCGGTGGTGGCCCAGGACGGTCTCGTAATCGAACTGCCCTACTCTGAAGAGGAAGACACGCCGATGGCAGTGCCGGAAGCCGAACGGAAGAGCGTCCCGTGACCGAGGGAACCTCGGGGTGCGGGTTCGATCGGATCGGTATCGTGGGAGTGGGGCTCATGGGCGGTTCAATGGCGCGAGGGCTCAGGGCCTTGAACGCACCTCCCCACGTGGTCGGGTTTTCTCTCGACCCTGCCGATGGACGCCTCGCCCTTGAATGCGGTGCGATTGATGAGTTGGCGACGGACTCGGCCGAGGCCGCGCGCGGAAGGGATCTGGTGGTATACGCGACACCCCTTGGCGTGACCTTGGATTTTCTTGGTCAACACTCCGCGGTCTGGGGCGAAGCGGCGATCACCGACGTGGCGAGCCTCAAGGCGCCCGTGATGGACAGGGTGAAAGAGCTGTCGGAGGCCTCTCGCTACGTCGGTTCACACCCGATGACCGGAGGGGAAGGCTCGGGCTTCGCGGCGTCGAGCGATGGGCTCTTCCGGGATGCTCGCGTGTGGCTGGTCCGGGGAGAAGGTGCTACTCGGGCTGCCGGCGGCGTAGAACGGTTGTGGCGTGCTCTCGGTGCCACGCCGCTGTGGACCGATGCGCTCGAGCACGATCAGCGAATGACCTGGGTGAGCCAGCTTCCTCAGTTGGTCGCGAACGGCCTCGCTGCGACGCTTGCGGAGGCCGGGTACACGCCGGCCGATCTCGGCCCCGGCGGGAAAGACATGACCCGGCTCGCGGCGAGCTCGCCCGAGATGTGGAGAGACGTCCTGGAGACTTCTGCGCCGCGGTTGGCGGGGGCGCTCGAGGCTGCCGGGGTCGAGCTCGCACGCATGGCTGCGGCGCTTGAAGCCGGAGACCTGGCGGCAATCACGGAATTGATGGCACGAACGAAGGAGTGGAAGGGTTGACCGAAATCGTGCTGCCCGGTGACAAGTCGATCACGCAGCGGGCGCTCATCCTCGCAGCGCTCGCCGAGGGCGAGAGTCGGCTCTCTGGACTCCTTGCCGGGGAGGATCCGCAGGCCACTGCCTCGGTTCTACGGGCACTTGGCGTAGACGTGCCACCACCGCCCGTGGACGGGAGCGAGGTACGTGTGCGTGGGGTGGGCCTCAATGGGTTCAAGGCTCCCGAGCGAGATCTGGATTTCAGGAATAGCGGAACGGGCGCTCGTCTCATGATGGGAGTACTTGCGGGGCAATCCATCTCGGCCATCCTCACCGGCGACGCTTCCCTCCGCAGCCGGCCGATGCGACGGGTGACCGAGCCGCTCTCGGAGATGGGGGCCACCTTCCTGGAGCTGGGGGAATCGGACCGGCTCCCGATCCGGATCAGCGGCGGACCGCTGAATCCCCTGACGTACGAGTCTCCGGTGGGGAGCGCTCAGGTAAAAAGCGCGCTCCTGTTTGCCGGCCTGACAGGAGGGGCTGTTACGTCGGTTTCGGAGTCGACCGCCTCGCGGGATCACACAGAGCGCATGCTCACGATGGTAGGCGCACCGGTGATCAGCCATGAGGTCGAGGGGCGCTGGCAGGTGGAACTGCGGGACCCTCCCAAAGCGATTCTGCCTCTCGACTTCGCGGTCCCATCCGATTTCTCTTCGGCAGCATTCTTTCTCGTGCTTGGACTTCTTGGTGGAGCCGGTCCGGAACTGACCGTACGCCGGGTTGGGCTCAACCCGACACGCACGGGCATGTTGGGCGTCCTGGCGCGCATGGGCGCCTCTCCACAGGACCTCACGCATTCGTACGATGTGCCCCCCGACTCGCCCTCGGAGCCGATAGGAGATCTCACCGTGCGGCCCACCATTCTCAAGGGCATCGAAATCGGCGAGGCCGACACTCCCGCGATCCTGGACGAAATTCCGATTCTCGCGGTAGCCGCGTCGCGTGCCGACGGCTTGACCCGCCTCACCGGTGCGCGGGAGTTGCGCGTCAAGGAGTCGGACCGCATTACAGCGCTCGTGGAGAACTTCCGGTCACTTGGGGTGGCGGTGGAGGAGTTGGACGACGGCTTGGAAATCGAGGGCAGCGACCGGCCTGTTCGAGGGGAGGTAGATGCCTTCGACGACCACCGGATTGCCATGGCCTTCGCGATTCTGGGTGCACTGCCTGGAAACGACATCACCATACGGAACCGTGACATCGTGGACGTGAGTTTTCCGGGATTCTGGACTATCCTGGACCGCCTCGCTCCGCGGGCCGGTTCCGGCTGACACCGACCGGCGCGTGGATGGGCGACCCACGAAGACCCGCTTGATTATCACTGTAGACGGCCCCGCGGGCTCGGGAAAGACCACGACAGCGAAGGAAATCGCCGCGCGCCTGGGGTATAGGCACCTCGACTCAGGGGCGCTGTATCGGGCCCTGACCTATGCGCTCCTGAAGGCGGATATCCCCGAGTCCGACTGGGCCGCACTCACGGTCGACGATCTTTCTGGCCTTGGTGTGCGTGCCGAGGCATCCGTCGCGGTAGTGGATCTCTATTTGGGGGACGCCCTCCTTGGCGACGAGTTGCGCACACCCGAGGTTACGCGAGACGTGCCTGCGGTTGCCAAGCTGCGGGCGGTCCGCACCTGGCTCCTGGACATCCAGCGGCGTCTCGGCCTCCGAGGCTCTCTGGTCGCGGACGGACGTGACATGGGCTCCGTTGTGTTTCCGGACGCCGACCTCAAAGTATTCCTGGTGGCCAGCCTGGAGGAGCGTGCTCGCCGACGCCTGCTTCAGGATACCGGCCGTGTCCCTACGGCCTCCGCAGTGGAGGCCGAAGCGGCCCGAATTCACGCCCGCGACGCCATCGACAGCGAGCGGGAATTGTCTCCGTTGCAGTGCCCGGAAGGCGCTCTCGAACTCGACACGACGGAGCTCGAGTTCGAAGAACAAGTGGGAGCCATCTTGAAGCGGGTCATTGACTTGACCGAGTAGGGGGCTCCCGATAGCTTGCTTTTGCTAGGCCTCTGCCGGTGCGGAGAAACCGGCAGATCGCCAGACGGCCACGAGGAGCCCGGCTTCCTCCGGCCTTTTTTGTCACCTTGACCCAAACCGGGTGTGGCCGGCAGCCACCCGGCGCACAAGGTTTTCGTCCGTCTGGACGGAAATTCAGGCAACCATGAGCGACACGAACGAAGAGACCCAGGACTCCGACCCTACCGCTGACGATCCCTCGGCGGACACCCCCGGAAACGACGACATCGAAACCACTTCGGCCGCCCCAGCCACCGCTACGGCGTCCAACGGTTCAGGCATCTCACCCGAGTTGCTGATGGACACGTACGGGGAAGAGGTCCTAGATATCTCACGCGAGGACTTCGAACAGATACTCGCCGATCACCAAGACATCATGGGCGAGATTCGCGAAGGCGAAATCGTCCGGGCCAAAGTCCTCCGTGTCGAGGAATCAGTGGTCATCCTGGAGTTCGGCTTCAAGAGCGAAGGCTCCGTCGCCTTGGACGAATTCAAGGAGCCGGGCGAGATCGAGCCCGGGCAGGAAGTCGAGGTGCTTCTCGAAAGCCTCGAAGACGATGATGGAATCGTCGTCCTCTCCAAGAAGAAGGCGGACTTCCTTCGAGTCTGGGAGAAGATCAAGGAAGCCCACGAAGCCGACCAGCCGGTGAAGGGCGTTCTTTCACGGAAGATCAAGGGCGGTGTCACGGTCGATATCATGGGTGTCGATGCCTTCCTTCCCGGATCTCAGATCGCACTGCGCCGGGTCCCGAATATCGAAGATCTGCTGGGGCAAACCTACGACTTCCGGATCATCAAGCTCAACAAGCGGCGGCGCAACATCGTGGTGTCACGGCGGGTCATACTGGAGGCCGAGCGGGAGAAGAAAAAGGAGACGCTGGTTCGGGAGCTCCTGGTCGGGCAGGTCCGAGAAGGCATCGTGAAGAACGTCACCGACTTTGGAGCGTTCATCGACCTCGGCGGTCTGGATGGACTTCTCCACATCACGGACATGTCCTGGGGTCGGGTCGGGCATCCCTCCGAAGTCGTCGAGATCGCCCACACCATCGACGTCAAGGTGCTGGATATCGATTGGGACCGCGAGCGGATTTCGCTCGGACTCAAGCAACTTCTCCCGTACCCATGGACCGACATCGACAAGAAATACCCGGTCGGTTCGCGTGTCAGGGGCAGGGTGGTATCGATCACCAACTACGGTGCGTTCGTCGAGCTCGAGAAGGGCGTCGAGGGACTGGTTCACATCTCGGAGATGTCGTGGACACGCAACATCCGACACCCCTCCAAGCTCGTGACCATTGGGGACGAGATCGAGGCAGTGGTTCTCAAGGTCGATCCGTCGGACGAGAAAATCTCGCTCGGGATGAAGCAGATCGAGGAGGATCCGTGGCTCGGGTTGCCCGTCAAGTATCCGATCGGCACGCAACTCACCGGTACGGTCCGAAATCTCACGTCGTTCGGCGCATTCGTCGAAATCGAGCCTGGGATCGACGGGTTGGTCCACGTTTCGGACATGAGCTGGACGAAACGCGTGGAGCACCCCTCTGAGGTGGTTCAGAAGGGCGAAGAGGTCGAGGTCCTGGTTCTCGACGTGGATGCCGAGAACAAGCGCATCTCGCTCGGACTCAAGCAACTCCACGACGATCCGTGGCCGGAGATCTCGGAGCGGCTCACGCCGGGAGTGGAGCAATCCGGAACGGTGGTCCGTGTTCAGGAAAAGGGCGTAGTGGTCGACCTCGGAGATGATATCGAAGGATTCGTTCCGGCATCCCATGCCAATATGCCGGAAAAAGCAGTGGATCCGGAGGACTACTATGAGGGAGGTGACGCGGTCGAGCTGAAGGTAATCGAGTCGGACGCCGCCAACCGCCGAATCGTGCTCGAGATCACCTCCACACCCGAGAAGAAGCCTCCGCGGCCTCAGAAGCCCGATCCGGAGGACGAGGATGCGGAGGGCTACACAGGGTCTGAGGCCGGTGATTCCGCGGTCCCGGCGACCGAGTCCGACGAATCCGAGCCCGAGGCGGAGGCTGCGGAGTCCGACGAGCCCGAAACCGAGCCCGAGGCGGAGGCTGCGGAATCCGACGAGCCCGAAACCGAGCCCGAGGCGGAGGCTGCGGAATCCGACGAGCCCGAACCCGAGCCCGAGGAGGGGGCTGCGGAGTCCGACGACTCCGAGCCCGAGGCGGAGGCTGCGGAGTCCGACGACTCCGAGGCCGCTGACGACGACGACTCCAAGGAAGATGCCTGAGGGACGACCTCGATGATCGTATGGAGGAATAGCGCCCGGATGCCCATGGCGTCCGGGCGTTCCCTTTTGCGTGAGGCGGTGCGGAACGCGGCGTTGGTGTCCTTGTGCGTTTGTATTGCGACCTGTGCCTCAGTGGCAGAGCCTCCGGAGGGTGCCGCTCCACCTGAGAGGAGCGACGTCCCCATCGTCGCGGGCACACTGTCTCCAGGGCAGGAGGTGGTGGCCGCCCGCCTGATCGCTACGGCTGAATCGGCACTTGCGGACGGAAATGTGTCGGCCGCGCGGTCAGCCGCACGTGAGGTCGCGGCCACCTATCCACAGGCGCAGAGTTCTTCTCGGGTGCTGTGGGTCCTCGCGCGAACCGCTCTCAGCCTCGGTGATGCCGACGAAGCGACGGTCGCGGCCACTCGGTATCTGGACCTGCTGGGGCCGGACGATGCTCGCCGGTCGGCCACGAACCTCCTTCTGGGCCGGGCAACCCAGTCCTTGGGTCGAGTCGAGGAGGCCTTCAGCTACTTCCTCGCGATCGATCCAAATGAGAGCGCCGAAATCCTGGACCCTGCTCGAGACGGGATCGAGACGGGGCTGTCCCAACTCGATGACGTGGCGCTGGCTTCGTTGATCGCCATCTCCGATCCGAACCATGCGCTGCTCGCCCCGCTGCTCGCCCGTTACGCGGTCGACCGCTACGTGAGGAGTGATGAGGATGGGGCTCGGCGCCTGGCTCGTAGGGCGGTCGGCCTGGGTGCGGTGGGCCGGGCCCTCGAGCGGGCGGAAGCGGTACTGTCGGGGAACCTGGGCGACCTCGCGGTGACCCCGATGATTGGTGCGATCCTGCCCATCAGCGGCTCACCCCGGCTCAGGGAATTCGCCGAGCGCATTCAACAAGGTGTGCGCGTGGCCCTGATGCTGCATGGAGGTGCGATAGGCAATCGTGCGGCGGTTGAGCTCTCCGTGCTGGACGACCGGGGGGACCCTGCGTTGGGCACCCCGTTGTTGAGGGATCTCGAGGCCTCTGGTGCGTTGGGAGTGATTGGCCCCCTTCAGGAGGCATCATTGGAGCTGGTCGCAAAGGGTCGCAGTGCACCACTGGTGCTGATTTCACCTACGGCGCCCGCGGTGCCTGCGGATGCCAGTGGAGTCTATTCCCTGGCCGCCGCCGAGCCCGGTGCGGCGAGGGCCTTGGCCGGG
>JADFRS010000002.1 GCA_022561145.1 Gemmatimonadota bacterium
GTCACTAACTCAGACGAGGGAGCAGCCCCGAAGGTCACCAACCTCCGGGCCAACACCACGCCACCCTGCGCCCCCGGCTCGGTATCGATCAGCGGGTCGGGGTCCGTACGGCCTCCGATCGCCGTGGTCATCCACTCGCCGCCGAGTGGGATCGTGATGCTGAGTCCGCCGGTGGTCTCCATGCCCAGCGGTGTGTCCCACACCTTGATGCTCGCTTCCCACGCAGGTCCTGATCCGTAGCTTCCAAGGCGCAGCACACCGCGCCGGTAGGTGCCCGCATCGGATCGCAATATGCCGGCGCCGAGGCTTGCGAGCGCGCGGCCCAAATGCACGCGCAGTTCCGGGCCTCCGCCGTAGTGCCACAGGTCCGACTCGAACGTTCTGGCGAGGTCGCCACGCCTCACTTCGACGCTGGTCTCGCCCACCCCACCCTCTCCCTGCAGGACCAGCGTCACGTCCGGTGAGACCTTGAAGCGGAGCTCGGGCTGAGCTTGCGCGGTAATCGCGGTATAGGTAAACGGCTCGCCTACTCGGAAGCCGTATCCTGTGACCATCAATGCCAGCTCGACGGGCGCGGAGGCTCCGAGGATGGCTTCTCCTCCGATAACCAGACTGCCCCAATCGCCTCCCAGCGAGTCCGAGCTGATCCCTCCGAGTACGCCCGCGAACACTCCCCCGTGCCGGGTCCAGCGATCGACACGCAGTCCAACCGTCAGGTACGTGGAGGCGGGCACGTCGGAGCCTGTCGGCGCGAACGCCCGGGCGGTGCCGATCTCGAGCCGTGCGTCACCCGTTTGCCCGTGGGCCGCGTTCGTTGGTGCCACTAAGGCCGCAGCCAGCACGATCGCCGCTACAACAGGCCACGAACCGTGCCGACTCGAGAGATCGCGCATCAGATCCTCACGTGACCGGCGTTACTGCGAGGACGGCATTTCGATTGCCGAAACCATCGTCTGCGTAGCGCTCGGCGTCGGGGTCGGTCACCCATTCGGTTCCGTCGATCACGAACATGTACTTGTGAACGCCCGGCTGGATCGGCACTCGCCCCGTCCAGATTCCATCCCCATCACGATCTTCCATCACCAGGTCGGTTCGCCAGTCGTTGAAGTCCCCCGCGAGCGCGACGCTGGTGGCGCCCGGCGCCTCGAGCTTGAACTCGACCAGGATGGCCGTTGTGATCACGGCCGGATCGGTCGTTACGCTCTGCGGTTCGCGTGGAAGCAGGAGCACCACCAGGATCGCCGCCGCCGCGAGCGCGCCCGTCAGAGGTGACATGTGGATCGTCCTCGAACGAAGCAGCCACTGGAGTGCCGTTTCCTTGCTCGCCGGAGCCGGCATCACCGAGACCTCCGTCATCACGGCGCCCTCGAGCCACGGGGGAGCGCCCGCCGGCTCACTCTGCTTCATTTCCTGGACCAGCCCGTCCCAGGCGGCCGCCTCGGCCCTCAACTCCGGTGAGAGTTTCTCGTAGGTCAACTCTCCGTCCAGATAGGCCCTCAAGTCCGGATTCATTGGTACACCTTCAACATGAACTGTAGCTCCTCGCGAGCCCGGAGAACGCGCATCTTGAGCGCCGACTTCGAGACCCCGAGCAACTCGGACATTTCGTCATAGGACCGCCCCTCGAGATGTTTGAGCACGAAGGCCTCCCGCTGCTCTGCGTTGAGCTTTTCCAGCGCTTGTCGGACCGAGGCCCGCATTTCTCCTCGCTCGAGATCATCCGAGGGGTCGGACCGATCGATGACCGTAGCCGACGCCCCGTCGATCGAGAGGTCGTCGCGCCTGGGGCTCTTGAGAAAGTCCTTACACAGGTTCGACATGATCTGAAAGAGCCATCCGCCGACTTTTTCAGGGTCCCGGCAGCGGCCCAGCTTCTCGAAGCCGTTCACCAGGGCACGCTGGACGATATCTGCCGCGTCGTCCGCCCGCCCTACCATACGCAGAGCGTGCTGGTAGAGGGTGTCCTGATAACGACGTACTAGCACACGGTACATCTCTCGGTTTCCTTCCAAGACCGCGCGCACGGCGTCGCCGTCGCTGACGTTCAGCTTGGTGCTCATCGAGTGCAAGTTAACTCGCGGTCCTTGATAAAGACGAGGAAAACATCGGGCGGGTCACATTACGCGAATGCGCCCGGGGGAGCGGGTGCTCCCCCGGGCGGCGTTCCGCTCTCGTGCACCGTCCGTGCGTTACCCAGCGATCACGGCGCCCACGACCGCGGCCTTCCAGATCAGGCCGATGCCACGGAGGTTGCCTTCCTCCAGCTTGGCAATGCCGAGCTCGTAGCTCGCCACTGCGCGGTCGAGCAGCAACTGGAGTGCCTCGTCCGGGGTTGCCGCGAGGGCGGCCCTAGTGGCCTCCAGCATCTCCTCGGCAAGGTCTTTGATCATGCGCACCTCGTCCTCAGTGACCTCGGGCGCTACCACTGCCCAGAGCGAAGTGTTGACGGCCTTGTGTCCGAGCATGACCGCGGCGCGGAACCTGCCGGCTTCCAGGGCTTCCGCCGCGCTGGATGCCAAACGTGCGGCTGCCTCCAGCAGGTGAATCTGGCGTTCGCTCACCTCCCCGCCGCCGATAAGCCCAGAGGCCAGATCTACCGCGTTGTTGGCCATGGCCACCGCCAGGCGGGCCGAAACATCCGTAGCGTGGCCACGGTCCCGATCACGGTCGTGCTGTCGTCCGCGACTCCGGTCGGTTCGCTGGGCTCCTTCGACCACACGTGCGCCGGCCAGGACGTCATTACCTACACGACGGGCGTCGATCGCCTGATCCACCAGCTTTCTCAAACGCTCGGCGAGCTCGCCGGGTCGGTCGAAGCTCAGGGTGTCCCCGGCTTGTAGACGGCGGCGCAGGTTATCGATCCGTGCGATGCGGTCGTCGATACCCACGGCTCCGCGCTCAGTCACGAGAGACCGGCTGAGGGCCATGCGCGCTGCTTCGCCCAGCACCTGGACCTGCTCGTAGTTGCCGTTCGAGTACTCCACCTGAGCCATCTGGAACAGGCCGACGGCATCCTGAATCTCGTTCAGGGCTACCGCCGAGGGATTCGGGCCAAGCTCGGCCTCGACGTCGGCGATCACCGCCATCACGATGTCGGGATCGATGGTCAGTTCGAGGTCCTCGAGCTGCACCGTGGGATCCGGAAACTCTTCAAACTCTTCGAACTCGTCGAAGGCGGGGCTTGTGGCCACGTCTGCGCAGCCGGTCAGATAAAACGCTCCCCACAAGAGGAAGAGCAGCATCAGGAAGCCGGAGCCTCCACCACTTGAACTCGGTGACCTATACATCGTTGTTCTCCTGTCAAAAGAGTCGCAGCCTTCTTGGGGCTGGGTACTAGACGAACGATTCCCAGGGCAGGTCACATCCGTGTTGGGAAACAGGGCGGCTATCCTGTAACGGTGAGGTTTTCTACCTTTCCGCGGACGGCGTTTCGGACGTCGTTGCTTGCCGGATTCCATCCACTGAGCCGGAGAGGCGCGTGAGCGAGACGGACGCAAGAATGCTGGGCTTCCCGCCCGAAGTGTTCGCGCAGCGCCGCGAGCGCATTCTGGGGAGCCTGGGGAAGGGTGTAATGGTGCTCCCGGCGGCTCCCACGCTGTACCGATCCGGGGACGTCGAGCTGCGCTATCGGCCCGACAGTGAGCTCTTTTACGTGTCGGGACTGACCGAGCCCGAGGCCGTCGCTGTGTTGAGTGGAGAAGGTGAATCGGAGCGATTCACGCTCTTCGTGAGTGCTCGGGACGCCGACGCCGAACTGTGGAGCGGTGCCCGTCTAGGCCCGGAGAAAGCCAAGGAGATCTTTGGCGCAGATGCCTCCTACCCGATCGACGATCTCGAGACGCGACTCCCCGCCTTATTGGATGGCCCGGACCGCGTTTTCTTTCGGTTGGGGCATCGGGGCCCGACGCAGGCGCTCGTCCTTGCAGCCTTGGCGCGGGCACGGCTGAAGGGCCCACGTCGTGGGGCGGGACCGCGAGCGATCGTCGACCCTGGCGTCGTACTGGACGATCTCAGGCTGGTGAAGGATGAGCACGAGGTCGATCGAATCCGCCGGGCGGCCGAGTTGAGCGTGGCAGCGTTCCGTGTCGCGCTGGCGGCGGTGCGCCCCGGCCTGGGTGAATGGGAGCTGGAAAGCTTGATCGATCACGCATTCCGGACCGGTGGGGGAGCAGGGCCGGCATACCCTACCATCGTCGGGTCGGGGACAAACGCATGTGTGCTCCATTATGTGGACAACCACTGCAACATTGGGGATGGAGACCTCGTCCTGGTGGATGCCGGCGCCGAGGTCGACATGTATGCAGCGGACATCACGCGCACGTTCCCAGCTTCCGGCAGCTTCTCTGGGATTCAACGAGCCGTCTACGAGATCGTGGCCCGGGCAAACCGGGCGGCCGTGGAGGCCGTCGCGCCGGGATCGACCGTTGGGGACGTTCACTCGGCCGGACTCGACGTTCTCGTGGAGGGGCTGACCGAGCTGAACGTACTTGAGGGCGAGGCCGCCACCCTGATCGAGGAGGAGGGCTACAAGCCGTACTTCCCGCATCGGACGTCACACTGGCTGGGGCTCGATGTTCACGACGTCGGTGATTATGCACGCGACGCCGAATCGCGGATTCTCGAGCCTGGCATGGTGCTCACGGTAGAGCCTGGCCTTTATTTCCGGCCCGACCTCACGGAAACGTCGGGCAGTGGCGCCGAGTTGTCGGGCATCGGCGTTCGCGTAGAAGATGACGTTCTCGTGACCGTGGACGGCCATGAGATTCTCACAGGTGACCTGCCGGTGGCGGCCGAGGAGATCGAGGGGTTGATCGGATGACGAGGCAGGCAACTCGGTGAGCCGCCCACTTCCTGGCGCCTGGAAGCCCCTCAGGTGGAATGAGGGCGACGACTTGATGAGCCGACTTCGCGGGCCCGGCCCACTGGTCACGGTCGAGCTTCGTCCGCCCCCCAGTGACTTGGGGTATGCGAGCGGCGTCGATGCCTGGATCGACCTCCACCACTCGATATCGCGGCTGGCCAAGAGTAACGTGTTCGTGTTCCTGACGGATGACGCCGTGGGAGCGCGGGAGGAGGAGAACCTCGGCCACCTCGCGTCTAACCTCGGACATGACGTGCCGTTCTCGCAGTTGGTACCGTTCCTCACCAGTAAGCACGAACTGGAGTACTGCCTCAAGTATGCGGAACGCGCGGACGCGTTGGGATTCAAAGCCCTCGCCGTGCTCGGAGGGGATCAGAACCCGGGCCTGCCCCGCTGCTTCCCTCACGCCTTCCAACTGCGGCAGCGGATTCGCCAGCACCTCCCCAAGATGCTTCTCGGCGGCTGGGCCAACCCTCATAGGGACGCATCGGAGCAGGTCGAGTTCGTAGCGGACCGCGGGTTCTGCGCAGATTTCTATCTGACACAGGTGGTCTCACACCACAGCATCCAAGCGGTGGAGGCCTTTCTCCAAGAGGCTGGGCGCCAGAGGGTCGAGATTCCCGGAGTCTTCGGCGTATTCTATTACCGGAGCGCGCGCCCGGAAACGCTCGAACGGCTCGGGCGGTTCTTCCCGGTGCCGTCAGCCGAGATCACCCATGATTTCGATTCCGGGCTGTCACCGGAGGATATTTGTGCGCGCACGATCAAGGCTCTCAGGAAGGTGGGAGCCGACAAGATCTATGTGAGCAACCTGGGCCAAAAGGGCGTCGAGGCCCGGCTAGAGCGGATTCTTCAACGGGTCGGATTGTGATCAGGAACGCGCTCTTGGCTGTGCTGGTATTGCCGGCTGTGGCGGGCGCGCAGACCATCGACGGCGTTCTTGTGGATGCTCAGAGTGGCAGGGTGATCCCGCGCGCCACCGTGGTCCTGTTCGGCGAGGGGGATCAGCCGGTCGATTCGGCCCGAACCAGTGAACGTGGGCGTTTTACTCTCAACGGTCCGGGTCCAGGCAGCTACATGATCAGCGCCGTTCGGGACGGCTATGCGGGGATCCTCTCCAACTCGATCTCGCTCGTGGAGGGCGAGACGGTGAGCTACCGCATGGAGGTTCCACCACTTTCGATGGCCAACATGAGGCAGATGTCCGAGGTCTTGAAAACCAATCAGCGCCTGGCGCAGGGCCTCTCGGAGGCGTGCGCCGGCCGCATGAACCCGATCGATGGCGGCGTTCTGCTCGGTGTGGTACGGGGTGGGCGAGAGCGCCGGCCTATCGCCGGTGCCAAGGCGATACTTCATGTGGCATCAGGCCCTGGAGTCGCCCGCGACAGTACGCTTGCGGCCGTCACGGACGGCCAGGGCGCGTACCTGTTGTGTTTCGTGCCGGCCGGTGAGTCCGTCAGAATGACCGTAGAGGCAGAAGGGTGGCGGTCCTCCACTCAGTCGGTTCAGGTCGTGCGTGGCACGATCAGTTGGTATGACTTCGACCTGAGGCGGGCGTCAGGAGGCTAGGCAGGGCCTAGAGCCGCCTGCACCACCCGAAGTGCCGCATCCACGTCGCCGCTGGGCGCGGTTACGTGAATCCCTTGGACGAGTCCGCGCACGGCTTCCAAGGCCTCGAGGGCGATGCTGATGCCCGCCTCGCGGGCGGATTCGCCATCATGCGCCTCGGCTTCCGCCATGCGCTGCAGCACGGCGTCGGGCACGGCCACTCCAGGCACTTCGTTGGCGAGGAACTCCGCGTTGCGTAGGGACGTGAGGGGCCACAGTCCCACGATGATAGGAATGGTCCGCGCAGCCGTGCGCTCCAGGAAACGCTCGAGAGCTTCGGCGTCGAACAGGGGCTGAGTTATCGCGAAGTCGGCCCCGGCGTCGACCTTCCAGGCGAAACGACCGGCCTCTCGGTCCGGATCCGCTGCGGCCGGGTTGACCGCGACACCCACGACGAATCGTGTGGGCTCGCCGATCGAATTTCCGCCGGGATCCACTCCGCGGTTGAGACCGCGAACCACGTTGGTGAGGCCGATGGAGTCGATATCGAACACCGAGGTGGCGTCCCGGTACGGGCCCATGGGTGGCGGATCGCCGGTGACCAACAGAACGTTCCGGATGCCGCCTGCCGTCGCACCCAGGAGATCGCTGATCATGCTCATCATATTGCGGTCACGGCAGCGGTAGTGGACGAGTGTCTCGATTCCCGCTCGTTCTTGGATGATCAACGCCGCGGGGATTGCGCTCATGCGGCTCTTCGACCGGCTGCTGTCGAGGACGGCCATGGCATCGACCCCTGCATCACGAATGCGCTCCGCGTCGGCAATCAGGTCACTCGAGTCCCATCCTCGGGGAGGCAGGATCTCCACAGTCGTGACCATGTGGCCACTGGCTAGCTTCGCTCCCCATTTGGAGCGGTCGGCGAGCGGGACCTGCGGGTACGACTCCACAATGTTGCTCGTGGTGAGCCCCGAAGCGTCCACGGCGGCCGGTGGCTGAGCGCCTTCCACGAACTCTTTGATTCGCCGCGTGTGCTCGGGTGTGGTCCCACAGCAGCCGCCCACAAAGCGGGCGCCTGCCTCGATCATGCGGCGGGCGTACTGAGCCATGTATTCGGGACTGGCCAAGTAGATTTTCCGGTCTCCGACCTCCCGTGGCAGGCCGGCGTTCGGCTGCGCGGAAAGCGGCGTGTCGGTCACCCGCGCCATCTGGTCGATGGCATCCAGGAGGATGGCCGGACCCACCGAGCAGTTCACGCCGATGACTTCCGCTCCCCAACCCGTGACCTCCGCGGCAACCGCGTCGGGCGCGGTGCCGTAGGATGTGCGCCCGTCCTCTCCGATCGTGATTTGGCAGAAGATCGGGATCCCGGAGAGTTGCCGGGTGGCGAGAAAGGCCTGATGCAACTCGTTCAAGTCGCTGAACGTCTCGAGGATGATCCCGTCCACCCCCCCCTCGACCAACCCCGTGAGTTGGCGCGTGAAGATGGCTTGAGCCTCGCCGCGCGAAGTGGGGCCGAAGGGCTCGATGCGAACCCCCAGGGGACCGACCGCCCCCAGGACGTGAGCCCGAACACCTGCGGCTCGCCGCGCTATCGCGACGGCAACCCGGTTGATCTCTTCGGTCTTGGCCTCCAGGCCGAAGCTGGACAGTTTGACCGGGTTAGCCCCGAATGTGTTGGTCTCGATGATCTCGGCGCCGGCTTGCACGTACTCACGGTGGACGCACTCGACGAGGTCTGCATCGTTGAGATTCAACTCGTCGTAACACACGTTGACGAACACGCCCTTGGTGTACAGCAGCGTGCCCATCGCTCCGTCCAGGACGTGCACGCGCCTGTCTTGGATGAGCTCAAGCAGCGAGCCGGGTTCCCGGCGAGAGACCTCGCTCATCGATCGTTCTCCGGATCATAGGCGAGGCTGGGTGCCAGCCAACGCTCGACTTCATGTACGGGCACCCCTCCTCGGTCGGCATAGTCCGCGACCTGGTCCCTCCCGATCCGGCCCACGCCGAAGTAGTGTGCATCAGGGTGGGAGAAATACCACCCGGCCACCGACGCGGCCGGGGTCATCGCGAACGATTCGGTGAGAGCGACGCCGGTAGCCTTTGTCGCGTCCAGTAGCTCGAACAGGATGGCCTTCTCAGAGTGGTCGGGGCAGGCCGGATACCCCGGCGCGGGGCGAATTCCACGATACCGCTCAGCCTTGAGGCCCTCTTTGTCGAGCTTCTCGTCGGATGAATAGGCCCAAAACTCGGTCCGAACTCGCTGGTGCATCCTCTCGGCCATCGCTTCGGCAAGGCGGTCCGCCAGCGCCTTGGCCAGGATGGCCGAGTAGTCATCGCCGGAAGCCTCCATGCCCGCTACCAGCGTGTCGAGTCCGTGGCCGGCGGTCACCACGAACGCTCCGATGTGGTCTTCCTTACCAGAACCCTCTGGCGCCACGAAGTCGGACAGGCAGACGTTGGCCTTTCCTTCGGCCTTCCGAAACTGCTGGCGCAGCCCGCGCAGCACCGCGGCAGGATCCCCACCGTAACCATTTCCGTAGACCGCGATGTCGTCTTCGCCCAGCCGCCCGGCAGGGAAGATGCCCACCACGGCCCGCGCGGTGAGCAACCCGTCCGAGACAATGCGTTCGAGCATTTCATTCGCGTCCGCCCACAGGCTTCGAGCGGCTTCGCCGGTCACTTCGTCTGCCAGTATAGAGGGGTAGCTTCCCTTCAACTCCCAGGCATGGAAGAACGGCGTCCAATCGATGTACTCGACCAATTCCCCGAGCGGGTAGTCGTCGAACACCTTTACCCCCAGGAGGGCGGGGCGCGGGGGGTCGTAGGCGTCCCAGTCCAACGGGACACTGTTGTCACGGGCCTCGCGCAGCGTGATAAGGGCACTCTTGTCACGACGGGCGGAGTGGGCGGCGCGTTCCCGCTCGTACTCGGCCTGGACGCCGGCGATGAACTCCTCATACTTGGCTTTGTCGAGAAGGCTGCGCACCACACCGACGCACCGCGATGCGTCGGGCACGTAGACCGTCGGCCCACTATAGTTGCCCGCGATCTTCACCGCCGTGTGGCGCCGTGAGGTCGTGGCGCCGCCGATCAGTAGCGGAATCTGGAAGTCGTTGCGCTCCATCTCCGAAGCGACGTGCACCATGTGTGCGAGAGAGGGCGTGATGAGGCCGGACAGCCCTATCATATCGACCTCCTCGGCCAAAGCCGTTTCCAGGATGCGCTCCGTGGGGACCATGACCCCGAGGTCCACCACCTCGAAGCCGTTACACTGGAGCACGACGCCCACGATGTTCTTGCCGATGTCGTGCACGTCACCCTTTACGGTCGCCATCAGCACCTTTGGGGCCGACCCCGCTCCCTCGCTCTTTTCGGCCTCCAGGAACGGGGTCAAATAGGCTACGGCTCGCTTCATCACGCGCGCGCTCTTGACCACCTGCGGCAGGAACATCCGGCCCGCCCCGAACCGGTCTCCCACCACGTTCATCCCGTCCATGAGCGGGCCTTCGATGACCTCCAACGCCCGGTCACGCGCGGCCCGCGCCTCCTCGACATCCTCCTCGATGAAGTCGGTGACACCTTCTACGAGCGCGTATTCGAGACGCTTCTCGACTGGCTGGTCGCGCCATTCCAGGCTCGCTTCGAGGCGCTCCTCGGTTCCCGCCAGTGCTTCCGCGCGGGCTGTCAGCCGCTCCGTCGCGTCCGGCCGACGATCGAACAGTACGTCCTCGACCGCTTCGAGAAGCCCCGGCTCGATGTCGTCGTAAACGGGCAGCGCTCCGGCATTGATGATCGCCATGTCCAGCCCGGCCTGGATGGCATGGTAGAGGAAGGCCGCGTGCATGGCTTCCCTCACGATGGGGCTTCCCCGGAAGGAGAACGAGATATTGCTGAGTCCGCCGCTCACACGCGTGTGGGGCAGCTCGGCCTTGATTCGACGGGTCGCCTCGATGAACGCGATCGCGTACCCCCGGTGCTCCTCGATGCCGGTGGCTACCGCAAAGATGTTGGGGTCGAAGATGATGTCCGTGGGGTCGAATCCAACCTCCTCGGTCAGGATTCTGTAGGCCCGTTTGCAGATTGCGACCTTTCGATCGACGGTGTCGGCCTGCCCCTCCTCGTCGAAGGCCATGACGATAGCTGCCGCGCCATAGCGCCGGACCAGTTCAGCCCTGTGGCGGAAGGTCTCCTCGCCATCCTTGAGGCTGATCGAGTTGACGATGCACTTGCCCTGCACGCAGCGCAGCCCGGCCTCGATCACGTTCCAATCCGACGAATCGATCACGATTGGAATGCGGGAGATGTCGGGCTCGGAGGCGATCAGGTTGAGGAAACGCGTCATCGCGTCGGCGGAGTCGAGAAGTCCTTCGTCCATGTTTACGTCGAGCATTTGGGCGCCGCCCGTTACCTGATCACGCGCCACGCCGAGAGCTTCCTCGTACAGGTCGTCGGTGATCAGGCGGCGAAACCGCTTCGATCCCGTCACGTTCGTTCGTTCGCCGATGTTGGCGAACAGCGAATCAGGCCCGAGTTCGAGAGGCTCGAGCCCCGAGAGTCTCAGACGGGGAGGCACCTTGGGTACGTCTCGCGGAGCCAGCCCCGCAACGGCATCCGCGATAGCCTCCACATGCTCTGGAGTTGTGCCGCAGCATCCCCCGACGATGTTCACGAAGCCGCTCTCCGCGAACTCCCGAATGATCCCCGACGTGACCTCCGCGGTCTCTTCGTACTCACCGAAGGCGTTCGGAAGACCAGCGTTCGGATGACAGCTCACGGGAAGCTCGGCCACGCGTGCCAACTCTTCCACATGGGGTCGGAGTTGCTCAGCGCCCAGCGCACAGTTCAGCCCAACGCTCAGGAGCCCGGCGTGCCGCACGGAGTTGTAGAATGCCTCGGGAGTCTGTCCGCTGAGTGTGCGGCCGCTCGCATCCGTGATCGTGCCTGAGACCATGATCGGCACGGGATGCCCGGTCTCTGCCCGAAGGCCAGTGAGGGCGAACAGTGCGGCCTTGGCGTTGAGCGAGTCGAAGACCGTCTCGACGAGGAGTACGTCCGTTCCTCCGTCGAGGAGTCCTTGGGCCTGAACGCGGTACGCCGCCGCGAGGGCTTCGAACGTGATGTTCCTGAACGCTGGGTCGGCCACCTCGGGCGAGATCGAGCACGTGCGATTCGTCGGGCCGATGGACCCGCATACCCACCTTGGCTTCCTGGGGTCGGCTGCGGTGAACTCGTCGGCTGCCGCACGCGCGATCTCGGCCGCCACGCGGTTTATTTCGTAGGCGTCGTCGCTCAACCCATAGTCCTCGAGCGAGATCGCTTGAGCGTTGAACGTGTTGGTCTCGATCAGGTCGGCGCCGGCCTCCAGATACCCTCGATGCACCTCCTCGATGATGTCCGGGCGGGTGAGGCAGAGCACGTCGCTGGCGCCCATCAGCGGGAGCTCGTGGTCGGCATACCGTTGACCGCGGAAGTCCGACTCGGACAGGTCGTACGCCTGTAGCATGGTCCCGGTCGCGCCGTCGAGCACCAGGATCCGCTCGCGCAGCGCTGCCGCTAGCGCTTCCAGACGAATACGCACTGAGTCGGACATGCCGCTTACTCCGGTTGCTTGCCTCGAGCGTGTAGGGTCGCACGACCGGGAGAGGCGACGGCGGAAAGCGCGTCCAAAGAAAAGGCCCCGTCGCAAGCATCGTGCGCCGAGGCTGGCTTTTTAGCGGTTCATCCGGAGCACAGTGTCCGAGGGGCCGCAATACGCCGTAAATCACCCCGTTCCGATTCTTCGAATCAAAGGTAGCATGCGCGCCAAGTGGGCGCCAACCCTATATGTTGGACGCCACGCCTTAACTCGACAGATCGGAAAGCACATGAGCGGTCGACCGCGCGCTGCGGCCGGGTTCTTCAAGGGGCATGGTCTCGGGAACGACTACATCGTGGTGGAGGAGGGAAACACCTGGCCACTGTCCGACGCGGCGATCCAAACCGTCTGCGACCGTTGGCGAGGGCCTGGAAGCGATGGGATCGTCGTCTTGCTCGGGGCCGATGGGCCGCCCTACCTCCTCCGAATGTTCAACCCCGACGGCTCTGAGTTCGAACGCAGCGGCAACGGCCTCCGCATTCTCGCGGCGTATCTCGCGTCCCGTGGCCGAGTCGGCAGGGATCCGTTCGAGGTAAGGGTGGGCGGCGAATCCCTCGAGCTCACCGTGAATTCCGTGGCATCCAATGGCCTGTACGACGTCACGGTGGATATGGGCCGGGCAGCTTTTTCGCCCGATGAAGTCGGTCTCATTGAAGCAGAGCTGGAGGAGCCCGGGCGCATCCTTGGACCCGAGGGTTCGCTCGAGTTCATCGGAGTCTCGATTGGAAATCCCCATTGCGTGGTATTCCGGGACAGCCTGAGTGACGATGACCTGGCCCGCATTGGGCCTCATCTCACGAGGCATCCTGCGTTCCGGGGCGGTACCAACGTCCAACTCGCTCACATCGTTGGCACGAACGCTGTGGAAGCCTTGATCTGGGAGCGTGGAGTGGGCCCTACGGCGTCCTCGGGAACGAGCGCCTGCGCCGTAGCCTCGGCGGCGGTGTGGTCGAAGTCGATCGCTCCCGGTCTGGTCGAGGTACGAATGTTGGGCGGGACGCTCCAGGTCGATGTTGGCGAGGACATGGACTTGACGCTGCGTGGCCCGGTCCAGGAGGTCTACACGGGGGAGCTGACCGCCGGCTTTGTAGAGGAACTAAACGGTTTCGCATAGCTTGGACACTAGGTACTAGGTACGCACCCTTTTCAGGAGCACGAGCGCCGCCAGCAGGAAGACGGCGTTCGGTGACCACGCAGCCATCATTGGCGCCATCACGCCGCTCTCTCCGGCCGCCTTGGTCAGTTTGAAGAGGAGCAAGTACAGCAGGGTCGTTGCGAGCGCGAGTCCGATGCCGTAGGCGGTGCCACCCCTTTGTGTGCTCGTCGCCAGCGGCGCGCCGAACAGGATGATGATCAAGGTGGCGATCGCGAGCGCGGTACGCTGGTTTTTTTCCACGTAGAGTTCGCTGGCGTCGCCCCCGGAGCGTTCGATGTTAGCCGCCAGCCGGTCGATGTCGGCTCGGGTCATTTCTTCTTCATTGCGGAAGTCGGTCAGCAAGTCGCGCGGAGGCGGCGAAAAGTGGGCGGTGCGCATCTTCGAGAACTTGTACGTGGGAAAGTCGATTTCCGAGCTGAGCACCCTGACGAAACCGTCCTCGAACGTCCAACCCACGTTGCTTCTCCAGACGGCGCGTTTGGCGCTCATATGCTCGGCGGGTTCGCCATTCGGGCCCGGCGGAATCTCCATGATCACGCCGCCTATTTCGCCTGACGGCGCGTTGAGCCTCCGGATACTCACGCTCACGCCTTCATCGGTCTTGAACACGAAGTTATGGCGCCACTGAAGTCCTGGATCTTCGCTTTGCAGCAGTCTGGCCGCGCGCCGGTTGCTCAAGGGTACCACCTCGGCAAGCAATAAACCGGCCCCGGCCAACCCGGCTCCAGCGACCAGGATCGGAAGAATGAGCCGGTGGAACGAAATGCCGCCGGCCTTCGCCGCCATGACTTCGCGGTGCACCGTCATCCCGTGCACCGTGAACACTGCGGCGATGAGCGCCGCGATGGGAAATGCCCAGCTGACGAACATGGGAAACTTGTACATGTAGGCGAGAGCGACGTCGCCAAAGGTGAGGCCCCTCGCGAAATAGTGGTCGATCTCTTGGACGATGTCGCCCACCACGAACAGCACGGGAGCCCCTAGCACGAAGCCCAAAAAAAGCTTGAGGAACGTGCGGAACAGGAGCCGGTCCAGGATGCGGATCACGCCGCCGCCCTTCTCCTGGCCATCAGGCCCTTGGCCGCCCGGGTGATGGGAGCCACGACGTCTTCCCAGCCACTTCCGCGACTGGTGGCAGCCTGCCGGCCCATGCGCATTGCCAACCCGACCCCGAGGACGGCGAAGACAATGTCGGGAGCCCACATGGCGATGAACGGAGGGACCACGTTATCGTCGGCCAGATGTTCGCCCCCGATCAATCCGGCCCAGTAGATCGTGAAGATCACGATCGAGACCGCGATCACCATGCCCGCACCGCCGCGCGGAAAACGCATGGCCAGTGGTGCGCCGAGCAGCACGAAAACGATGCAGGCCACCGCGATCGCCCACTTCTTGTGCACTTCCACGGAGAGCACATCGATACGCCGCTCGTGAGCCCGGATCTGGTTGAGGTTTCGCCGTGCGTTCTGGGCAGCGCTGCGCGTCAGGTCATCCGTGTCGGTCGTGAAGCCCGCTGAGCGCAGCGTCGGTGTGCGGGGGGTACCCGCCTCGGTGTCGGCCGCGGCGTCACCGGGGGGCGGAAGGGCGAGCGCCGACTCGATCACGGCGATCGACTGCCTATGGTTGGATGACTCTAGCCGCTCGATGTCCGAAGCGTGTTCATCGCTCTCATCCCGGAGTTGACGAATGGTCATCTCACGATCGCCCCGGACGAGGCCTCCGGCTTGCCGCCGCATCACGTTACCGACACCCCGCAGAGGCTGGATCTCTTTGTCGAACCGAGATTTACTGAAACCACCCTCGCGGTTTCCCGTGATCTCGTAGACGACTCCGTCGTACAGGGTCAGGTACAGATCCGTACGATCCCTGTTGAACATCATGGTGGCGCGCTTGGCGTATGTCGTACGGTTGGAAAGAGGATCCGTGAGATCGTAGATGACGACGTCCGTGAGTTCGTTCGTCGCCCGGTCGATCTCGCGAAACTCGAGGTACACCTGCCCGGTCGGAGCCGCCGTCTCGAGCCGGTTCACGACGTGCTCCCGCAGCTCCAACGTCGGGCTCTTGGTCGCAACGTCGCTCAATAAGTTCCTGAGGCGATGGTTTGCATGGGGCAGCAGTTGATCGTTGAAATAGAGCATGACGCCCGCGAGGATGGCGCCCACCACCAGCATCGGTGCCATCACCCTCAACGGCCGTATGCCCCCGGCGGCCATGGCGGTGATCTCATTGGAGGCGGTAAGCTCACTGAAGGTGTAGAGGGTGGCCACCAGAACGGCCATCGGAAGGGTGAGGGCGATCGTGTGAGGAAGCGAAAGGAGCATGAACTCACCAATCACTGTCCATGGGAGCCCTTTGCCCACCAGATTACTCATCCGCTGGATTACGGCGTTGAGAAACAAGAGACCCGTGACGGCGGCGAGCGCGAAGAAGAACGGCCCCGCGTGGGCACGGATCAGATATCGAGTGAGAATCCTCATCTACATACCGAATCCTTGGGACAGGGAAGGCCGGGCTTCTTGGAGCCCATGCCTCCTCGCATGCCAAACACCGTCCCTACACTGCAACACACGCTCCGGTCCCCGCCATTGAGTTCGTCGATCGCCGGGCGGAGCGTTGCTGTCATGGCCGTTCTGATGGCTGTATCGGTAGGGCGGCTCGGTGCGGCAGAGACCGTTCCAGCCCCGGTCGCCGACACGGTTCGCTTTCGGGTACCGCCCCTCCCGCTGCCGGCCTTCCTCGATCGCCTGGCCGGACCTGGGCTCCAGGCAACCGGTTCGGGCCCCCTCTCGCCGCTCGTCCCTAGCCGTCCCCTCAGCTTCATGCTCCAAACTCCGGCGGCGTGGCTGCTTGCGCCTGGCGCGACCTATCTCAGGCACCGATTGGCGGCTCATCGCCTGCGCCTGATCAGCCTCCTAGCTCTTCCGCCGCCGAGCCCCGAGACCCCAGTGGGCGCCTTGGTCCCGGGAGAAGGGTTGGCCGGTCCCACCAGGCTCGTGAGCGAGATCTCGAATCTCGACCTCCAGATCACGGGGAGGGCCGAACTCGGAGGCGACTGGACGCGTTTCCGACCCTGTGACACTCGGGTCCAGTTCACGTGCGATCCGGGAATCATCCCGCGGATCAACCCCGACATTCTGTTCGGGGTTCGCTTGCAGGGCACCATCGCTGAACGGCTGACGCTGGATGTCGACTTCGATCAGGCCCGCGAGTTCTCGGCCGCGAACAGGATCCACATCGTCTATGAGGGTGGGGAGGATGAGGTGCTCCGCCGCATGGAGATTGGTGACGTCACATTCGACTTGCCCTCGTCGCGCTTCCTGTCCGGTGGGATTCCGGCTGGGAATTTCGGACTTCAGGCAACGGGACAACTGGGACCTATCGACTTTCAAGGTGTGTGGGCGCAGCAGCGGGGAGATTTGTCCAGCCGTGAGTTTCGCCTCAGTGGAGCGCCTGGCCAGGAGGGGTTCGTTCAGGTCGACACGCTCGTGCTCGACGACGCCGACTACGTCCGAGGCCAGTTCTTCTTCGTTGTGGACCCCGCACTCCTCGACGACAACCCTCACATCGACATTCTCGGACTAGATCCATCGGCTGCCCCGTCCGGGGTGGCGCCGGGTGTAGATCCCATTCAGGTCTACCGGTTCGAGGACGACCCGGTCACACGGCAGCAGGTCGAAGGACTCATCCAGGCTGACGCGTTCGCGGGTTCGGTTGGTGACCGGGTCCAGGAGTCCGGATGGTTCCGCTACTTGCGGCCGGGCGAGGATTACTCCGTTCACTCAAGCGGACTCTGGCTGGCGCTCAGACGGCCACTGCGGCGAGACGAGATGTTGGCTATCACGTACATCACCGCCCTCGGCGACACCGTTGGGACCTACAATCCGGAACGGGTCTACAATGCCGGTGGCCGCCCCACCCTCCAGCTTCTCAAAGCTTCGAACGCGAACCACCGACCGGGCCGCCCGACGTGGGATCAGGAGATGCACCAGGTCTACCGCGTGTCATCCTCTCCAGATGTAGACCCCGCCTCCGTGGAGTTGACCATCTCGCTCGGCGAGTTATCCGCCGGTCAGACGTTTAAACGGGACCTTGCAGGCGAGGACATCACGCTGCTGAGGCTGTTCGGTCTCGATGAAGAATCGCCTGTGGATGTGGTTGACCAGGCCGGCATCTACAAGCCGGCCCAGGAGTTTTTCCAGGACCAGCCTCCGGTCCCGGGCGTGTTCATCGTTTTCCCAACCCTAAGGCCCTTTCAGACGCCACCGCCCCTCGAGTCGCTCGGACTCGACGCAGCCGAGACAGCCGCCATTCTCGGGTCGGACGTCAACGCAACGATCTACGACGCCGGTGACCCGTTTGACCGTGACAATGGGGGTCTCTACAGGCTCACGATACCGTTCGAGCTGCGGAGCCGCGGGGTCATCTCGAGCTTTTCGTTGGGAGCGCTGGGCATCCGGGACGGGAGTGAGAGGGTTTTTCTCGGTGATCGGCTGCTGGTCAGGGGCCAGGACTACCAGATCGACTACGACATCGGCCAGGTCACGCTGATTCGCCCGGAGGCCCTGTTCGCGGCGATCAGCGATCCGGTCGTGAGGGCGTCCTGGGAGCAGAAATCCCTCTTCCAGATTGCGCCGACCACCGTTTTCGGACTCAGCGCCCGGTACGATGCGGGGCCGACGGGCTCGATCGACCTCTTGGCCCTTCATCAGAGCGAGCAGTCGCTGGTCAAACGACCGCAGTTGGGCGTAGAGCCCGCCTCCATCACATTGGGCGGCCTCAACGGAAGCTTCGTATTCGGAGCGGAGCGGCTCGACCGACTGCTGGAGAACATTCCCGGGCTACGCCTGGGGGGGCCGTCGTCCATTGGTGTCAGCGGCGAGCTTGCGGTCTCGCTTCCGAACCCCAACACCCGAACGGACGTCTTTTTGGACGATTTCGATTCCGCCAACGAACTCCCGTTGTCCCTGTTTGCGTCCGACTGGGATCGAGGCAGCGCCCCCGGTTTCCGGAACGGAGCCGAGAGCGCGCTACCTTTGGCTGTCGATCAGAGCGATGTGGGTGCGATGACGTGGCAGCACACGTGGGTCCGGGAGGGATTCCAAAGCGATAGTGTGGGAATCTTCGAGGGATTCCTACCCCAGGTGGACATCGACAAGCAGATCCGCTTCACCGGGAGTCAGGCTCGTGAGATCGGCTTGCTACTCGAGTTCATCCCTATCCCGGCGACGCGCGGCGGACGTTCCTGGCGCTCGATCACCACGGCGCTCAGTCCGACGGGCCTCGATCTGAGCAAGACAGAGTTTCTCGAGTTCTACCTGGCGGATGGAGACTCTCTCACGCTCATCGTCGACCTCGGCATCGTCAGTGAAGATGCCATGTTCCTCAACCGCTCGGATGAGGCCAACGGGGTCAAGGAGACGGGTGTGCCCTGGGGCCTGGGACTGCTCGATCAGGAGGCCGATCCACGCCGAGGAGAGATCTGGAGCGACGTATTGGATGAAGTAGGCGTCTGGGGCGAGACCTGCATTGCGGAACGCGCAGCCGTCTACCGCATCGGGGACGAGCGGGCGAATTGCACGCGCGGGAACGGCCGCCGCGACACGGAAGACCTCGACGGCGATGGCAACCTGGACATCCTCGAGCGCTATTTGCGCATGGTGGTCCGGTTGGACGGCACGTCACCGTTCCTCGCGCGCGACCGCTCCGAAACGGGCACCGCGTTTCGGCTCTACCGGATTCCGCTACGAGGTGCGGACCTGTTCCAAGTGCCTGGTCCGTTTGCGGAGGCGGACTTCCGCGCCGTACGGCACCTACGGGTTACCGTTACCGGATCTCAGCGTCAACGTCTAACCCTCGCCCGCATGAGGCTGGTAGGCTCGCGGTGGGTCAAGCGTGCACAGGCCGGCGTGCTGCGTGGGATCGTCGGAGACACGGCCAGCGGCTTCGGTCGAGCGGAGGTCGGCCCGGTTAGCCGCCTTACCGACGGAGCCGCATATCAGCCTCCACCCGGTGTGCTGGAAGAACTCGACGACCCGACGGCCACCTTCGGTGGGCAGGGCTTCGAGTTCAACGAGAAAGGGCTCAAGCTCGAGTACGAGGACGTGGCCGGCGGAGACCGAGCAGAGGTGTTCAATCGGTTCCCGCAGCGGCCGCGGGACTTCCTCACATACAGGCAGCTCCGCGTCTGGGCTGTGGCCCGCCGTGGGGACTGGGGAGGCGACAGGCCGATGTCTTTTTTCGTCAAGGTCGGCGAGGACGCAGAGAACTTCTACCTGTTCAAAACGGCCATGGAGCCCGTCCTGAACCCCGATGCGATCACCCCAGAAGAATGGTTGCCTGAAATCCTGGTCGACTTCGAGGAGTGGATCGACCTGCGACGGCGGGCAGAGCAGGAGTTGATCCTGCGCCCCCGGAGTCCGACTGCCCCGCCCCTTGAACTTTGGTCTGCGGACTCGACGTACGCCATCGTGCTGAAGGATCGAGCCCGAGCGCCCAACTTGGCCGCTGTCCGCGAGCTGTCATTGGGCGTCTGGAATCAGAGTGGACTTCCCACCACGGGTGAGGTGTGGATCAACGAGATCCGGCTGTCGGAGGCTCTTCGGGACATCGGTCTCGCCGGCCGAGTCGCCGTGGATTTGCAGGCGTCTGACGTGCTCGACGCCCGCATTACCTTCACTCGCAGAGGGGCGTTGTTCAGGCAGCTCAAGGGCGGGCCCACCTTCCAGAACGAGAACTCGTTCAGCCTGAACTCCACGCTTCGGCTCGAGCGTCTCATGCCTGCCGAGTGGGGTGTCGAGATCCCGGTGACGTTGAGCTATGTGGGGAGTGGCCAGACTCCGACTTTCCTATACAGGAGCGACGTTCGGGTGGACAGGTTGGCCAGGCTACGGCGACCCCAAGTGAACAGGACTCGTGTGGACGTTGCTTTCCGCAAGAGCACTCCCACGGCGAACCGCATCATAGGACTGCTCTTGGACGGGCTGGAGGCCCACGCGGGTTATTTCACAGCCAGCACGCAAAGCGTCACGGCTGAAAGTGAGGCGGAGGGGACCGACGCCCGCCTCGACTGGGGTCGCCATGTCGGCCGGCGCGACCTGGCAGTGGTTCCCGGCTTCCTCCAACCGGTGTTCCGGGCCATTCTCCCGGGCTTCTTGGAAGAGCGGCTCACGAACAGCCGAATCCGATGGACCCCCGAGCGTTTTTCGATGGCCAGTTCATACGCGCGGTCGGACAGCCGGGCGTTTCGTTTCGATCAGATCGTATCGTTATTCGGAGACACGCTGCTCTTGGCCACGCTGTCTCCCCGGGAGTCGTTGGAGACGGCGGCCGAGATCGAATTCCGTCCGTTCCGGTCCCTGTCCGCGCAGGCCAGCATTATTTCCACGCGTGATCTCATCGACCCCGAGAGCGCCGTGGCCGATACGGAGGTACAGGCGCTGCTGGAGCTAGAGCGCGCCACGCTGGCAGGAGTGGATCTCGGTTGGGAAACGAATCGCCGGCTACGCACCAACGTCAGGTACTCACCGATTCAGCAGCCCTGGCTCCGCGCCGACTTCAACATCCAGACGTTCTACGCTTCCGACCGCAACGCGAACTTTGTCGATCGGAGGGCTGAAGGGGCCGATACGGTCGTCGCGTTGGAGCGGAACGTGAATGGCCGAAGGGACGTGACCGGCCGCGTTCTGTTCACACCTGGCGCCATCTTCTCTGCACTGGCTCCGACGGCCGACGGCGAGGTGGCTCGGCGTTCGCCCCTTCGCCGTTTCCTGAGCGCGTTCGATCCGATCAACCTCACCTGGGCCGACGGCGTTACGTCACGTTTCAACCGTGACGCCATCGATCCTGGCCTCGGTTTCCAGCTCGGCGTCGGTGGTATCGACGGCTTCCGCATAGTCGGGGGTGACACGGCCACCACCTTTACGGACCGCACCACCTGGTCTGCCCGGGGCGGGGCGGGCCTGCCGCTGGGGCTGCGCTTGGGGGTGAGGTACCAGCGCACGAACGCAAACACGCTCGACACGCGCAGCGACCGGGCCGAGGTCTTGGAGCAGTGGCCCGACCTCACGGCTCGGATCACCCAACTGAGGATGCCGGATGGGTTCCAGCGCGTGTTACGCCAGATCTCGCTCAGTTCGGGTTTTCGTCGGATTCGCCGCGAGGTCACCTTCGGTGGCGCGGGGCAGCAAAGGCGGTTTCAAGAGGACCGACAGATTCCTCTCACGGTGGGGCTCACGTGGGGCGGTTCGCTCGCGACCACGTACCGCGGAACGTTCCGAAGCGGTGAGGGCAGCGATCCGACCGGCGACACCGAGCGATCACGCGTCGAGCATCGGGTGGCGGTGACGTCTTCGTTCGTGCCTCCTGGAGGGTTGGCGCCATATCTGGACCGTCCAATTACGGCCTCATTGCTCTACCGGTACACGTTGGAGACGAATTGTAGATTGGCGGCCGGCCAGGCCGACTGCGTGCCATTCCTCGACGAGCTCATCAGGAGCCTCAACGTCCAGTTGGACACGTCCGTTCGAAACATGGATCTCCGCCTCCAGCTTTCCTACACGGATCGCCAGTCCTTCGTCGGACTGAAGTCGGGCTCTACACAATTCCAGTTCGGAGTGTTTGGGACCTTCGTCATCGCGGGTGGCGCCTTTCCCGGCTGAGCATTCCAGCGCCCGCCTCGGGCGGATAGGGTGAATCCATGACGAGGGCTGAAACACGGGCATTGTTGCGGGCGGCCGCTGTGCTCGTACTGATCAGCGCCGTGCGGTTCGGAGTCGAGTCACGCCGCGGCGTGCCGCTTTTCGAGTCCGACTCTGCTAGCGTACTCCCCGCGCTCTCGGAAGCGGTGGCCGAGGCCACGGCGGAGCAGGAGCGGCGGAGCAAGCCGCTTGGGCCCTCCGAGCGACTGGACCCGAATACCGCTTCGGAGGTGGATCTTGACCGGCTTCCGGGCGTGGGCGCCGCCACCGCGCTCGCGATTGTCCGGGAGCGGACGTTGAACGGCGGATTCCGCTCCCTCGACGAACTTCTTCGGGTTCGCGGCATAGGTCCTTCTACGCTCGAGCGGATCAGGCCACACCTCGAGGTGACGGTAATTCCGAGGAGATTGCCACGCCGAGCGCCAGCAAGGGGGGGGGCCTCGACGGGGATCACGAGACCGGTCGACATCAATCGAGCCGACTCGGTCTCGCTTCTGAATTTGCCTGGAATCGGGCCATCCTTGGCCGGGCGTATCCTCGCGTACCGGAGGCTGCACGGGCCATTCGAACGGGTCGAGCAATTGGTGAATGTGCGTGGGATCGGACCCGCGACAATGGCAAAACTCGACGGCCACGTGACGGTTCGGCGCTGATCCGGGTGGGGAGGCCCTCATCGAG
Organism: Gemmatimonadota bacterium; assembly: GCA_022561145.1. Lineage (GTDB taxonomy): Bacteria > Gemmatimonadota > Gemmatimonadetes > Longimicrobiales > Gaopeijiaceae > JACZXQ01. The sequence goes on from JADFRS010000002.1 coordinate 22,581, forward strand.
TCTTGCCAACCGTGGAAAACATGTGTCTTGTACCACGGCCAGGTGTAAAGGTATTCTATGTAGTTGGGTCGGCACGCGGTTTTCCCTTTCCACAGGCAGAAATGGCAACGAACGTAGCTGAGGTACGACTTGGCGATCTCTTCGTTCGCGAAAAACTGATCAACGGGGAGCAGCTCCAGGACGCTCTCAGGGACGCTAGAGACAACGGCACGCGGGTTGGGTTCTCCCTCGTCAAGCTCGGGTTTGTGGCTGAGGAAGAACTGACGCGCATGCTGTCGAAGCAGTATCGCGTCCCGGCCGTGGACCTCGACAAGGTCAAGGTCGATGACAAGGTCATCAAGGTCATCGACGGTGACGTAGCGTACAAGCACTTGGTTCTCCCCCTCCGGAAAGTGGGGCGAACCCTCACCGTTGCGATGGCCAACCCGACCGATATGAGTGCCCTCGAAGACCTCAAATTCATCACCCGCTTCGACATCGAACCGGTTATCGTCGGCGAGTACACCCTCAGAAAGCACCTCGAGGACTACTATGGTTCAGACGAGAACCGCATGGCCGACCTCTTCGGCGACTTCCTGGAAGAGGACCTGGAGTTCATGGAGGAAGAGGAGGAAGACGTCTCGGTCGCGGCGCTACAGGAGCAGGTCGAGCAGGCTCCGGTCGTCAAGTTCATCAACGGGCTGTTGACCGACGCCGTGATGAAGGGTGTCTCCGACATCCACATCGAGCCCTACGAGAGGGACATCAGAGTCCGGTATCGGATCGACGGGGCGCTCGTAGAAGTCATGAAGCCGCCCTACAAGATGAAGGCGGCGTTGACGTCACGTATCAAGATCCTCTCCGACCTGAACATCGCGGAGCGGCGAATTCCGCAGGACGGGCGCATCAAGCTGCGCATGAAGCGCAAGGTCGTCGACTTCCGGGTCTCGACCTTGCCGGTGATCTTCGGCGAGAAGATCGTGCTTCGTATCCTGGACCAGGCCAACCTCACTTTCGACCTGGCGTCGTTCGGATTCGAGCCCAAAGCGGAAAAGGATTTTTTCGAGGCCATCTCGCAGCCGTACGGAATGGTGCTGGTGACTGGGCCCACGGGCTCGGGCAAGACGACCACGCTTTACTCCGCGCTGTCCAAGATCAATACCGAAGAAACGAACATCATGACCGTGGAGGACCCGGTCGAGTACAACCTGCACGGGATCAACCAGGTCCTCGTTCGCCCCCAGATTGGGATGACCTTCGCAGCGGCCCTGAGGGCTTTCCTCCGGCAGGACCCGAACATCATCATGGTGGGTGAGATTCGTGACCTGGAAACCGGGGGGATCGCGATCAAGGCCGCTCTCACGGGTCACCTCGTGCTGTCGACGCTCCACACCAACGACACTCCGTCCACGATTACCCGCCTCATGGACATGGGCCTCGAGGCGTTCAATGTGGCCTCGGCGCTCAACCTCGTAACGGCTCAGCGCCTTCTCCGACGCATTTGCACGAATTGCAAGGTGGAGGCCACGTACGAGGACGAGGTCCTTGAGACGGCTCGTCTGCCCGACGGCTTCCTCGACAGGGTGACCTTCTACAAGGGCGAGGGCTGCGATCAATGTGGAGAAACCGGTTACCGGGGGCGACAGGGCCTCTACGAAGTCATGGACGTCACCGCGGCCATCCGCAAGGCGATCATGTCCGCTACCGGAACCGACGAATTGCGCGAAATCGCGATCGAGGAAGGCATGTTGACTCTGCGCATGGACGGGCTCAAGAAGATCGAGCGCGGGGTCACCACGCTGGACGAGGTTCTCAAGGAGACCTCGGTGATAGGCGGCTAACCCCATCATTAAGGACTGTGAACCCATCGAATGAATCAACCGCAAGCACCCGCTGAGGCTCCCCAGAAACAAGAACTGAGCCTAAGAGGCCTCCTTCAAGAGATGATCCAGAAGGGCGCCTCCGATCTTCACATAACCGTGGGAGAGCGGCCCAAGATCCGTATCGACGGGGCGCTTCTAGATTCCACCGTCGATCACGTTCTCGCGCCCCGGGACTCGCTGCAGCTCGCCTACTCGATTCTCACCGAGAACCAGAAGAAGCGTTTCGAGACCGAGGATGAGTTGGATTTCTCCTTCGGCGTCCAGAACCTCTCCCGCTTCCGTGGCAACGTATACAAGCAGCGCGGCTGTGTGGCGATGGCCATCAGGCAGATCCCCTACGAGATCATGGATCTGGATCACCTCGGCTTGCCATCCGTGCTCAAGAAGCTTGCGGAGCGTCCGCGCGGCTTGGTGCTGGTCACCGGGCCGACGGGTTCCGGAAAGTCGACCACGCTCGCGGCCATGGTGGACAAGATCAACACCGAAAGGCGTGAGCACATCATCACGGTCGAGGACCCCATCGAGTTCATTCACCGACATAAGAAATGCATGGTGAACCAGCGCGAGGTGGGCGCCGACACCAAGAGCTTCGCTGCCGCGCTCAAGTACGCGCTGCGTCAGGACCCCGACGTGATCCTCATCGGGGAGATGCGGGATTTGGAGACCATCGGGGCGGCACTGACCATCGCCGAGACCGGACACCTGGTCCTTGCGACGCTGCACACGAACTCGTGTGCCGAATCCATCAACCGGATCATCGACGCCTTCCCATCGCATCAGCAGTCCCAAGTCAGGGCGCAGTTGGCATTTGTCCTCGAGGGAGTTATCACTCAAACGCTCCTGCCCAAGGTAAAGGGAAAGGGCCGCGTGGTGGCCACCGAGGTCATGGTCTGTACGCCTGCCATTCGCGCGGTAATCAGGGACGAGAAGATCCACCAGATCTACTCACTCATGCAGGCGGGTAAGAAGCACGGCATGCAGACGATGAACGATTCGCTGCAGATGTTGTACATGCAGGGTACGATCAGCCTCCAAGAGGCCTTGAAGCGCTCCGGCGATCCCAACGAGTTGTTGAGGGCCGTAGGCGAGCCTGTACCGACCGACGATTAGGGAGGGCCGATGCCGACCTACAGTTACAGTGCCAGACCCGCGGGTGGCGGAGATATCAAGCAGGGGGAGATAGAGCTGGCCTCGAAGGATGAGGTGTTCGCATACCTCCACAAGCAGAGGATGATTCCCGTCTCGGTTCGTGAGAAGGATAAGAGCCTCAACATCACGTTCGGAACCGGGATAACCACCCGGGACATCGTGATCTTCACTCGGCAGTTCGCCACGATGATCAACTCCGGCCTCCCTCTGGTACAGAGCCTGGACATCCTTGCGGAGCAGACGGATAACTCGGCCCTTCGCACGGTCATCCGGGACGTGCTCTACGACGTGGAGTCCGGCCACACCCTGGCGGACGCGATTGGCAAGCACCCGAAGGTCTTCACGGAGTTGTTCGTGAACATGGTAGCCGCCGGTGAGGCCGGCGGTATCTTGGATACCATCCTGCTGCGCCTAGCAACCTTCCTGGAGAAGAACGACGCCCTCATTCGCAAGATCAAGGGCGCCATGATCTATCCGGCCGTAATCTTCACGGTGGCCGGTTTGGCGGTCGTAACCCTGCTCATCTTCGTGATCCCCACCTTCCAGCAAATGTTCGAGGCCGCAGGTGTCCCGTTACCGCTACCGACCCGGATCGTCATTGCGATGTCGCAGGTCCTTCAGGATTACTGGTGGGCGTTGGGCGGCGGCGTAATCGCTGCGGTGTTCGGGATACGGTACGCCTACACGACGGACGCCGGTAGGCTCAACATCGACAGGCTGCTTCTGGTCTTACCGGTCCTGGGTGACTTGCAGCGCAAGTCTGCCGTGGCTCGCTTCACGCGGACCCTAGGCACGCTGGTTTCGTCCGGCGTCTCGATTCTCGAGGGCCTTGAGATCACCGCCAAGACCGCCGGCAATCGCGTGATTCATGATGCCGTCATGAATTCTCGAGCGTCGATCGCGGGTGGTGAAACCATCGCGGGACCCCTCAAGGAATCGGGCGTGTTCCCGCCCATGGTCGTCCAGATGATCAACGTGGGCGAGCAGACCGGTGGCCTGGACGAGATGCTGACCAAGATCGCCGACTTCTATGACGATGAGGTCGACACGGCGGTCGATGCGCTCCTCTCTGCGATGGAGCCCATCATGATCGTGGTGTTGGGTGTGGTCGTCGGCGGCATGATCGTAGCGATGTACCTGCCGATCTTCGACATGATCAACGCCGTGGATTAAGGGCGGGTCGTGGAGTGACAGGTTGATCTTTCGTCGTTCTGAGTCTCCCGCACGCGGAGTGCGCAAACGCCCCGTAAAGGCTCGATGATCGGTCGCCGTACATGCAGGTAGGCCCGTCGCCGGTAGTCGCACGCCTTGGTTCGGGTCCACACTTGGAGATCGTCCGCACCACCTGTGCATGTGGCGGCTTCGTCCTCACGCAGGCCTGGCTCATCGGAGCTTCCCTTCCGAGATTGCCTTGATCCCTTTTAGCGGCCCGCATTCGGCGCGGCCCGGTGGTTCTGCGGAGGCAGTCATGAAACGGTCCCCAACTCGCGTTCGCTCACAGTCAGTCGTGCTTACGCTGGCGTTTCTCCTGGTACCCTTCGTCGTGCAAGGACAGGGCTCGCGTGCGTTCACTCCGGAAGATGCGCTCAATGTTCGGACCCCACGCATTCAGGATGTGTCGGAAGACGGCCGCTGGGTCGCCACCACGGTTCAGCGGCATCGTGACCGATTGAATGTGGACCATGAACGTTTTGGGGATCCCACGTACGTATCACCATCCCTGAGCGAGGTGGTGGTCGTGGACACGCGTAGCGGAGATCAGCGGTCTTTGTTCGACGCGCCGTTGGTAGCCCGCGCGTTCGCCTGGGAGCCGGGCGGTTCGCGCCTGGCTTTCCTGGCCTACATGGCCGATGCGTTCCGCCTGATGGTGTACGATGCGGAGCGAGGGGATCTCAGCGAGGTTCGCCTGAACTCGGATTTGGAGATCGCCTCCAATTCGCCAGTAGTGTGGCGCCCCGAGGAGAACACCCTCCTAGTCGGCCTCCGCCGAGAGGGTTGGGCCGCTGAGGCTCGCCAGGCGTACCTGGACCTCTCGGTGGGACCCATCGTGGTGCAGGACTCCGAAGACGACTTCCTCGCATGGGATGCGGTGCGCAAGCGTTCCTCCGAGATGATCACGGTGCTCGTTTCGGTGGACGCGGGAGCGGTCCGTGAGATCGTCGCCGAGACCTCCATTCAGGATCCCCGCTTCTCCGACGATGGGTCCTTCCTGACGTATATGGTGGCCGAGCGGTTACGCACCTCGTATGAGCGGGGCGAAGGCACCGAGTACGAGATCTTCCAGCTAGATCTCTCCGGAGGGGAGCCGCGCTCTGTGCACCCGGCCGGAGAGCGCCGCGTACGACCCATTTGGACCAAAGCGGGGGACGCGTTCGCTTACAGCGTGCAGGGTAACGTGTTCGTCCGCGACCTGGCAGCCGACAGCGCTGTAAACCTGACCGAGGAACACCGGACTCCACTTTCCGAAGACGATTCCACAAAGACCAGCTTTTCGGTGATGCGCTGGCGGGCCGACGGAGAGGCGCTCCTGATCAGTTCACAAAAGGGATATCACCTGCTCGACCCGAAATCCGGTGAGCTCGACTTGGTCTACGAATTTCAGGGCGACGAAGAAGACCGACCCCGACTGGGGCTTCAGTCGTGGAGCAAGGACGGGCGTTATCTCTACCTGAGTTCCTCCGCGCGAGATCGGTGGGTGCGGGGTCTGGTACGCTATGACTTGCAGACACGCCGGATGGAAGATCTCGTGCTGGACGACAAGCTATACCGGGCCTGGCGGGTTTCCGAGGACGGCAGCCGCATCGTGTTCACCCGATCGGACGGCAATCGTCCAAACCAAATCTGGGTGGCGGACGGATCGATGTCCGACCAAAGACAGCTGACGGATTTCAATCCTTGGCTGCGGGACGTGCAACTGACGCGCAGTGAGCTGGTCGAGTACCTCGACGTGGACGGAGAGAAGCTCTACGGAATTCTCTACTACCCGATCGACTACGAGCTTGGGAAGCGGTATCCCCTGGTGGCGGAAATCTACGAGACCTTTTTCGACAACGGCTACAACGCCAACATGAACCTTCTGACCGCTCGGGGCTGGTTCGGCTTCCGGCCTTCGGTCGACCTGGAGATCGGCTTCCCGGGTGAGGCCTGGCTCAAGGGCGTAACCACCGCGATCAACAAGGTGGTTGATCGGGGTCTGGTCGACGGCGAGAAACTGGGCGTGCACGGTACGAGCTACGGTGGGTATGCCACGAATCTGCTCATCACTCAGACCGACCGCTTCGCGGCCGCCGTGAACATCTCCGGAAAGGTGAACATCATCAGTTTCCTCGGCGACAGCGAGAAGATCACTACCCGCAACTACAGCGCCGCCGAGGAGGGACAGGACCGAATCGGGGCGACGCTCTGGGAGCAGCCTCAGAAATACATCGCGCACTCGGCCATCATGTTCGCGGACCGGATCAATACTCCCCTGCTCATGCTGACCGGGGAAGGGGACTGGAACGTGCCGGCTACCAACCAACGCGAGATGTATTACGCCCTGCGACGCCTGGGAAAAAAGGTCACTTGGGTGAACTACATGCGGGCGGGGCACGGTGCTGGCCGGGCGGGAACCGTTGAGGACTTCATGGACCACTGGATGCGGATGTTCGAGTGGTACGGCGAACACTTCGACGAGCCCGATGAGCCAAGGGCCAAAACCACCACGGAGCGAGGAGGCTCCTAGTTGAGGGAGGCGAGACGGATGAACGACGAAGACAGTCCACAAGACACGATTTTCGGGAAGATCATCCGCGGCGAGATCCCGGCGGATATAGTGTTTCAAGACGACACCGTGACCGCGTTCCGGGACATCAGCCCGCAGGCGCCCGTTCACATCCTTGTCATTCCGAACCAGGTCATCCCGACCATCACGGACGTGACCGAGGCCCACGAGCCTTTGTTGGGACACATGATGACTGTAGCCGCGCGGCTAGCCGAATCTGAAGGCATCGCCGAGGATGGCTTTCGTCTGATCGTCAATTGCCGGGATTACGGCGGACAGGAAGTTTACCATTTGCACGTACATCTTCTCGGCGGCCGCCCCTTGGGCCCGATGTTGGCCAGTTAGGAAAGAAGCCGCTTGCCCCGAAACGTCGTCGGGCGCATTCTTCCACGCCATTTCCATTAGAGGGAGCTAAGGAACTACATGGATTTCTTCGCCAACCTGGTCGACCAGGCGAACGATCTCGTCTGGAGTTCGGGGATTCCCATCGGGGGAGAGAGCATTCCCTTCGTCGTGATCATTCTCATCGGCGTCGGCGCGTTCCTGACGGTGCGCCTGGGCTTCATCCAGCTCCGCCGGTTCGGGCACGGCGTGGCCGTGGCCACCGGTAGATACGACGATCCGAATGATCCCGGCGACGTGTCGCATTTCCAGGCGCTCACGACGGCCCTGTCGGCCACTGTTGGAATCGGCAACATCGCCGGCGTGGCCATCGCGATTCACTGGGGTGGCCCGGGCGCGCTCTTCTGGATGTGGGTTACGGCTTTCTTGGGGATGGCCACCAAATACACCGAGGTGACCCTCGCCCAGCACTACCGGAAGGTGGAGGAGGCCGATTCTCGGGTCGGCGTCGGCACGGTGTCGGGCGGACCCATGTACTACATCGAACGCGGGCTGGGACCCCGGTGGAAGTGGATGGCGATGTTCTTCGCCGTCATGCTGGGCATTACGGCCTTCCTCACGGGGAACGGGGTGCAGGCGAACACGGTGGCCGACACCATGGCAGTCGAGTTCTCCGACAACGGACTGCGCCTTTGGATGACCGGCCTCATCACGGCCAGCATCGTGGCCGCGGTGATTCTAGGTGGTATCACACGCATCGGTAGGGTGACCAGCATCCTGGCGCCCCTGATGGCGGCCGTATACTCCTTCGGGGCACTCCTGATCATCCTGCTCCACCTGGGCGACGTAATGCCTGCCCTGACGCTGATCTTCACCGAGGCCTTCAACCCCTCGGCCGGCGTGGCTGGGACGGGGGTCGGAGCCGTTCTCATGACGATGATGTGGGGCGTGCGGCGCGGCCTCTTCTCCAACGAGGCGGGACAGGGCTCGGCCCCGATCGCCCACGCCGCGGCCAAGACCGATGAGCCGGTCTCCGAGGGCGTGGTCGCGCTTCTCGAGCCATTCATCGACACGATCGTGATCGTCACGATGACCGCGCTCGTGATCATCATGACCGGTGTCTGGAGTGAGCGGGTGCCAACCGAACTGACGCTAGGCGGTGGTGACCTCAGCTACGTGAGCCAGGACGTGGAGGGCACGTACTCGGAGACGGACGCGCCGGATGGGATCACCATCCTCGATGGTCGTCCGGTGGCGACCGGTGCGGGCGCCGCCCAGTTCGCCTGGCATGAAGTCGCGGTCGCGGAGTTCTACCTGGACGAAGCACATTCGAGACCGTTTACCGGGACGATCTTCCCAGCGCGGGGCGAGGCGGTGGAAGCCACCGGCGTCACGCACACCTCGTTGTACGGTCCGGCCGTGGAGAGCGGTGCTCCGCTTACGATGCTGGGCTTTCGGCGCGGACTGGCGCCACTGGGGGACTGGGGACACTACATCGTCATCCTATCGGTCTTCTTGTTTGGGATTTCGACTGCGATCTCGTGGAGCTACTACGGAGATCGGTGTGCTAACTACCTGTTCGGGCACAACGCGATCTTCCCGTACAAGGTGGTTTACGTGCTCATGCACTTTGTCGGCGCGGTCGTTTCCCTCGATCTCATATGGACGCTCGGGGACGTATTCCTGGGCATCGTGATCCTGCCCAACCTGATCGCCCTCGTGTTCCTGTCCGGCAAGGTGGGCGAGCTGACCAAGAGCTACTTCCAACGGGAGCCGTGGAACAGGAATCGTGCGACGGACTGATCGACCGACGAGGTGAGGCAGGGACGCGGCCGGAGGCCTGATCGCCTCCGGCCGTTGCGTTGAGTGCTTGAGAGCCTACCGCACGGACGTCAGGACCTCAACACGCCGCCCGGCCGCACCGCCTGATCGCCGAAGCGGTGGCGCAGGTCGTCCATGACCCGGGAAAGGGCACGATCCCGCTCCCCCTCCAAAGCCCCAGCATCGTCGAACAACTCGATCTGATGCGGGACGTCGCGGTCGATCAGGTTGCTGAGGCCTACACCCAGCAGCCTGGTCTTGGTGCGGCGGGCGCTACGCAGCTCACCGAACAGGCTGTGCGCGACCGACACGATGGCGCGATCCGTCTCGATGGCGTCGGGAAGCGTGTGTGCGGCCGACCGTGTCGTGAAGTCACCATCGCGGATTTTTACCGTGATCGTGCGTGCCCTCAGACTCTTCTTGCGAAGCGTCCCTCCGATCGACACGACGAGCTTCATGAGTTGCCGCTCCAGCTCGGCGTCGTCGTCTATGTCGCGGGGGAAGGTCCGCTCCGAACTGATCGACTTTCGTGGCTCGTGGGCCCGGACAGGTGTAGGGTCGATACCGCGAATCCGCTGATGCAGCCAAGTGCCGCGCTGGTCGCCGAGCCATTTCTGGAGCCAGCTCTCCTGGAGACCCAGCGCGTCGGTAACGCTCACCAGCCCACGGTGCTTGAGCGACTCCACCATCGCCGGTCCGATGCCCGGGATGTGGGCAAGGTCGAGCTTGCCCATGAACTCCGCCTCTTTGCCGGATGGGATCACGTGCACCCCACTCGGCTTTGCCAACCCGGCGGCCAGCTTGGCGAGCATCCGGCCCGTGCTCCCGCCGATGGATACGGAAATGCGTGTCTCTTCCAGAACGGTCCGGCGGATGCGCTCGGCGGTATCCGCCAACGTCTCCGCGGAGAATAGCCGCTCGGTCCCCAACAGATCGAGGTAGAACTCGTCGATGGATGCGGCTTGAACGACGGGGGATAGGCGCTCCAGAACTCTTCGGACGTCATGGCTGCGACGGACGCAGGCATCGCGGGGTACCGGCACCACGGTGGCTTCGGGACAGAGCCGCAATGCCTGGGCTGTGGGCATGGCCGAACGGACGCCGTATTCCCGGGCTGCATACGAGGCCGACGTAACCACACCCCGCCCGCTGGAGGATCCGCCCACCAGCAGGAGGCACGTCTTTCCGACGCCCTCAGGGTCCTCGAGTCGCGCGACCTGGACATAGAATGCGTCGCAGTCGACCAGAAGGATCCTCGCTTCCGGTCCGGGAGGTTGAGGAGCTCCGGTGTGCGGTGTACGGGTCACGGGTCCTAGGTCATTCTCCACCTGAGAAGGTGTGGCACGGCTCGGGCGGGAAGGTAGACCTTTCACTCCCGATTGCGAAGCCGGTCCTACGGGCGATAGAATCCGCCCACGGCGCCGGGAACGGCGGACCGGGGAGCGCCCGCCTCGGTGGGCGGTCCAGCCTTCAAGCGATCCTCGAATTCGAGGAAGAGGAGCCGCGCCATGTCACATCCGTTCCAACTGCCCGACCTGGGCTACGATCATGATGCCCTTGAGCCCCATATCGATGCGCGCACCATGGAGATCCACCATGGCAAGCACCACCAGGCCTATACGAACAAACTGAACGGGGCCCTCGAGAGTCACTCCGAGCTTCACGGTTACACCGCTGAACAACTCCTCATGGCGCTCGGACCGCTGCCCGAGGACATCCAGGGAGCCGTACGCAATAACGGCGGCGGTTACGTCAACCACAAGCTGTTCTGGGAGGTCATGACTCCAGGCGGTGCGGAGGCCCCTTCGGGCGACTTGGCGACCGCGATCGATGGCGCCTTCGGTTCGCTCGACGCCTTCAAGTCCAAGTTCGTGGCGGCCGCGGGTGCCCAGTTCGGCTCGGGATGGGGCTGGCTGTGCGTCGACCCGTTCGGCGACCTGGCTTGCTTCTCGACGCCGAACCAGGATAGCCCCCTGATGACGGGCCACACGCCGATCCTCGGTGTGGATGTCTGGGAGCACGCGTACTACTTGAACTACCAGAACCGGCGCCCGGACTACCTGGACGCCTGGTGGAATCTGGTGAATTGGGATGTCGTCGGCGCCAAGTTCGCCGAAGCCGGGGGCGGCTGGATCCACACGTACGGAGGCTAAGGTGCCCCGGCATAGCGGGCACGGACCACCAAACCGGTGGCCTGTGTAGTTAAAGAAACGGGGAGTCGGTCGACACTTTCCTGATGGCACTCGGAGCCGGCGATCCTTGTGCCTCCGTGAACATCTGTTTACAAATAGAGCGTTTGCTTCCCGCAAGAATCGAATTCTGGGTATGAGGGATGCCGATGTGAGGTGCGCAACCGAAAGATCGAGGTGGATTCCCCCCTGGCTGGGAATTCTGGTTCTGATGTCACCGGCAGTCGCTTCTGCGCAGTCGCTCGGTGGCTCGGAGCGCTCTGTGGATAGGGCGTACCAAGCGGCTCAAGCGCACGACTTCACGTTCATCCGTGACGTCAAACAAGTTCAGCGGTTCGTCAACGGCGGGTACTTGGTTCGGGTTCGCTCCGGACGGCACCACGAACTTCACGGGGTCTCCTTCCCGTACGCGCGACCGGAGGTGGCGCTGTTCATCCAGCGCCTCTCCAACCAGTACCGGAACGCTTGCGGAGAGAAGCTGGTCGTGACGAGTCTGACCCGACCGCTCAACCGCCAGCCGAGAAACGCATCTGAGTTCTCGGTGCATCCCACCGGAATGGCGGTGGATCTGCGGCGGAGCGGAAGCCGGGCGTGCCGGTCATGGTTGGAGCGTGTCCTCATTTCCTTGGAGAAGTCCGGAGTTGTCGAGGCCACGCGTGAGCGCTATCCGGCGCATTATCACGTGGCGGTGTTTCCCCGGCAGTACGGCAACTACGTGGAGCGGTTGGTCGCACGCGATGGGGCGCGCGGGGCTAAGTCACGATACACGGTTCGCTCCGGAGACTCGCTTTGGACGATCGCTAGGCGGCACGGCACGACCGTCGTCAAACTGCAGGCTACCAACGGCCTCAGTGGAAGCCGGATCTACCGGGGCCAGGTTCTCACCGTCCCAGGGCGATGACGGGCGGGAGAGTCGGCTTCTGCCGTTGAACCACCGCATTGTCTTTCCAGAAACCGTAGGCAAACTGGAACGTTACCAACTCATCACGTCGCTCGTGGTGCCGCGGCCCATCGGATGGATATCCACGTTCGGCCTCGACGGCACGCCCAACCTGGCACCCTTCAGCTTCTTCTCGGCCATATCGGCTACGCCCATGCTCATTTCCGTGTCGGTGGGTGCGCGTAGAGGCGAGCGCAAGGACACCTTGGTGAACATCCGGCAGCGTGGGGAGTTCTGCGCGAATGTGGTGACCGAGCTCCATCTGGAGGCCATGAACCAGACATCTGCAGAAGCGGGTCCGGGTGTAGACGAGTTCGCGCTCGCGGGACTGCCCATGGCGACGGCGAGCGTCGTGAATGCGCCGTACGTGGCCGACTGTCCGGCGGTCCTGGAGTGCCGGTGCATCCAAGAAGTGGAAATCGGTGAGGCCGGTGGCCTGTTCATCGGAGAGGTCGTCGCCATCCACGTCGGAACGTCGCTCGATGTGATCGAGGGTACCGAATACGTGGACCCGGAGAGTCTCCGGCCGATTGGGCGTCTTTGGGGCGCCGCTTACACGCTGCTCGGCGAGATCAAGGTCATTCAGCGTCCGCAGTGAGCCAGAGGTCCACAGGCTCGAACCGCTCGACGTCCACCAGGCCCCGGTCGGTGATCTTCAGAGACGGGATGACCTCCAGGCCCAAGAATGACATCGCCATGAATGGGTCGTGCAGGGGCGATCCAAGACGCCGCGCTGCCGCGACCACCTGATCAAGGCCATCGCGGATCGCTTCGATCGGCTCGGGCGACATGAGCCCGCCGATGGGGAGAGCGAGCGATGATAGCACCGCCTCGGCCTCGGCGACGGCGAGTCCACCTCCCAGACCCGCCACACAGTGAACCGCAGTCATCATGGACGTGTCGTCTGCCCCTATCACGATGATGTTGTGATGGTCGTGTGCGACGGTGCCGGCAATGGCCCCTCGCTCGAGGCCGATCCCGGTGACCAGCCCGAGCCCCACCCGTCCACTGGCGGTGTGCCTTTCGATCACGGCGATCTTGAGGAGGTCACGTGAGGGGTCGGCGACTGCGGCGCCCTCGACGATTCGGGGCTCTGTGAGTTCTGAACCGGTCACGATCTGATCGGGGATGGCGCGGATCACTCGAACCAGACCTTCCCGGGCCGGTATCGTGAGGTCCACTCGGTCCCAATCCACGGCCATGGTGGGAAGGGGTGGTGGAGGAGTGGGCCGGCGCTCCCACCGGGGCAATCCGTCCGATGCCACGAGCTCGCCGCCCGAGTAGACCTCACGCACGTCCATGAGGCCGAGGTTTCCCACCACCACCAACAGGTCGGCCCGCCGTCCCGGTGCGATGGCTCCACGGTCGTGCAGCCCGAAATACTCAGCCGGGTTGAGGGTCGCCAAAGGGATCGCCTCGGTCGGATCCATCCCCCCCGCGATCAGCGTTCGCAGCATCGCATCGATGCCCCCTTCGTCGAGCAAGTCTGCCGGCTGCCGGTCGTCGGTACACAGAGAGACACGCCGCCGGTTTGTGGTGGTCAGGGCCGGCAGCAGCGCCTTCAGGTTTTTCGCGTTGGACGCCTCGCGAAGGAAAACGTGCAATCCGCGCCGGAGCTTCTCGGTGGCCTCCTCTGGAGTGGTGCACTCGTGGTCGGAGCGTGGGCCTGCCGCTACGTAGGCGTTGAGCGCCTTTCCAGAAACTCCCGGAGCATGGCCGTCCACGACCCGTCCCGCGAACCGGTCCAGCTTGGCGAGGACTCCGGGATCACCGTGGATGGCGCCCGGGAAGTTCATGAGCTCGGCGAGACCGAGGACCCTCGGGTGCACCAGCAGTCCGGCCAGAGCTTCGGCGTCGAGGGCAGCGCCTGCGGTGCTGAGATGTGTCGCCGGCACGCATGAGCTGGCCATCACAAACACTGAGAGAGGTAGTCCCTCGCTCGCCTCGAGCATGAAGTTCATGCCGTCGAGCCCGTGCACATTGGCGATTTCGTGCGGGTCGCACACGACCGTGGTGGTCCCTCTAGGTACGACGGCCCTGGCGAATTCGGGTGGTGTGGCCAGGCTGGACTCGATATGCACGTGGGCGTCGATGAGTCCAGGCACCAGGAAGGCACCTTGCAGGTCCACGACTCTCGCTGCGTCGTAGCTCTCGCCGAGGCCGGCGATCCAGGGACCGAACACGGCTACGTCGAGGTCCTCGACGTCACCCGTGAAGACGTTGACCACCCTGCCGTTCGTAAAGAGAAGGTCGGCGGGCTGGTCCCCGCGGGCCACCGCCAAGAGGTCGGCCTTTTCGAAGGTCATGGCGTCGAATATACGGAGCGCGGTTCGGCATGCCACCAGAAAGACTTCCTCAAGTTCGCGCCATGGCGTACCGATACTTTTCGCATGAACCCTGTTGCCGCTCCTGCCCGGCCTCCACTCGAGGTAGACTCACCTCCAAGACCCGTCTACCTGATCGAGGCGGAGGGCTCTGTACACGAGCGTGTGATTCGGGAGTTGGGTTGCACGCCCACCGAAGTCTTTTCCTCGGTGGCGGAGTTCGCAGAGTTTGGTCGTGAGCCCGGTCTCATCCTGCTCGGACCGGGGCTGAGGGCTGACCAGCCTCTGGTCTTACTCGCACACCTCGAAAACGAGGGACAGGAGTGGGTGCCCATATGGGTCACCGAGGGGCCGCAGGCCCTCGAGGGGCGGGCTCTTTCTGCAGATGGTGCGGTGTCGGTCTCAACTCTCGTACGGCGTTTTCGGGATCCCGAAGAGGGAGAGCCCATCCTCTCCCTGAGGACCGTGTTGCGGATCGTGGCGAAATCTCGGCACGACATCAACAACCCTCTTACCGCCGGCCTGGCCGAGACGCAGTTGCTCCTCATGGACGTCGAGGACCCCGAGATCAGGGCGCCTCTCGAGGTCATCGAGACCCAGTTGAGAAGGATCCGCGATCTCGTCAGCGACCTGGGCCGGATTCGGGCTCGCTAGCTGGCGAACACAGGCCAGGTGGCCGACCACAGCTGGACTAGCATGTTGCAAATCGCCAATCATGGTCGTTGCACTATGCAAGAGTGAGGCCTATCATTGAGGTGCTGTCCGGCCGGTTGCTCCGCCGTAACCGCTGTGCCATCTCTTTCGCAGGAGTCCCCCACTGAGCTCCACCACTCCCAAGCGCTCACTCGACTTCAGCCAGAGAGACCTACTGCGTTGGCTCTACGTAGGTCGAATGACGCTCATGGCGGGCATCCTTGTGGGCGTTCTTGTCGTGTGGGAAGATGCGGCACCATCGACCACGCGCATCACGACCCTGATGTTCCTGACAGCCCTCGGCGTGACAGCGCTCTCGCTGTGGCATACGCATTTCCGTGATCGCGAGGCGGGGCAGAACTTCCTCTACGGTCACGTGATCTTCGACGTGTTGTTGGTCACTACGATTATCTACGTGACAACGCCGTTGGCTACGGGCGACCCGGGATTTGTGCCCCTGTACATTCTCGTGATCACGGAGGGCGCGCTCCTATTACCGCTACCGGGAGGTGTTCTGATCGGCGCGTTGGCGTCCATCATGTACTTCGCCGGAATCGTGTATGGGGATACGGAGGGTCTCACCGGTACAGTTCCGCTACAGATCGGTCTGTTCACCGTCGTCGCCCTCTTGACCGGATGGCTCGGCGATCGCCTACAACGCGCAGGTGTCGCGCTCGGTGCTGTACGCTCTGAGCTTCAACGGTTGCGGCTCGACACGGGAGACATTCTGGCGAGCATCAGCACCGGTGTGCTCACCATCGATGGCGGTGGGCGCCTGGTGTATATGAACAGAGCCGCGGAGGATCTGCTTCAGATCAGCCGCCGGAAGTGGGACGGGCTGCCCGTGCTGGAGGCGGTCGAGGTGGTGGCTCCGGGGTTGGGGACCGTACTGCGCCGGACCATGGAAGAACGCAGGCCGATGGCGCGCTTCAAGACGGTGGCCACGGGCGAAGGCGGCGATGTCACGCTCGGGATCAGCACGACTGTGCTGGACCGGGCCGAGGAGCGCGATGAGCCCCCGTCTGTGACCGCGATCTTCCAGGACATCACCGACCTGGAGCGGCTCGATATCCTCAGTAGGCGGACCGAGCGACTCGAAGCCCTCACGGAGCTCAGCGCTTCCCTGGCGCACGAGATCAAGAATCCGCTCGCCTCGATTCGGAGCGCTGTGGAACAGATAGGCAATCCGACGCTGTCGCGGAGCGACCAGCAGCTTCTCCAGAAGTTGGTGGTGGGAGAGTCCGAGCGACTGAGCCGGCTGCTTTCGGAGTTCCTCGAGTTCTCGGCCCTGCGCATCAACTCGAAGGCCAATCTGGATCTGACCAGGCTCGTGTGTGACAGCATCGCGCTGGTGCGGCAGCATCCGGACGCGGGCAGCGGTGTCGAGATTCAGACCGACGGCGTGGCCGAGGGGGTCTTCGTGTCGGGAGACGCCGACCTATTGCATCGCCTGATTTTCAACCTCGTCTTGAACGCTGTCCAGTTCGCGGGCGAGAACGGGCGTGTCGTGGTCGAGGTGGAGGACTGCTCCGGAGCTTGGCGGCCGCGCGGCACCGATGTCGCCAACCCGGTCCGGGTGAGCGTTCGCGACAACGGTCCGGGCATCGCACCGGACGCGGAGGCCAGAATCTTCGATCCGTTCTTCACGACGCGGCCGGGAGGAAACGGGTTGGGCCTCTCGGTGGTTCACCGGGCGGTCGAGGCTCACGGTGGAGCGCTGTTCGTGGAAAAGGCTCCTGAGGGCGGCGCGCACTTTGTCGTTTACCTGCCGGGTGATCCGGCTCTCACGAGCCGGCATGAGAGCGTGGTCACGTGAGCGCCGACGCCGTCAAGATTCTGCTCGTCGACGACGAGACCGGCATCTTGGACTCGCTCAGAATCCTGTTCAAGGGCGAAGGCTACGATGTGCACTTGGCCAAAAGCGGCAAGGAGGCGTTGGAGTGCCTTTCTGACGTGGGTCCGGACATCGTCCTCACGGACATCCGTATGCCCGGCGCCAGCGGGTTGGACGTGCTCGCCGCGGCGCGTGAGTTCGATCCGGCGATGGCAGTGATCCTCATGACGGCGCAAGCTTCGCTCCAGTCGGCGGTGCGTGCCGTCAACGAGGGCGCGTACTACTACCTGCAAAAGCCCTTCGCGAATGACGAACTGCTGGCCATCTGCCGGCGCGCCGCCGAGGCACGCCAGCTCAAGGTGGAGAACAAGGCCCTCAAGAAGGAGATTCGCCGTCAGCGGCGGGGCACGGAGGTACGGCCCATCGGAAAGAGTCGCACGTTCGTCGAGGTTCTGAAGCTTGCCGAGATGGTGGCCCCCACCGACTCGACCGTGCTCCTCACCGGGGAGAGTGGAACGGGCAAGGAGGTTGTGGCCCGCTACATCCACGACCTCTCCGACCGGGCGGATCGCAGGTTCCTTTCAATCAACTGCGGCGCGTTGCCGGAAGGCCTGCTCGAGAGTGAACTCTTCGGCCACACCAAGGGCTCCTTTACGGGAGCCATCAAGGACAAGGATGGACTCCTGGTCGCGGCTGCCAGGGGCACGTTCTTCCTGGACGAGATCGCGGAGATGAGTCCCGCCACGCAAGTGAAGCTCCTTCGGGCGCTGCAAGAGCGTGAGGTCATCCCTGTGGGCGCCACTGAGGTGGTGCCGATAGACGTGCGTTTCATCGCGGCCACGAACCGTGACCTCGAGGAAGAGATTCGCCGGGGTGCGTTTCGTAGCGACCTGTACTACCGACTGAATGTGATCGCACTCCACCTGCCGCCGTTACGGGACCGTCGGGAAGACATTCCGTTGCTCGTGCAGAACTTCCTCAAGCGGTTGCCAGCGAACGGTGGCGACCGGGCGATCGAGCCGTGCTCGCCCGAGACCCTGGAGGTGTTGGCTGCGTATGACTGGCCCGGTAACGTGCGCGAGTTGGAGAACGCCCTCGAACGGGCCGCCATCATGACGAAGAACGGTGTAATCGAACCGGCGCACCTGCCAGAGCGGGTCAAAGAGGCGCCCGCGATGCCCCTGGTCCATGAACAGTCCCCCGCGAATCCCTCCATGGAGGTGATCGAGCGGGCCTATATCCAGTGGGTGCTCAACGCCGAGGCTGGTAACAAGACCCGGGCCGCCGAGGTGCTGGGGATCGATCCCTCGACGTTGTACCGCAAGCTGAACCGCTACGACATCCATGAGTGACGGGGTCAAAGACAGAAAGCGTGCCAACCGATGAGTGTGCCAGATCTTCGCAGGATGCTCGAGAGGGCGGACAACGACAACCTACCCTGGGATCGTGTGAAGCTCTCGGTGGTGATCCCGGCATACAACGAGTGCGAGACCGTCGAGGCGTTGCTCAAGCGTGTACGGGAGGTGCCCCTCGATCTGGAAATCATCGTGGTCGACGATGGCTCGACCGATGGTACCCGTGACCTGCTCACGAACCTCGAGGGTGAGGGACTGATCGACGTGCTCGTATTCCAGGAGGTCAACCAAGGCAAGGGTGCCGCGCTCCGCGCCGGGTTCGCAAGGGCCTCCGGTGACATCATCGCGATCCAGGACGCCGACTTGGAGTACGATCCGCACGAGTTGCCGATCCTGATGGCGCCCATCCTTGCAGGAAGGGCCGATGCCGTGTACGGCTCCCGCTTCCTGGGCGGGCCTCACCGCGTCCTGTTCTTCTGGCACTCCATCGGCAATCGGTTCCTCACGCTCTTGAGCAACATGTGTACCGACATCAACCTGACGGACATGGAAACCTGCTATAAGGTCATCACCGCCGACCTGCTCAAGAGCCTACCGCTGAGCGCCAACCGGTTCGGATTCGAGCCCGAGGTCACGGCGAGGCTCGCGCAGGCCGGCGCGCGCATCTACGAATTGCCTATCAGCTATCACGGCAGATCGTACGCCGAAGGCAAGAAGATCAACTGGAAGGATGGCGTGGCGGCCATCTGGTACGTTCTGGCTTCCAACTTGGGGATCACCCGGGCCCGGCCCTGGCGCGCGCCGGAGGTGCAACCGTGGAGCCGTGCGCGTCTGGAGCAGTCGGATCCGCCCAAGTTGGGTCCGGCGCCTGCCGTGGAAGACGCTTCGTCGCCGGTGCACGAGGGGTCCGGAGGCGGTTGACCCCGAGCACGTGGCCTCAATGACGTTCGGAGAGGCGCCGCCCCCCGGCAGGGCGGGCGCCCTCGTGGTACTTCTGGCCCTCTCGGCGTACGGGAACTCCCTCGGAAACGGCTTCGCGTTCGACGACGTACTCATCATCGAGGACAATCCCGTCGTCACCGAGACGGACATCGGCGCGGCCGTGGCGACGCCGTACTGGCCCATGGCCGTCGAAGGCACCGGACTCTATCGACCGGTTACCGTGGCCAGCTATGCGGCCGAGTGGGAGGTGTTCGGGGGCGACACGCGGGGCTTTCACGCGATCAGCATCGTTTCGCACGGCATCGCCAGCTTGCTCGTGTTCATGCTGCTCCTCGAGTTCTTCTCCACCGGTGGTGCGCTGGCGGGTGCCTCGATTTTTGCCGTGCACCCTGTCCACACGGAGGCGGTCGCCAACGTGGTCGGGCGTGCCGAGCTCTACACGGCCATTTTCTACCTCGCGGCCTGCCTGCTGTTTTGGCGCGGGGCTCGGTGGCGCGGCGGTGGCCGCCGCGCAGCGCGCCTGCTGGGGGTTGCACTCCTGTATGCGCTGGCGCTGGGCTCGAAGGAGATGGGTGTTACGCTGCCCGGCGTACTGATCCTTCTGACCCTCTTCAGGGCAGACGGGAGCCCTCTCCTCAGGCGGTTGGTGGATGAGTTGCCGCTTTTGGCGCTCACGACGGCGGTGCTCGCGGCGTATCTGGGCGTGCGCTTCCTGGTGCTCGGGTCCGTTGGCGGTGAAATTCCAGCGGCCGTGTGGGCGGGCCTGACCACGGGCGAGCGGCTCCTCACTGCCCTATCGATGTGGAGTGAATACGCCCGTCTCACGTTCTTTCCCCTGGTGCTCGCGGTCGACTACGCGCCTGGCGTGCTCTACCCGGCGGCGACATTCGATGCCGAGGTCTTTGGCGGTGTACTTAATCTGGTGGCGCTCATCGTCGGAGTCGCAGTGTTGGTTAGGGCACGGCCGTTCATTGCGCTGGGTATCCTGTGGTTCATGGTGACGATCCTCCCGGTCTCGAACCTCCTCTTCGCGACGGGGACCCTGTTGGCCGAACGCACGCTCTATCTTCCCTCCGTTGGCCTCTCGCTGGCCGTCGCTGGTGCGACGGTGGCCATCGCTGAACGGGGGAGGATGCCTCGCATGCTGGGCCTGGTTGTGATCCTGTTCGTCGGAACTGCGTTCCTTGTCCGCACGGTCCTGCGCAATCCAACCTGGCTGAGCACCTTCACCATCATGGAGACCCTGGCCCGGGACCACCCGAACTCTCACCTCGCGCTCCGGGCACGGGCCGACGGTCTCGTACGCACGGGTGACTCTGATGCGGCCGCCGAAGTCTACGAGGTAGCGCTGGAATTGGCGCCGTTCAACTATCCGTTGTTGGTGGCGGTGGCGGACTTCTACGGCGATCGTGAGCAATGGGAGCGGGCGGAAACGTTGTTGGTAAAGGGGTTCCAGGCGCATCCGCGCCAGATGGCGGCTTGGCAACTGTTGGCCCGCCACCTCATCCTCCAGAGGCGGGGCCGCGAGGCCCATTCCGTCGCATTACGGGGACTGGAGCGGGCAGGCCACGATCGGGAGCTTTGGGCCCTCGTGTCCGAGAGCTACGTGTTGAAGCGCGACCTTCCGGCTGCGATTCGTGCGCGAGAGGCCGCTTTGGCCGTGGACCCCGAGTCATCGCACGATTGGGGTAGGCTGGCGGAGTTGTTGGAGGCCGACGGGCAGCCGGACGCCGCCGCGGAGGCACGTGCGCGCGCCTCCAGCACGGGCGCTGCGCCGGAGGCTGAGCCTTCGGTCGGGGCTGCCCTGGGCGGGGCGAGACAGCATAGGACTACCGCTTGATAATCCCGGACCATTGGCCGTCGCCGTTCCGCTCCCTCCGTGTTGCCTTGGCCGTTGTGGGCGTCCTGGCCGCCGCCGTGCACGTCAACACATTGTTGAACGACTTCGCGTACGACGATCGGCCGATCATCGTCGACAACGAGGACCTCCACGCCCTCGAGACGCTCCCGGGCACGCTGGTGGAGCCGTATTGGCCGAACGAGTACGGCCGCGAATTGGGACTTTGGAGGCCGGTCACAACGGCCCTCTTCGGGCTGCAGTGGGTGGTTTGGGGAGAGCGGCCGATGCCGTTCCACCTCCTCAACGTGCTTCTGCACGTGGCGGTGACGATGCTCGGCGTGGTGGTCCTCGCCGAATTGGTTCCGCTGGGCACGGCGTTCGTGGCGGGCGTGATCTTCGCGGTACATCCTGTTCACGTCGAGGCCGTGGCCAACGTCGTGGGTCTGGCGGAGGTGTTCTCGACTCTGGTCTTCCTCTTGGCATGCTTGGTGTTCTTGCGGGCGCGGGACACTCTGGGTGCGAGGGACACCCTCGTGATCCTCGCCCTCTTCGCTCTCGCCTTTCTCACGAAGGAGAGCGCGGTCACGCTGCCCGGGGTGTTGTTTCTGCTGGATGTGGTGCGCCGTAACCACTCGGCTGCCCGGGCGCTGTCTTATTTCCGCTCGCGGGCAGCGCTCTACGGTGGCATGGTCTTGATCGCCGGGCTCGTCCTCTACGGTCGCCTTTTGGTCCTGGGCAGTGTCGCGAATCCATTCGGTCCCCTCGGAGCGGCGCTCCTCGAACATCGTGTACCGCGCATCTGGACGGTAGCCTCGACGTGGCCGCATTACTTCCGGCTGCTTTTCTTCCCGGCTGACCTCAGCGTCGACTATTCACCCGGCGTGATTCCTCTCGCGTACGGTTGGGACGCGAGTAACCTGTTGGGAGCCGGACTCGTCTTCAGTACGTTGGCCATCGCACTTGCGCTCGCCCGGCAACCCACGCTATCCCCCGACCGGTCCACCGCCCGCACGCTCACGTTCGGCATCCTGTGGTTCGTGATCACGATCTCGCCGGTGTCCAACGTCCTCTTCCTGTCCGGCGTCTTGCTGGCCGAGCGGACGTTCTACCTACCGTCTCTCGGTTTCGCCGTGGCGGTGGCATGGACGGCTCGGGCGCTGTATCGGGACCGGCCCCGGATTGCCACCGCGGGTGTCGTGGTGGCCGTGATCCTCATGGGCGGGCGCACCTTCACGCGCAACGCGGCCTGGCGTGACAACATCACGGTGTTCAACACTCTGCTCACCGAGCATCCCGAGTCGGGGAGGGCACAGTGGCTGTTGGGTGACGCCAACTTCATCGTGGGCGACACGGTGACGGCCATGAAGGCGTACAGCGCGGCGATCAGCATACTGAATGGAGCCTATCCGCTGTTGGTCGAAGTGGGGCGCAGGTTGGTGAACTCCGGCGACATAAGGACGGCAACCGTCCTCCTGGAACAGGCCTGGCGAGACCGGCCGACCCGGGGGGTTGCGCCCAAGCTCCTGGCTCAGATCTATCTGGACCAGGGGCGGTTCGAGGAGGCCGAACGGGCCGCTCGCGTGGCTGTCGAGTTCTCGGAAGGTCAGGACGGGGTCTCCAACCACCTCCTGGCCGAGGCGCTGGCGGCGCTCGAGCGCTGGCCAGAGTATGTCGAAGCGCGCATCAAGACCATCGAGTCCGGGGAGGGGGAGCACTGGATGCAGTGGGTTTGGCTCGCGGTGGGCCACGCAGCCGCCGGCGACACGGCGCAGGCCCTGATCGCGCTGGATACGGCACGCACGCGTGAGGTTCCGGAGGTAGGAATGCGCCAAATTGACAGCCTCGGGGCCTCATACCGCGGGCGTTGAAAAATGCGAGTGGATTGCATAATCCAAGAGTCATGAGGTCTAGCCAGGCTGTGAGTAACGCGCCCATGACCAAGCTAACTGAGTGCAGCACATAGAGTTAACGAGATTCTTGACGGTTTGGACCTAAGCTTGCACTTTTCCACTAGTGTTTGGGCGTCCCAGTGCATTCACACCAGCAGGAGATACAAAGATGCGGGACAAGAAGGGTTTTACTCTTATTGAGTTGCTGATCGTGGTGGTGATTATCGGAATCCTGGCGGCCATCGCCATTCCGAAGTTCTCCGCTACGCGTGAGAAGGCGTATTTCGCGGCGATGAAGTCCGATCTCAAGAACCTGGCTAGCCAGCAGGAGATCTATTACTCGGACACGTACGCCTACACCTCCAGCACCGCGCTGCTCACGTTCGTAACCTCGCAGGGCGTGGTCGCCGCCATTACAGCTGGAACGGATGGCTGGTCGGCTTCGGTGACCCACTCCGCTCTGGGCGGGAGCGAAGGCTGCGCGATCTACTACGGCAGTGGAACGGCACCAACAACGCCGGTCAAGCCTACCGCTGTGGGCGCGATCGCCTGTACTCAGTAGCAGGATTGCGGACTGGCCTCCGGAATGGAGAATGGTCTTCGAGTGGGCGCGGTCCGATCGCTGGGCCGCGCCCGCTTAGATTCTGGACAATCTAGATCAGCCTTTCCGAGGTGGTGCCCTATGGCCGAGAGAAAGAACCGAGGCTTCACCCTGATCGAGTTGTTGATCGTGGTCGTGATCATCGGGATTCTAGCCTCCATCGCCATTCCGAAGTATTCGTCGGCGCGAGAGAAGGCGTACCTCGCGGCCATGAAGACCGACCTCAAGAACCTGGCTACCCAGCAGGACATCTACTACGACGCGGCCTACGCGTATGCTACGCAGCTTTCCGATGCCAACCACAGTGCGACCCAGGGTGTGGTGATCATCATCAACGAGGCGACCGGAACGGGTTGGGCGGGGACGGCCACACACTTCGGTCTGCCGGGCGAGTCGTGCGGTATCTACCACGGCGATGCCGTCCCGTCCGGGGGCGCTCCGGCGACACAGCACAGCCGCGTGATGTGCAGCATGTAGCGAGGAGGGACCTCCGGGCCGTACGTTCGTTGCGTCGCATTCAGCGGCACCACTAGAGCGCACTGAACGGTTTATGGCCGGCCCAACACCACTCAGACGAGAACTCCTGTTTTCATTCGGCCTCCTCTTCGCCGAGGCCACGATCCTCATGGGGATCGCCCTCGTTGTCATCCTTCCGCGCCTCCCGTCGTCGGGCCAGGTCACGCTCCTCATACTGCTCCTGTCCGCGGTACAGCTGCTCGTGGTCATGGCGTTCGGGGGCTGGTTGCTCAACCGCCGATTCCTCAAGCCGGTGAGCAAGCTGGTGAGCGGGATCAGGCGCATCGCCGAAGGCGAGTACCATCATCGTATCGAGTCCCCCGACAGCCTCGAGCTGAGGGAGATCAGCGACAACGTCAATTTGATGGCCGACCGTCTCATCTCGGATCAGCAGGTGCTTGCTCACAACGTCAGGTCACTAGAGGCGACCAACCTGGAGCTTGTCGAGGCGCGCAACCAGGCCGTACAGTCGGCGCGCCTAGCGTCGGTCGGCACCCTCGCGGCAGGGATCGCCCATGAGGTCGGAAATCCCCTCGGGGCCATCATGGGATACGTCGATGTGGTCGAGGGTCGCATGGAGGCCAGTGGGGGAGACACCGAGCTGCTCGCCTTCATCCGGGAGGAGGCCCAACGCATCGACCGAATCGTACGGGGCCTGCTGGACTATGCTCGCCCGGCCGAGCAAGGCGTGGAGCTCCTGGCGCCCCTGGAAGTGATCGAGCACGTGCGAGATCTCCTTGTAAGCCAGGGCCAACTCGCCGGCGTTGAGCACGAATGGCGGTTGGCGGAGGACCTCCCCAGGATTTACATGAACAGACATGGACTGGAGCAGGTACTGGTCAACCTGTTGCTCAACGCCATTCAGGCCGGAGGCGAGAATGGTCCAGGCAAGATCGAGGTGACCGCCGGGACCCGGGTTGGGCCCGGGGCGTACTTGCTGGCCCGAAGGGAAGACGATCCACCCGGGATCAACTACCTTCACCGTCGGAGGATCGCTCGGGATGACCAGGGACTCGAAGTGGGCGCTTTTCAGACGGCCATGGAGTTGGTCGTCATCACGGTCGCCGACGACGGACCCGGCGTCGACCCGGAGAGCATCGAGTACGTATTCGATCCGTTCTTCACTACCAAGGCTCCCGGAACGGGTACCGGGCTCGGACTCTTCATTTCCGCCCAATTGGTGGAGGGCATGGGCGGACGCATCGACGTCACCAACCGCCCGGAGGGTGGCGCCGTGTTCACGGTAAGCTTCCCCTCCATGACGAACGAGGCGGAAAAGGCTAGCATCGAGGACACAGAAAAAGCGGAGGGCAGTGTGTGAAGATTCTGATTATCGATGACGATCCCGGGCTGAGAAAGTCTCTCTCCCTCATCCTGGCGGATGCCGGCTATCAGGTGGTGTCGGCGGAAGACGGTGCCAAGGGTCTCGCGACGGCTGAAGCCACCCAGCCGGACATGATCATGTGCGACATCCGCATGCCGAAGGTGGACGGCCTCGAGTTCGTCCAGCGCTACAGTGAAGCCGGCGGAAAGGCTCTCGTAATCATCATGACGGCCTATGGCAGTATGGACCTTGCGGTCGAAGCGATGTCCAAAGGCGCCTACGACTACCTGCCCAAACCCTTTGGTGCGAACGAAGTGCTCCTCACCCTTCGAAAGGCCGAAGAGAGGGAGAGCCTGAGGAGGGAAGTCGGCCGGCTGAGGGCGGAGGTACGGGCGGATCGCCGATTCGGAGAGATCATTGTGCGCTCCCCGGAGATGGTGAAGGCCCTCGAGGTGGCCACCAAGGTGGCACCCCACCCGTCACCGGTCCTTATCACCGGGGCCAGTGGGACGGGCAAAGAACTGGTCGCCCGCTTGATCCACCGAGAGAGCAACCGTGCGGAGCGACCCTTCGTGCCCGTGAACTGCGGGGCCATCCCCGAGACCCTGCTCGAGTCCGAGTTCTTCGGCTACGTGAAGGGCGCCTTCACGGGCGCGGACAAAGACAAGCAAGGACTCTTCGAAGCTGCGGACGGCGGCACACTCTTCCTCGATGAGGTCGGCGAACTGCCGCAGCCGCTTCAGGTGAAACTCCTGCGGGCCCTTCAGGAGGGAGAGATCCGGCGCGTTGGTGGAACCACAAGTACCTTTGTGAATGTCCGGATCATCTCCGCGACCAATCGGAATCTGTCTGCGCTGGTCAGGGAGGGCGCTTTCCGCGAAGACCTTTACTATCGCCTCGCTGTTGTCCCGATTCACCTCCCCCCGCTCAAGGAGCGTCGTGAGGAGCTTCCGGATCTCGTCCATCACTTCATCGAGCGGCATTGCGAGCGCCTGGGCCTCCAGGTGACCAAGGTCCACCCCGACGCGGTCGAAGTGCTGCTCAACTATTCCTGGCCGGGCAACATCCGGGAACTCGAGAATGTCCTCGAGCAGGCCATGCTGCTGGCCGATGGTGACGAGTTGCTCGCCGATGAACTTCCCGATCAGGTCAGGTTCTCGATGGCAGCAGCTGACGATCTCGAACTGACCGACGACGACTTGTCGGTCAAGAAACACTCTGCGGCGCTGGAGCGGAAACTCATCCAGAGGGCGCTCGAACGAACCGGTGGGAACCGCACGAAGGCAGCCGAACTTCTGGAACTGTCGGCGCGGGCTCTTCGCTACAAGATCCTGGACTACGGTTTGGAATAGCCGGGAAACTCCCAACCCGACATTCCAGTGCCCTGCGCCTGGCGCGATGTTGATCCATGCGCCTAGGGTACACCCTCCTGGAACTGGTCTTCGTCCTCACGATCGCCGCCGCCGGATTCACGGTGGTGGCGCCTGCCTACCGGCGGGCCCATGCGCGTCTGATCGTCCGATCCGCCCGAGAGAGCCTCATAGGACTCATTACGCGGGCGCAGGCTCTGGCGGTGGTCCACGGCGGAGCCACCGTGACCCTTTCCGTGAACCCGGCCGTGGTTTGGCTCGAAGCGGGGGGTGAGGTCGCGGACACCCTCTATCTCTCAGCGCTCGGTGTGGCGGTGGAGTTGTCCGGTGGCCGGCTCCAGGCCCGTCTGCGCTTCAACTCTCTTGGGATCGGGGAGCTCGCCGGCCAGACCGTCGGCCTGTCGCTGAGGTCCGCTCGAGCGGGCCTAATCGTATCGGCCTATGGACGGGTTCGACGCTGGTGAGGCTGCGGCACGATCACTTCCGCCACGCGGCGGAGACCCTCGGCTGGCACGGATTCACTCTCGTCGAGGTGCTCGTCGCATTGGTCATCCTCCAGGTGGGCTTGCTCGGGGTGGTCGGCCAAGTCGGAGTCGCCCACAGCCTTCTCGACCGGGCGGTTCGCCTCGAGTGGGCGGTAGCCGTGGCCGAGTCGGTGGCCGACTCCCTCAGCCGATTCGGGTACTCGGGTCAGGGTTCGATCGAACTGGCCGCGGGCCGTGTGAGTTGGGAGCCCTGGTCAGGAGGCGATGGGAGCATCCTGGTGTGGGTAGAGGACAACACACCGCATCAGATTCTCGAGGTGGCCGTATCGAGGCGCCTGCCACCCTCCAGCCGATGAGTGATCGAGGGATGTCGGCGGTAGAGGCTTTGTTGGCTCTGTCGCTCGGCGGGGGAATCCTGCTTTCCGCGCTCGGTCTCTTGTCGGTCCAGAGGCATTCGGCAGACCGACTCCTTGCACGGGCCGACGGGCTCTTGGCGAGGCGGGTCATCCGAACCGTTCTGGGAGAGGAGCTGCGCCGCGGTGTCGAGGGCAGGGATTGGGTGGCGCCCGGCGGTGACAGTGTGAGGCTCCGCGTATTTCGTGGACTCGCGTTCATGTGTATTTCGGGGCAGCCCGACCGCGTCCTGGCCCGCTACCGGGGCAGCCGACTCCCCGATTCCCGGAAGGACTCCGTGTTGGTCCTCGGTTCGAACGGCCGCTGGCAGGCAGTGGACCTGATCGCACGACGCCCAACCATGCTTACGTGCCCGGGCGCCCCAGCGGAGGCCGTTGAGTTCTGGGTGCTGGATCCACCGGTCTCCGGCGTGGCGGTCGCCCGCGTGTTCGAGACAGGAAGCTATCACCTGTCCGGGGGTGCGTTTCGGTACAGAAGGGGACGCGGCGGCCGTCAGCCGCTTACGCCAGAGGTGTTTATCGCGGAGGGCAGCCACCTTGGGGTGGGGTCGAACGGTGGCTTGGCCCTCGAGCTTGCCACAGAGACACCGGCCCCAGGTAACCCGGATGGGCGCCGAACATTCTGGCCACGAGAGCGTGTACGGGACTGAGGAGCGGCGATGCGGAGCGCTCCTTCCAGTTCTGCTCCTGTTGATTGTCGCGGTCACGCTCCTTGGGCACGGCGCCCTTGTACTGGCCCAGGCCCATCTCGATGTCTCGATCGTTGCTCGGGCCCTGCTCACTGCCCGCTTGAGTGCGGAGGCGGGTGTGGTCCAGGCCATGGTCGACTCCGCAAACTGGTCCCGCGAAGAACCACTATGGAGTCCAGAAGCGGTTCACGAGGGCACGTTGGGTCCGTTTGGGCGCTTCGAGGTGTCCGTTACCGCGATCGATCAGGAGTTAGCCCTATGGGTCGGAGCCGGAGAGCACGTGGCACACGCCGGAACGTACCGCGTGGGCCGGCTGGCGTGGCAGCTCTCTCCGACTCGTCGTCTTGCCGCCGCCGAGGCTGTGGTGATGTCGGGGGGGACCTTGAGCGCTGCGGCTGCCGCCACCGTGGACGGGTCCGATCTGAAACGCCCCCCGTTTGAGTGGACCGAAGAGGACTGCGCCCCCTTGGCCGACTCGGTGGCCTGGGCGGTGCCTTCTGGGAGGCTCGAGCCATGGGCGAGGCTCGCTGTGGACTTCGGGACGTTTCCACCCTTGGGCCTCCTGGACTGGGCGGTACTCGCGGACCGCTCTCGAAACGTGCCTCCCGGCGTGATCGCACCCCTTCCAACCCAGTTCGCCGGAGTCTGCCGAATCGAGGTCGCCACCAACTGGGGAGACCCCTCGCGGGCGGGTGACTGCCGCGACCACTTCGTACTGGTTACCACCCTCGGTGATTTGACCTTGGACGGCGGTGGTGGGCAGGGGGTGCTGGCCGTTGATGGAAGCCTCCGGCTCGAAGGGGCGAGCAGGTTCACCGGTGTGGTTCTCGTGGCCGGTGACCTGAATTTGGCGCAAGGCGCACGAATTGACGGGCTCGTGCGTACCGGCGGATCGGTCTCACTTTCTGACTCGTCGCGAATCGTAGGATCCGGCTGCGCGGTTCTGGCTGCTCTCGGGCGTCTCGACGCGCTCCGGCGCCCCGTTGTGATCCCCGGCGGAGCGTGGGTGCGCCCGTTGGGGCCAGCCAACTGAACGACGGGCGGATTTTGTGGAAATCTGTGCCAGAAACGGAAACGATTTCACTCCAAAGAGACCGTTCTGAGCGGAATTTCGTGCGTCGGCCAAGGGTTGCCTGCCTGGCATGGATCTGGCACGAAATACCGGGGACTCCGAATTGGAGTCCGGGAGCCAGACCCGGCTTCCAGGGTCCGCGAAGGTAGTGATCGCGGGCTCCGAAAATGCGGTGTTTACCGGTAGTGCGCGATCAAATGTTTATCAATAAATACGTCAACGAGTGTGGTAGATTTCTCTTGACAAACCTGGGCTTATGGTTATAACCTGGTTTTGAATTCAGATAAAAATATGTTCCTTTAGCTTCGGTTCGTGAGGTCTAAATGGGCCTGTTTGGAGGCAAGCGAAGGTCGATAGGGCTGGACGTCGGAAGCGGCTTCGTCAAGCTCGTGGAGATCGACCACTCGGGAGAGCAACCTGAGGTGGTTCAGGTCGCCATGCGCCCTCTCGTGGCCGATGCGATCGTCGAGGGTGAGATCATGGATCCAGGCTTGGTCTCCGACACGATCAGCGGCCTGATCCAGGAAGCTGGGCTCAAGGGACGCGACGTCGTGACGGCCGTGGGCGGCCATGACGTGATCATCAAGCCGATCGAAATGGACCGCATGAAGGAATCGGACGCTCGTGAGGTGATCCGCTGGGAGGCCGAGCAGCACGTTCCGTTCGACATCAAGAGCGTGGAGCTCGACTTCCAGATTCTCAATCCGCTCGCGGAGGGCCTTCAGATGGAGGTCCTGCTGGTAGCAGCTAAGCGCGAGCTCGTGGACAACAAGGTGAGTTTGCTCTTGGACGCAGGCGTTTCACCCTGCGTGATCGATGTGGACGCATTCGCGTTGCACAACGCCTTCGAATACAACTATCCCGAGGCCATGGAGGGCATCGTGGCCTTGGTGAACGTGGGACACGAGACCACCAATGTGAACATCCTGGAAGACGGGACGCCGATTCTGACGAGGGACATCCCGTTCGGATCACGTCGCGTTCGTGAGGATCTTCAGCGTGAGCGCGGCCTCACGGCCGAACAGGCCGAGGACATCGTTCAGGGTCGCGAAGAGCTCGCCGAAATGCCGCAGCTCGTGGAGTCCTCGGCCGACGAGGTGGCTGTGGGCATCGAACGGGCCTCGGCCTTCCTCATGACGAGGCAGTCAGGCGCGGGCCTTGGACAGATCTTCCTCAGCGGGGGTGGCGCCAGGATCCCCGGCATGTCGGACGCGCTCGGACGAAGGATGAGTGTCGAAACCCAAGTGGTGAATCCCTTCGAGCGAATCGCGGTTCGCGCCGATATGGGCGGGAACGTGATCCTCGAGGAAGCCGCTCCAATGCTCCTACTACCTCTCGGCCTTGCGCTGAGGGTGACCTAGCGGGGGAGGAGTCGAGCCTTGATCGAAGTCAACCTGCTTCCAGGCGGCAAGAAACGGCCCGGAAAGGGTGGTGGGTTCAGAATTGGCCTGCCCGACCTGAAGGCGATTCCGGCAGATCCGTTCATTATCGGGGCTTTGGTTGTTGGCCTCGCTTCCGCAGCGCTTGTCGGATGGTGGTACACAGACCTGAACAATCGCAACGCGGAACTGGTCGTGGCGCTGGACGTTGCGATCCGGGACTCGGCCACCTTCCACGAGCTGATCGAGAACAACAGCACGCTGCAAGCGCGCCAGGACTCCGTAGCGCAAAAGATCGCGATCATCCACGAGATCGATGCCGGCCGCTACGTATGGCCGCACGTGTTGGATGAGATCGGTCGTGCGCTTCCGGACTTCTTGTGGATCACCTCGCTCCAGCAGGTTTCGGTGGGCGAGTTCATCGAATTCCGCATCGAAGGTCGTGCCGGGAACAACATTGCGGTTACGACCTTCATGGATGCGCTGGAGGGGTCCCCCTTCATCAGGGTTGTACGGTTGATCTCCACCGAGCAGGCCGTCGAGACGCTGCCGAACGGGGACGGCCAAATCGTCATCGTCTTCACACTCGAGGCGGCCTACGACCAGCCGGCCTTCGACTTACTGGAAACGGTGCCGCTCTTCGGGGCGGGTGCCGACGGTGGGAGTTAAAGGGGGCAAGGAGCCATGGCGCTGATTCCTGACGATCCAAAGCAAAAGAACGCCCTCGTCGTGGGGCTGCTCTTTGTCGTAGGGCTCTATCTCGTCAACACCTACTGGCGTGCGGATCGGGAGACCGAGGTCCAGCAGGGGGAGACCCGTCTCGAGGCGCTCGAGAACAGTAACCGACAGGCCGAAATCATCGCGGCCCGTGGCGGAACCGCCCTCCAAGAGCGCATGGTCGTGTACGAACGCCATATCGCTCAGCTCGAGGCGCTGATCCCGCGGGAGGAACAAGTGGCCTCGCTGCTCCACGACCTGACGCTGCTGGCCCGCGACTTGGGGGTCGAGCTCGACATGATGCGGCCCGAGCCCTCGGAACCGTCCGACTTCTACACGAAGCATACCTTCTCCTTGAGGGTCATCGGGGAATACCACGATGTGTCGCGCTACCTGACGCGCGTCGCGTCGTTGGAGCGCATCATCACCCCCATCGACCTCGCCCTGAGCCTGTTTACGGCTCCCGACCGCTTCCGTGAGTTCGAGTCGCCGGTCCAGGCTGAGTTTCGCATTCAGACCTATGTGATCGCGTCGGATGAGTCGCTTCCACCGGGAGGTCCGTGATGGGCAGGGCACACATCATCCTGTTCTCGATACTCGCCGTGGCGCTGAGCTTGCCGGCAGCCGCTTCGGCCCAGGACAGGCCCCCGCCAGAAACGGATCTGGTGATGCTGCGGGAGGTGTTTCAATACCCTGATTACGCCCGTAGAAACCCGTTCGCTCCGCTCCTGAGCGCGGATGGTGGTGGGCCGCGGTTCGAGAGACTGGTGCTCCTGGGCATCGTTTTCTCGGCGGATGGTCGGAGAAGCATTGCCCTCTTCGGAGAGGGTTCGTCCGTGGACCCGTCCTCCGGGGCGCTTTCCGTGGTCCCCGGCGCGCTGACGTACCGGCTCAGAGTGGGCGAGTCGATAGGCAACACCACCGTTCTTGAGATCCACGAACGCCGCGTCTTGGTCGGAGTGGACGAATTCGGGCAATCGGAGCAACACACGATGGAGTTGCGCCGGCTCACCCTGGGCCAAGGAGGCCCTTCATGATCTCGACTGTTGCTCTTCTTGCCGCGCTCCTTTCTGGTGGGAGCGAGCCGGTCACGGCGCTCACTGTCGTTCCCAACAACGGACGGACGGATATCCTGATAAGCGTGAAGGGGAATGTCACGTTCAGAGACTTTACCATGGAGGGGCCGCACCGCCTCATCCTGGACGTCATGAACGCGCGTCATGCGCTCCCCCGCGACAACTTCACGGACGTCAACCGGGGCGGCATTCTGACGGTGCGGACTTCACAGTACTCCGATGACATCGTGCGTATCGTCGTGGAGCTGAACCAGCCCACGAAGTACACGATCAGGCAGTACGAGGGCACGATCCGCATCTCGATGGAGAATCACTTCGGTGACTTCGATCCATGGGAGACGGCCGCTGCCGCCCCCATGCTCGAGCCGGAGGTGCCGGCGTTCGAAACCTCGAGATTCACTTCGCTCGCGCTGAGGCTTCAGCCCACTCCGCAGCAGTCGCAGGAGGCTCGAATCTCGATCACGTTCATCAACACCCCTATTGCGGACGTGCTTTTCACCTTCGCCGACTTCTCCGGCCGCTCGATCGTGCCGTCCTCCCAGGTCACCGGGATGACCGTAACGGCCGAGATCAAGAATCAGGCTTGGGATGATGCCCTCGCAGCCATTCTGCGGCAGCAGGGGCTCAGAGGCGACGAGGACGGGCCGAGCGGCATTATCCGCGTCGACCTCCTCACGAACATCAACCTTGCCGAGGAAACCGAACCGCTGAGGACCGAGATCTACCGGATCAACTACGGCACCGCGGCTGAGGTACTCGCAGCGATTACGCCGCTGCAGACCACGCGTGGCAACTCGTCCGAATCGCCGGGCACGAACACGCTCATCGTTACCGACATCGAGCGCGTTCACGCTGCCATCCGGTCCCTCCTCATTGAGCTCGACCGCCCGACGCCCCAGGTGATGATCTCCGCCAAGATCATCTTCGTGAACCGCACGGATCTCAAGGAGTTCGGTATCGTCTACGATCTGAAGGACTCGCAGGGGAACCAGTTCAGCGACTTGACCCCCGCCCTCGCCGACCTCGATGGTGACGGCGAGTTTGAGCAGCTGGACGAGACCGTCGTGCTGCTCGGCGGAAACTCGATCGCGGCGCTTGGCAATGCGACCGCCCGAGTGGCTGCACCGACCCTGAGGTTGCTGACGTCCCTGGTGATCGGCCGCCACACCCTGGTCGGTTTCATCGAGGCACTGGAGTCCTCGAACCTGAGTGAAATTCAGGCCGCGCCGTCCGTGACGGTGGCCGACAACCACGAAGCTCGGTTGCAGGTCGGTGAACGGACGCCAATCCGGGTGATCGACGCCGCGGCCGGTGGAGCTGGCGGAGTCGGGGGTGGCTTCCCCCAGGCGACGGTGAGCTTCGAGGAGACCGGCATCATTCTGACGACCACTCCTCACATTACGGCCGACGGCCACATCCTGCTCGACATCGAGGCGGAGCGGTCCGCTGCCGACTTCGCGGACTCCGATATCGGTTTGATCTTCCGGAGACAGATCACGAATACGCGGCTGCTCGTGCGGGATGGCGAGACCGTGGTAATCGCTGCACTGACGGTCACGGAACGCAGTGAGGTGCGCGCCGGCGTGCCGCTCCTGATGAACCTCCCGGTGATTGGCCGCCTCTTTAGGATCACCCGTTCGTCTGAGATACAACGAGACCTGATGATCCTCGTCACGCCGCACATTATTCGCAGCAATGCGAACTGACCCGGGCCGGGGAGGCCTGCATGCTTGGTCATAGACCGATTCGAATGCGAATAGGACCCCTAGCGACGGCGATGGTCGCTGTCACGCTGCTGTTGGCGTGCGACGGCCAGAATCTCTTCGTGGGTCCTGCGGTCGGGCGCATTGATACCAGCGGTCCGACCGTCAAGATTCTCACGCCGTCCTCGACAAAAGGCTCACCTTCCGCCAAGCCACTCGGCGACTCCGTACTGGTGACGGTCGAGATGAGCGACGACGTGGGTTTGGACAGCGTTCGCATCGAGGGCGTGTCCTTCCGTGGTGACGTCAACCTCGGCACCGACACGGTCATTACCCGATTCGAGACCAAGGTCGTGCGTCTCCTCACCGTACCTGAGGACACGACGGTGAGCCGGTTCTTGATCGCGGTCGACGACACGGTCAAGGAGACCTCCTTTATCATCGCGCATGCCTACGACACGCTTGGCAATGTGTCGTCGGACACCGTCGCGCTCGTCCTCGGCGGGCCGGACGTGCAGGTGATCAACCTCGTTGACGGCGATGTCATCCAGGCAGGCCGCGACTTGAGCCTCCGTATCGAGGCGCAGGATCCGCTCGGCATCGTCTCCGTGCGGGTCGACCTGACGGGCGCGTTTACCCTATCTTTGCCAGAGACTGTGAACCCCCCGGTCGACACTGCGGTGGTGGATCTCCTGATCTCCATCCCTCCGCTCGCTACCGGCCCCCTGCAGTTGGTCGCACACGCTCGTAACACCCTCGGCGTGCCCGGCCAGACTGGCGTCCTCAACCTCACGGTCGTGTCGAGCCTGGCGGGCGACATCATCCCACCAAGGGTCAAGTTCGAGACGAGCGCCGGAGGCAGAATCGAACTCAAGGACCTGATCAACGTCCAGGTGACGGCGGTTGACGACAACCAGGGAAGCGGGATCTCGACGGTCGGGATCACGGTGTTGGCCATCTCGCCCGCCCGCGGCGACACGTTGGTCCAGTCGAATTCGGTAACTTTTGCTACCTCGCGTACCGGCTCGGTGGTACAGGACCTGACCTTCCAGGTCTTCAATTCCGACCCGATCGCGTTGCCCGATACGTTAATCTTCGAGGTCACTGCTTTCGCGATCGACGATCAGGGCAACTGCTCCGCCAGCGTTGGACTCGACAGCTTGATCGCTCTTCCTTGCACGGTGCTCCCGACAGGCCAGACGGGCGCCCTGAACCGGTCCGGCCTTCGGGACGAGAGAGTCGTGGTCGCGGGGCGCACGGTCCTGTTGCCCTCGGGCGGCCTGATCTTGGATGCCGCCGTCGATACGGCGCGTGGCAACCTCTATCTCTCGAACCACACGCGGGACCAGGTCGAGATTTTCCGCCTGGTTGAGGAGGACTTCCTTGCCCCGGTGGCTGTGGGCTCCGAGCCCTGGGGCCTTGCGATGCACCCGTGCTACGTCACGGTGCCGCTGCCCGGTTGTGGAGACAGCCTCTGGGTCGCGAACTCCGGTGGTACCAACGTATCCGTCATCGACTTGGTGTCTAGCGCGGTTCCCTTCGAGCAGCCGGGCCGCCGCTTCCTGACGCCCGACGTCGTGCTCTGGGACGTCGAGGAGACCGAGGACAACGACGGTACGACCGTTTGGATTTCGTCGTTCATTCCAGACGCCGTGGGGCCAGGTTTCAGTGATCGCCCGCAGTTCATCGTACAGGACTTCACGGGCCGCGTGCTCTACTCGACGAAGGCGACCGAGCTGGGCAATTTCGGCACGATTCGGAAGGCATTCAGTCCCGGCGGCTCCGACCCCGAAGTCATACTCTTCACAGACCACGGAGTCTTCGAGGAAGCGGAGGACTTCAGGGCGATCAAGAATGTCGACTTCGTTACGAACGGCATCTTCACGGATCCGGCCAACGATGTCGGAACGCTGGTCATCGAAGACCACCCGCCGGGTGATCTTCAGACGACGGTCTCGTACGGTCCAGCTACTCTCGACAATGCGATTCTCCTGGCGATCGCCGGCGGCTCCGACATCGAGGCGACGCCCGCCTCCCGCTGGAACCTGGGGAGCATCGGCTTCAACGATACGACGTTCGTCACGGTCAGCGGAAACGGCGCCTGGGTGGCCTTCGGCGAGGGTTCGGTCGACCCGGTCGGGCGGATCATCTCGTACGACGCGGCGACGGACGCGGTGAGCAGTGCGATTCCGGTCACCGACCTGATGACCAACCCCGGCGAGACGGTGCGTGGAATAGGCCTGAACTTCGACGGCACCCTTGGCGTGGCGCGTGGGTTCCAGGCGTACTTCTTCACGGTCAGCGACTTGCGCCTCCAGGGCGTGGCGGATTTACCCGGCGGCGGAGCAGGGGCCGTACTGCACCCGCTTCATGCGAATGCGCGAACGCTGACCAATCCGGCGGGTATCTACCGGCCGGACAGCCACTTGGCGTTCATCGGGACGGGCGAAAACACGATTGACATCATCGACACGTTCCACTTCTTCCGGTCGGGTCGGATCTTCATCCGCGACGTGATCGTGGGGCCGCTCAGGGCTGTGCTGCCCTCCGCCACGGACAACGTGGGGCTCACGTGTCAATCGACGGCGGTCACGGGCCTTGATGCCACCGGCACGCTCGTCGCCATCGGTAACGCGATCCAAATCTTCGCGGGTGGGGACTTCCTGACACCGCACGGGCCGGTCGGTGGCCCGACGGAAGACGCCTGTATCGTCCTGAAGCTGTTCGGCGTGACCGACTCGGGCGGCGTCGTCGTCATCGACGTTCTCAAGAGTGACATTCTCAGGGACCATCCTTCCCGCCAGTAGTCGAGGCACGTGAAGGAAGCCTTCTCGAGCTACGAAGGCGGGACCCCGGTGGGTGGACGACCCACCGGGGTCCTTTTATCGTTGCACGCCCACAAGGTCCGCCCGGCATGCCGGCGGCCGGGTAGCGCAGTACCAACGAGGACGGAGTCATGAGGCGCATATCCTTTCGAACCGCGGGCGAGTCACACGGGCGTGGCTTGGTCGCGATTCTGGAGGGCATTCCGGCCGGGCTGTCCCTCGAGATGGAGCGGGACGTCGATCCAGACTTGCGCCGCAGACAGGGCGGTCATGGACGCGGGCGCCGCATGAAGATCGAGTCCGACCGCGCCGACCTGTTCTCCGGCGTGCGTTTGGGCGAGACGCTGGGTTCTCCGCTATCCATGGTGGTGTGGAACAAGGACTGGGAGAATTGGAAGACCGCCATGTCCGCCCTGCCGCCCGACCCGTCCGGAAACCCCAAGGCGCTCAAGCCGGTTTACCTTCCGAGGCCGGGCCATGCCGACCTCGTGGGGCTCCTCAAGTACGACCGCAGAGACGCTCGTGACATCCTCGAGCGGGCGAGCGCAAGGGAGACGGCGGCGCGTGTCGCATGCGGGGCGGTAGCCAAGAAGCTTCTGTCGGAGTTCAGCATCAAGATCGGTAGCCACGTGCTGTCCATCGGTGACGTCGAAGCCACCATGCCGGACGAGCTGCCGATCGATCTCAACGAGGCGGTGGACGCATCCCCGACACGCACGCTGGACGCTGCTGCAGGGGATCTCATGGTCGAAGCGATCGACCGGGCGGGGGAGGAAGGCGATACCCTCGGGGGCATCTTCGAGGTGGTGACCACGGGACTCCCGGTCGGGTTGGGAAGTTATGTATCGTACGATACCAAGCTCGACGGGCGGCTGGCCGCAGCGCTCATGTCGATACCCGCGATCAAGGGCGTTGAGATCGGTGCGGGCTTCGACGCAGCAAGGAGGCCGGGCTCGCGTGTGCACGATCCGATCCTGCCCGAAGGCGCGGAGCGCACGGGTGGCCTGGGCCGGGCGAGCAACCGGGCCGGCGGCCTGGAAGGCGGGGTCACCACGGGGGAGCCGCTGGTGGTGCGGGCGGCGATGAAGCCTATCTCGACGCTCAGGAAACGGCTTCCGAGTGTCGATATGCGTGATGGGTCCGTGGCCGACGCCGCAGTTGAGAGAAGCGACGTCTGTGCCGTTCCAGCCGCTGCTGTCGTCGGGGAGGCCATGGTCGCGCTTGTCCTCGCCGATGCCTTGCTCGAGAAATTCGGCGGTGATTCGATGTCCGAGCTCCGCCGGAACTTCGATGGTTACGTCGCGTACCTCACCGAGCGCGGTTATGGGGAGCGCTGAGCTCAGTGGCTCCGCTCCGTTTGATCGGGTGCTCCTCGTGGGCTTCATGGGGAGCGGAAAAACGGCGGTTGGCCAGGCGCTGGCGAGGCGCCTGGGATGGCGCTTCATTGACTTCGATCGTGAGATCGAAGTCCAGTGCGGCAGTGATGTCACGTCGATTTTTCGCGACCGGGGAGAGGCCTACTTTCGAACGGTGGAGTCCGAGGTGGGCAGGAGATGCATGAACGTGAAAGGCGCTGTGCTTGCCAGCGGTGGGGGCTGGCCCACTCACCCGGGGCATATGGAGGACTTGCCTTCGCGTACGTTCAGCGTTTGGCTGCAGGTTACGGCAGCCGAGGCGGTGAGACGCATAGGGTTGGACGGGCCCACGAGGCCCCTCCTACAGGTCGCAGATCCCGTCGGCCTGGCGGACGAGTTGATGCGCGACCGGGAGAAGTGGTACGCACAGGCGAGCATGGCGCTCCCGACGGATGATCGGGAGCCAACCGCGCTGGCGGGGGAGATAGCGAAGTACGTGAGTGGAGAGAGATTGCACCCTATTACCCGGACAGGCTCCTAGCCTATGAAGCTGGTCATCGTAGAATCGCCCGCAAAAGCCCGGACGATCAGCCGTTACCTCGGCAGCGACTACGAGGTCGCGGCGTCGGTCGGCCATGTGCGCGACTTGCCGCCCAAAGAACTCGGTGTCGACGTCGAAAATGGCTTCACCCCCAAGTACGTCACGATTCGGGGTAAGGGAAAGATCCTCCAGGAGTTGAAGAAGCAGGCCAAGGGCGCGGAAGCCGTGATCCTCGCCACCGACCCGGACCGTGAGGGCGAGGCTATCGCCTACCACGTGGCCGAACAGTTGGGTTGGGAATCGGACCGGGATCGCTTTCAGCGTGTGACCTTCCATGAGATCACTAAATCGGCAGTGCAGAGTGCTCTCGAGGCAGGAGGCCCCATCGACATGCAGAGGGTGGAGGCCCAGCAGGCCCGCCGGATTCTGGACCGGTTGGTGGGCTATCAGGTCAGCCCCTTCCTGTGGAAGCCGATTCGGCCGGGTTTGTCCGCCGGTCGGGTGCAGACCGTCGCGCTCAGGCTGCTCTGCGAGCGAGACGACGAGATAAACGCGTTCGTGTCCGACGAGTACTGGTCGATCATAGCCTCGCTGATCGAGGATGAGCAGACCTTCGAGGCGAAGCTGCATAAGATCGACGGGAAGGCGTTCACGCTCAAGAACGAGGCGGACGCCCAGTCCGTGGTGACGGAGGCCCTCAAACAGCCCTTCCAAGTCACGGACCTGAAACGGAGGGAGCGGCGCAAGAACCCGGCACCGCCCTTCACGACCTCCACCCTTCAACAGGCGGCGGCTAAGCGCCTTCGCTTCTCGGCCAAGCGCACAATGACGCTCGCGCAGCGCCTCTATGAGGGCCTCGAGGTCAGCGGGCAGGGCGCGGTCGGCCTGATCACGTACATGCGGACCGACTCCACGCGTGTGTCGAAGGGGGCCGTCGACGGAGCCCGCTCCTGGATCGAGCGCGAGATGGGAAGGCCGTACGTTGCCGATTCTCCCCGGTTTTGGGGTGGGAAGCAACAGAAGGGCGCCCAGGACGCGCACGAGGCGATCCGACCGGCCAACGTGGAGTTGCATCCGGACCAGGTGGGGCCGTCTCTCGACCCGGGCGCCGCACGCCTGTACGAGCTGATCTGGCAACGCTTCGTCGCCAGCCAGATGGCACCGGCGGTCTACGACACCACCACGATCGACTTCGACATCCGGGCCGATGACGCACGGTCCTACCTGTTCCGGTCCACGGGTTCGGTGGTGAAGTTCGCGGGCTTCACGCGGCTGTACCTGGAGGCGAACGAGGCCGGGGATCACCGCCGCCTGGACGACCTCGATCCGCTACCGGCGATGGAAAAGGGCGAGGAAGCGGTGGTGCAGGCGATCGTGCCCAACCAGCACTTCACGCAACCGCCGCCGCGCTTCAGCGAGGCCAGCCTGGTAAAGGAGCTCGAGCGCCTGGGCATCGGGCGTCCGTCCACCTACGCCCAGATCATCTCCACCATCCAGGATCGGGGATACGTGGAACTGGAGGAGAGGCGTTTTTACCCGACGGCGCTCGGCGACACCGTCTCGAAGCTGCTCGTGCGGGTGTTCCCGGACATCTTCGATGTCGAGTTCACCAGCCGTATGGAAAGTGAACTGGATCGTGTGGAAGAGGGCGAACTGGACTGGCAGGCACTCCTGGAAGAGTTCTATCCCCCGTTCCAGGTACAGCTCGCGGCGGGCGAGGCGCGCTCCGAGGAGATCATAAAGGAGCTTCTCGCCGCGGAAGGTGAGACGTGCGAGGTCTGCGGTCGGCCGATGCAGGTGCGCTGGAACCGGTTCGGCCGTTTCCTGGGTTGTTCGGGCTACCCCGACTGCAAGAGCACACGGCCGTTGGATGCCGGCGCGCAGCCCGAAGAAGACCTCGGTGTCGACGCAGAGACCGGACTGGCCGTTCTCGCCAAGGTTGGCCCGTACGGGCCCTACGTTCAGCTCGGAGAGGGTGAGGAGGGCAAGAAGCCGAAGCGGGCTAGCTTGCCCAAGGGCAAGACTCTGGAGGACGTGGATCTCGAGTATGCCGTGAAGCTACTGACACTCCCCCGCGAGTTGGGTAACGATCCGGAGTCGGGAGAGGAAGTGATTGCAGGCCTCGGCCGCTACGGGCCGTTCGTGAGGCGCGGAAAGACGTTTGCCAGCCTGACCGGCGAAGACCACATGTTCAGCGTCGAGTTGGAGGAAGCGGTGCGGCTGCTCAACGAGAAGAAGGGTGGACGTGCCGTTCTCAAAGAGCTCGGCCACCACCCAAAGTCGGGAGAGGAGTTGGTGATTCTTTCGGGGCGATATGGACCCTACGTGACCGACGGAAAACTCAACGCCTCCCTCAAGAAGGGCACGGAGCCCGAGGAGCTGACCATGGAGGCCGCCGTGGAACTCCTGATCGAGGCTGCCGAGCGGAAGAAGCGGGGCGGTGGACGCGGGGGAAAACGTCGCAAGGGTTCGTAAGGAGGGGCCGCCGTGAGCAACGAAATCCGTGTAGTGGGAGGTGGCCTGGCCGGGTGTGAGGCCGCCCTCCAGCTCGCTTCAAGAGGCCACCGCGTGTTGCTCCAGGAGATGAGGCCCGTCCGCGGCACCGAGGCCCATCAGACGGATGGACTGGGCGAGTTGGTGTGCACGAACTCGTTCAAGAGCGAAGATCCTTCGAACGCCCACGGCCAGCTCAAGCGCGAGATGAGGGCTTTGGGCTCCGTGCTTCTGCGTTCTGCGGACCTTTCCCGGGTCGCGGCGGGCTCCGCGCTGGCCGTGGACCGAGGCCTCTTCTCAGAAGCCATGACCGAGGCTGTGGGTTCGCACCCGTTGATCGAGATTTCCCGTGAAGAATGCACGGGCTTGCCGGACGGCCCGGCGGTCATCTCCACCGGGCCGCTCACCTCGCACGCCCTATCCGAAGCCATCAGGTCCGCCCTCGGCGTCGAAGGGCTCGCCTTCTACGACGCCATTGCTCCGATCTTGCACCGAGACTCGCTCGACGACTCGATCGTGTTTGCGGCCGGACGCTTCGGGGAGGACGCCGACTACCTGAACTGTCCCATGAACGAGGCCGAGTATTCCGCGTTCATCGAGGCCCTGGTCAATGCGGATGTTCACGAGGGACACGATTGGGACGCCGTTCCTTATTTCGAGGGCTGCCTTCCCGTCGAGGTCATGGCCGCACGGGGGCCAGATACACCCCGTTTCGGGCCGATGAAGCCTATCGGATTGATCGACCCACGCACGGGTGAAAGGCCGCACGCGGTGGTGCAGCTTCGCCGAGAGGACCGTGCCGGGCAAATGTGGAACATGGTAGGATTTCAGACCCGGCTACGTGTTTCGGAGCAGCGAAGTGTCTTTCAGATGATTCCGGGCCTGGCCGGCTGCGAGTTCCTTCGATGGGGCTCGATCCACCGCAACTCCTACTTACGGTTTCCTGACCGGCTGACGCGTCATGGGTCCCTTCTGGACCGCACGGACCTGATCTTTGCCGGCCAGCTCACTGGTGTGGAGGGATATACCGAATCTGCGGCCAGTGGGATTATGGCGGGGATCAACCTGGACCGGGTTACGAGGGGATTGGATCCGGCCCTGCCACCTGCCACAACGATGCTCGGAGGACTCTTTCGTTATCTCCGCGACGCCGACCCCGACCATTTCCAGCCCATGAACTCGAATTGGGGGCTGGTGGATCCTCTGGCGAAGCGCGTGCGGGACAAGAAAGAGCGGCGCGGGTTGCTAGCGGAGCGTGCCCAGGCCGACTTCTTGGCCTGGATGGACGCGGAGCGGGTGCAGCCTACCGATGTGGGAGGTGCGGCGCCCGTGGCGGCCACCGAAGAGTCGTAACGATGAAATCCGACGTCCGCGATTTTCTGATACATCTCGCGGATGAGCGGCAGCTCGCGGGGACGACGGTGGCTGGGTACGACCGGGATCTCCACGATCTCATCGAGTTCCTGACGGGGTACCGAGGCGCGGCGGACCTGGGTTGGAGCGATGTGGACCGACTTGCACTTCGCGGCTTCATGGGCTGGCTGGACCGCAAAGGGCTCTCGAGGCGCACCATCGCACGAAAGCTTTCCGCCGTGAGGGCCTTCTTCCGGTTCATGTATAGAGAGACCCGTATCGCCTCCGATCCGGCTCGCCTGGTGAAGGGTCCGAAGGCCGAGAAGCGACTCCCCGGGTACGTTGGGAAGTCTGACATCGATAGCATCTTCCGCACAGCGGAGGCGGCGGCCGCCGAAAACACGCTTCAAGGCACACGAAACCTCGTGATTCTCGAGTTGCTCTATGGGAGTGGGCTTAGGCTCGCGGAAGTGCAAGGGCTCGACATGGAGAACCTGGACCTTCCTGGACGCCAGGCCCGGGTGCTCGGAAAGGGTAACAAGGAGCGCATCGTGCCGTTGACCCGGGCCGCAATCATAGCGATCCGTCGCTACGAGAGTCGCCGGATGGAGTTGTTGGGCTCTCGCACCGAGGTCGATGTTGGGGCCCTGCTCCTGAATGCACGGGGGAATCGGCTTTCGCGCCGTTCCATCCAAAACGTGGTGCGGACCTTCTTGGAGGACACGGCCGGTGGTGAGGGGCTCAGCACTCACTCGCTCCGCCATTCGTTCGCCACCCATTTGCTCGACGCCGGTGCCGACCTGATGGCGGTGAAAGAGCTGCTCGGTCACGCGTCTCTCTCGACGACCCAGATTTACACGCACACGTCCAAAGAACGCCTCCGCGGGGTATACGACCGAGCGCACCCACGGTCGTAACGGCGGCTTGGTGGGATCTTCCGGGCTCTGTTATGGTTAAATCTCTTTCCGACCACAGGGAGTCTTGACGGTGCATAAAAACCAGCTCAGAGCGACGACCATCGTTGCAGTTCGAGGGGACGGCGTTGTTGCGTTAGGAGGTGACGGGCAGGTGACGCTCGGGGATACCGTCGTGAAGAGCTCGGCCAAGAAGGTCAGGGTGCTCAAAGAGGGCGAGATTCTCGGGGGGTTCGCTGGCGCGGTCGCGGACGCCTTTACGTTGTTTGATCGTCTGGAGCAAAAGCTCGAGCGCTTTCCCGCCAACCTCACGCGAGCGGTGGTCGAGTTGGCCAAGGATTGGCGAACGGACCGCTATCTGCGCCGCTTGGACGCGCTTCTCGTGGTGGCTGACCGCGAGCACCTGTTTCTGGTGAGCGGCGAGGGAGAGGTCATCGAGCCTGACGACGACATCGTGGCGATCGGATCTGGCGGCTCGTATGCACTCGCTGCCGCTCGCGCGCTGAGGCAGCACTCGGATCTTTCGGTCGCAGAGATCGCGAGAAGCTCCCTGGAGATCGCCGCCGACATATGCATCTACACAAACCGTGAGATCACGGTGTTGGAGCTTGATTGATGGACGTGGCTGAAGCGCGCTCGGATTTCTTGGAGAGCGACCTCGACGTCGACGAGGAGGACTGGCTTCCGAACCTCACTCCGCGTCAGATCGTCGCAGAGCTGGATAAGTACATCGTGGGTCAGGATCAGGCCAAGCGGGCGGTGGCCATCGCCCTACGCAATCGCTGGCGTCGCCAGCAGGTCGATGACGAGTTGCGTGAGGAGATCATGCCCAACAACCTCATCCTGATCGGACCCACGGGTGTGGGGAAGACCGAGATCGCCCGGCGCCTCGCCCGGCTCACCGGCGCGCCTTTCGTGAAGGTCGAGGCGACCAAGTTCACCGAGGTGGGTTATGTGGGCCGCGACGTCGAGTCCATGATCCGGGACCTTGTGGATGTCTCGGTAAACATGGTCAGGGCGGAGCGAGAGGACGATGTGCAGGCGACAGCGGAGGCGACTGTCGAGGACAGGCTTCTCGACCTTCTGTTGCCCTCAGTGACGCCGAAACCGTCTGGCTCCGAGGAAAAGCGACCCGAGGCGCCCGTCGGCGCGCAGATCTTCGTGGCCGGCCCCCAGGGGGTCGAGGCTAAGGATCCTGATGACGACTCGCT
The DNA here is from genome assembly GCA_022561145.1 of Gemmatimonadota bacterium. Classification (GTDB taxonomy): domain Bacteria; phylum Gemmatimonadota; class Gemmatimonadetes; order Longimicrobiales; family Gaopeijiaceae; genus JACZXQ01. The sequence goes on from JADFRS010000002.1 coordinate 67,561, forward strand.
CGAGGGCCGGCGGGCCAGAACCAGGGAAAAGCTCCGCAAGCTCCTCGACGACGGGAAGATGGAGGACCGCCAGGTCGAGGTGGAGGTTTCCCAGGCTCCGTCGATCGAAGGCATGGTCCTGCCCATGGGCGGCGCCGAAGGCATGGACTACAACTTCACCGAGATGCTCCAGGAAATGCTTCCGAAGCGCACCAAGCGCCGGAACGTAACCATCGCCGAGGCCCGCCGGATTCTGCTGCAAGATGAGCTCGACAGACTGGTGGACATGGACGAGGTGATCCATGAGGCGCTGATTCGTGCCGAGGATATGGGAATCATCTTCCTGGACGAGATCGACAAGATCGCGGCCGAGCGGGGTAGCATGGGGCCCGACGTGAGCCGTGGGGGCGTCCAGAGGGACATTCTGCCAATCGTCGAAGGGTCCACGGTACAGACCAAGTACGGGCTCGTGCGGACGGACCACATGCTGTTCGTGGCCGCCGGCGCATTCCACGTATGCAAGCCCAGTGATCTGATTCCGGAGCTTCAGGGTCGCTTTCCCATCCGCGTCGAGCTGAAGAGCCTTGATGAAGCGGACTTCGTGCGCATCCTCCAAGAGCCGCGGAACGCGCTCGTGCGCCAGTATCGGGCCTTGGTCGAAACCGAAGGGGCCGAACTGGAGTTTACAGTCGAGGGCATCGAAGAGGTCGCCCACATCGCCGCCACGCTGAACGATCAGATGGAGAACATCGGTGCTCGGCGTCTCCAGACTGTGATGACGACACTGCTCGAGGACATGCTATTCGACCTGCCCGAGGGTCGAGGACCTAGAGTGGTTGTCGATCGTGCCTTCGTCCAGGAGCACCTGAGCGAGATCGTCGAGGATACCGACCTGAGGCGGTACATCCTCTGAGCACACCCGATTCGCCGCCTTTCCAGGGTCGGCGGGTCCTCCTACGTTGCCTCGCCAAACGTGGGGATCGGTGGCACCCCTGACCAGCGGACCTCTGGAAGGCTGTTGAAGAAGTCCAGTCATGAGCGCGATTCATCCAAAGCATTTCCTGACCATTTCCGACCTCGACGAGGGCGAGCTGCTGCATGTGCTCGATCTGGCCGGCGAGCTCAAGCGCGGTGAGCGTGCCGGTGCGCCGCTCGCCGGGCGCTCGCTCGCCATGATCTTCAAGAAGAGCTCGACCCGAACGCGCGTGTCGTTCGAGGTAGGTATGTATCAACTCGGTGGGTCGGCCATCTTCTTGTCGGACAAGACCAGCCAGATGGGGAGAGGCGAGCCGATCCACGACACGGCCAAGGTCCTGAGCCGGTATGTCGATGGCATCATGATCCGCACCTTCGAACACGAGGAGGTCGTTGAGTTGGCGCGGTATGCCACCGTTCCCGTGATCAACGGCCTCACGGACCTCGTGCACCCGTGCCAGCTCCTCGCAGACCTACAGACCATGCAGGAGGCCTTCGGGCGAGACCTGTCGGGCCTGACCGTCGCCTGGATCGGGGATGGAAACAACATGGCCAATTCCTGGCTGAATGCTTCGGCCTTGGTGGGATTCCAGCTTCGTTTGGCGTGTCCGGAGGGCTACGAGCCCGATGCTGAGATTCTCGTCCGAGCCGGAGGGGGGGTGACCCTGTCGCGTGATCCGTGCGAGGCGGCGACAGGTGCCCATGTGGTCACGACGGACGTTTGGGCGTCGATGGGCCAAGAGGACGAAGCCGCGGACCGAGAGCGTGCCTTCAGGGGCTTCCAGGTCGACCAGGCCATGATGGATAGGGCCGATCCGAGCGCCATTTTCTTGCACTGCCTCCCCGCGCATCGGGGCGAGGAAGTGACGGCGGCGGTGATCGACGGACCCGCCTCACGCGTTTTTGACGAAGCGGAGAATCGACTTCACGCACAGAAAGCGCTCCTTGTCTACTTGATGGGAGACGCGCCCGCGTCCGCCCCGGAGGCCTCATGAGTGGCGATACCTCGCTCAAGCGCACCCCGATCTTCGAGGAGCATGTGGCTCTCGGGGGAAAGATGGTGCCGTTCGCAGGCTACGAGCTTCCCGTCCAGTACCCTTCGGGTATTACCGCCGAGCATGCCGCCGTGCGCGACTCGGTGGGCCTCTTCGATGTCTCTCACATGGGGGAATTCGAGGTCAAGGGGCCGCAGGCGTTGGACCTGATTCAACACATTAGCGTCAATGACGCTTCGAGCCTGGACGTTCTGCAAGCGCAGTATTCCGCGATGTGCCGAGAGGACGGCGGCATCATCGACGACCTGGTCGTGTACCGGTTTGCCGACAGCTTCATGCTGGTGGTCAACGGCGCGTGCCGCGCGAAGGACTGGGCGTGGTTGGAGCGGCACGCTTCGGACTTCGATGTAGAGATCCGGGACCGGTCCGACGAGTTGGGCATGATCGCGGTGCAGGGGCCAGCGGCTGCGGCTCTACTGGCCCCCCACACCGAGACGGACCTGGGAGCGATCGGATACTACCGCTGTACCCACGGACTCGTGGCGGGTGTGGCAGGCGTCATCAGTCGTACGGGGTACACCGGAGAGGACGGCTTCGAACTCTATGTGCCGGCGGGTGAAGCGGCCGGACTCTGGCGCACGCTGCTCGAGGGGGACGGCGCGAGTGCGGCAGGACTGGGAGCGCGAGACTCGCTTCGCCTCGAGATGGGTTTCGCGCTCTACGGGAACGACCTCGACGAGGAGCACACGCCCCTGGAAGGACGCCTTGGCTGGCTGACCAAACTGGACAAGGGGGAATTCGTGGGTCGCGATGCCCTTCTGGCGCAAAAGGAGGCCGGGGTCGAGCGCCGACTGGTGGGACTCCGCCTGACCGAACGCGGCTTTCCGAGGCCGGGATACCCGATCGTCGGGCATGAGGGCACGATCGGATCGGTTACGTCCGGTACCGTGAGTCCCACGCTGGGGTTCGGCATTGCGATGGGATACGTAGCCGCCGAGTTTGCGGCCACCGGAACGGAGCTCGCGGTGGTGATTCGTGACAAGACCATTCCCGCGGTCATCGAACGCCCGCCCTTCTACGCGGAAGGCTCGCTTCAACGGTGACAGACGACTCGGTGGCGGCGATACGTCTTGGGGTTCTCACCGTGAGTGACGGGTGCGCCGCCGGAGTGCGCGAGGATGGGAGCGGGGAGGCCATCGTCACCTGGTGCGCAGATCGGGGTCATGTGGTGGTGGATCGCGATGTGGTGCCGGACGACGCCCACGCGATCACGAGGAGGTTGCTGGAATGGGCCGACTCCGGCCGGCTCGATGTGATTCTGACCACGGGAGGGACCGGTTTCACGGAGCGTGACGTAACCCCGGAGGCAACCGCCAGCGTGTTGGAAAAGGAGGCGCCGGGAATCGCCGAGGCCATGAGGCGGAAGGGGGCCGAGCAGACGCCGGCGGCCATCCTCTCCCGGGGGCTGACCGGATCACGCGGGTCTGTCTTCCTGGCCAACCTTCCAGGGAGCACGGGTGGTGTTCGGGATGGGCTGGACGTTCTGGATGGTATACTCTCGCATCTGGTCCAGCTTCTCCGCGGTGAGGCGACGGCCCATCCCACGAGGGAGGGCACGGCATGAGCGGGCGAGGAGAAGGCCGAATCCTGATCACAACCGACGATCTGGAGTTGGCCGGCGGCCTCCGGGAGGCGTTCCAGGAGGCAGGATTCAAGGTGGAGCTGGTCACCCCCTCCGAGGAGCTTCGCGCTGCACCCGCACCGAGCCTGCTGATCGTCACGGGAGATGCCGAGGGTGCCGGTGCCCGGTCTCAGGTCGTTCAGGCAGGAACGGACTTACACATCCCCGTCTTTCTCGTCGGTGGGGATGCGCTCGAACCGGCGGCGCAGGCCGAGTTCACGGAATGTTTCCCCACAGGCTCTCACCCGGGCGAAATCCAGTCGGTAGCCCACGCGCTCCTCGAGCGGCTCGAAGTACAGAGGCTTACGGGCATCGTGGGGGAAAGTGACGCGATCAAGGAGGTCATCGAGCGCATCATGCAGATCGCGCCTGTGGGCTCCAGAGTCCTCATCACCGGTGAGTCCGGAACCGGAAAGGAACTCGTGGCCCGGGGCATCCACGACCTGTCACAACGAAAGCACAAGCCCTTCATTGCCGTGAACGTGGCCGCGCTCGCCGAGAGCCTGTTGGAGAGCGAGCTGTTCGGGCACGAAAAAGGTGCCTTCACGGGGGCCATCGACTTGCGCAAGGGGTTGTTCGAGTTGGCGCACGGCGGAACGATCTTCCTGGACGAAATCGGCGAGATGCCCCTCGTCACCCAGACCAAGCTACTCCGCGTCCTCGAGCAGCATGAATTCCTGCGCGTCGGCGGGGAGAAATCGATCAAGGTCGATGTTCGAATCGTGGCGGCTACGAATCAGGACCTGCGCCAGCTCGTCACGATCGGCCGATTCCGCAAGGATCTTTACTACCGCCTGAACGTTCTTCACATCGACCTACCACCGCTACGGCGTAGGCGCGAGGACATTCCGCTCTTGGTGGCCTCGTTCGTTACAGAAGTCAGCGCCCGCCACGACCGCCCGTTCGTGGGCATCTCGGACGAGGCGATGGACATCCTCCAGCGTCACTACTGGCCGGGCAACGTCAGGGAACTGGAAAACCTCGTCGAGAGCATGGTCGTACTGGCTCCCGGCCGCATGATCGTTCCGGCGGACATCCCCGCCGAGGTTGCGAGCGAGCGGATGGCGCGTGGGGTGTCGCCCGTGCCGGTCGGTCTCGGTTCCGCAGCACCCACAACCTCCGAGCGCGGTGGCCGCCCGGAGCTGGAGTTCATCTTCCGCACCCTGGTGGACCTGCGCATGGACGTGGACGACCTGCGTGCCGAGTTCGAGGTCTACCGTGGGACAGGATCCGGAATGTCGCAAGTGAAAGCACTTCAGGCTGGGGGAGAGTTACGTGAAGTGCGCGCCGGCGACGAGATCGAGTCCCTGCCGTGGAAGCCCGTGCCGGACATGCCCGTCGAGACGGTCTCCGAGGTGATCTCTGTAAGTGAGCCCGGCGTCAAGGCACCCCCGGCTCCCGAGCATCCGCCGGGCAGCCTCGTGCTGCCTCCGGGTCTCACGATGGAGGAAATCGAACGGGAGGCGATTGTCGCGGTCCTCGACAAGGTGCGAGGAAATCGGCGCAAAGCGGCCGAGGTGCTCGAGATTGGAGAGCGGACCCTCTACAGGAAGATCAAGAAGTACGGCTTGGAAGACTGACGGTCTTCCGGTCAGCGGCGCGAGCGCGCACGAACCCTCGCGAGCTCCGCTCGGAGGGTAGACAGAATGGTGGCCCAGCCCGAGTTCTCGCGGCCCTGGTAGTCGGCTGCAAGGTCGATCTCGAGATCGATGGCCTCGTCGAAGGCGTAGACCGCCATCTGGCTCTCCTCCTGCCCGAGGCGTTGGCCTCCCCACCCGGGCGTAATCGCCCGGACCGCCAAAGGCCGATATCGGAGTCCGCGATTCACTATGTGGAGGCTCTCGGGCTCGTAGGTGAGGTTGGGCTGTCGGCTGAAGAACGACACCAGGAAGAGCGACAGGTTCGATGCCCTGGCGTCGGCCTCCAAGACCGTGCGGTTCGACTCGGCGAGTCTGTGGAGCCTGGTGTAGGTATCGGGAGCCGCCAGCAGGATCACGCGCTCGTCCAGCGGCGTCACCTTGACGAGGAGGCCGTCCTTTTCGAGAGCGAGTGTGAATTGGTCTTGGAAGAGCGTGCCGTAACCAGAGGGAACCAACGTCCCCAAATCGCCGGGCGGCGCGAGGGTGCCACCCCGCCCGGGGTCGACCGCGGCGGCGCACCCCGACAGAAGGACGGCCACCACCACCAAGGGCGACAGGGTTGATCGTGTCACGCTCACTCTAACTATCCGTCCCCTTCAACAAGTCGTCGAGCGCCCCGAGCAGCGCGTCCCGCCCCTCACCGGTCTTCGACGAAAAGGGAAGCATCTGATCTTCGTCCAACGATAGCTTCTCTACCGCGCGAAGCATCGAGTTGGTCCGTTGTTGCCGCTTCAGCTTGTCGATTTTTGTGAGCACCACAAGGGTTGGCAATCCGACCTCGGCCAAGAATTCGACCATTTCTTGATCGAGCGGCGTCGGATCGTGGCGAGCGTCCACGAGGTGGACGACCCCTCTGAGATCCGTTTTCCGCGTGAGGTAGCCTTCGATCAACCCCTTCCAGGCATCCCGTACGGCCGTCGGCGCGCGAGCATACCCGTATCCGGGCAGGTCCACGAGGAAGAAGTCGTCGTTCACACGGTAAAAGTTGAGCGCCTGGGTCTTGCCCGGCGTAGCGGAGACGCGCGCCAGCTTCTTCCGCGTTCTCCGGAGGAGTGTGTTTATGAGGGATGACTTGCCGACGTTCGAGCGGCCCGAGAAGGCAATCTGCGGAAGATCACCGGGCAGGGTCGCATTGGCGTCGACGACGGACCCTGAGAACTCCACGCTCCGGATCTTCACCGCACGTCAGGAGATCTGTGTGCCCAGCTGCCTGCCACCACCCTCCAGGAATCCCGGGAGGGCGAGTTCGTCGCACGGGCCGGGAGGCGAGACGAGGGCTCGCACGAGGACCTCATCCATGGTGGCCGCTGGAACGAACTCGAGAGCCTCTCGCACCTCGTCGGGCAGTAGCTCCAACTCGGGCATATTGGCCACCGGCAGGATCACCGTCTTGATACCGCTACGCATGGCGGCGACCGCCTTTTCCTTGATGCCACCCACCGCGAGCACACGCCCGCGGAGCGTGATCTCGCCCGTGAGGGCCACGTCCGGCTTGGCGGCGATGTCCGTGAGCGCCGAGATGAGGGCCACGGCGATCGTGATTCCGGCCGAGGGACCGTCTTTGGGCGTCGCTCCTTCCGGAATATGAATGTGGATGTCCAGGTCCTTGTGGAAGTAACGGTCGAGCCCGAGTCGGACCGCCCTGGAGCGCGCATAAGTAACGGCTGCGAAGGCCGACTCCTTCATCACGTCACCGAGGGTGCCGGTCAGTTGGATTGTCCCGCTGCCCGGTACTACCGCGACCTCCACATCGAGCACCTGGCCTCCGGCCTCCGTCCAAGCCAGACCATTGGCGATGCCTGGGCGGCCGTCGTCCATATGCCCTACGTCGGACAGATTAGTCGGCGGCCCCAGAAGTTCCTTGAGGTGGACCGTTCCGATGGTGACCTCGTCGCTCGCGAGCGATGTACCGTCCGCCACTCTGCGCGCGATCTTTCGCGCGAGACGCGAGATGCGGCGCTCGAGCTCCCGAACGCCCGCCTCGCGGGTGTAGCTGTGGATGATTCGCCCGACGGCATCGTCCTCGAGGTGAACCTTGCTTGGAGAGAGTCCATGACGGGTGACCTGCCGCGGCCACAGGAAGTCCCTGGCGATGGCGCGCTTCTCGGTTTCCAGATAACCGGGAAGGCGTATGATCTCCATGCGGTCCCGGAGCGGCTCTGGGATCCCGGCCAAAGTGTTGGCGGTGGTCACGAAGAGTACGTGCGAGAGGTCGTACTCGAGCTCCAGATAGTGGTCTGTGAAGGTGCGGTTCTGTTCCGGATCGAGCACCTCCAGCAAGGCGGCGCCAGGATCACCGTGGAAATCCCGGGCCAGCTTGTCCACCTCGTCGAGCAGGAACACCGGGTTCCGGCTACCGCTCCTTCGCATGCCTTGAATCACGCGGCCAGGTAGAGCACCCACATAGGTCCTGCGATGCCCCCTGATCTCCGCCTCGTCGCGCACGCCTCCGAGGCTGACCCTCACGAACTCACGGTCGAGTGCCCGCGCAATGCTACGGCCCAAAGAGGTCTTGCCGACACCTGGTGGGCCCACCAAACACAGGATGGGCCCTCTCAGCTCACCGACCAGGGAAAGCACGGCGATGTGGTCGAGGATCCGGTCCTTCACCTCGTGAAGACCATGGTGCGCGTCGTCCAGGACCCGTGCCGCGTGTTCCACGTTCAGGTTGTCCGTGCTGGCCAGGGTCCACGGCAGGTTGAGGAGCCAGTCGAGGTACGTCCGAATCACCGCCGCTTCAGGGGATACCGGGTTGAGCTTCTGAAGGCGCCCGAACTCCTTCTGCGCCCGTTCCATCGCATGTTCGGGCAGGGGCGTGTGCTCGAGCGCGGATTCGAGTTCGTCCCACTCATCGTCCTCAGCGGAGCCGAGCTCCCTGTGGATGGCCCTCAACTGCTCCTGGAGGTAGAACTGCTTCCGGTCGGAGTCCATCTGGAGCTGCATCTGAGCGTCCAGCTTCTCCTCGATGCGCAGGATCTCCAGCTCCCGAAGGAGGATCTCCTTCAGCAGCTCGAAGTGAGCCTCCGTGGAAGTGGCCTCGAGAAGCTCTTGCCGTTCCGAGACCACCACGAGCAGGTGGGCCGACATGAGATGCGCGAGGCGCACTCGGTCACCGTCCGCGGAGATCGACTCGAGCAACTCGTCCGGGATGCGGCTGGAGAGGTGTACGTACTCGTGATAGAGTCGCTCCACCCCGCGAATGAGCGCCTCCACATCGGGCAGACTCGAGCCGGGCTCGTCGCGCTCGCTTGCGACGTACGGTTCGAGCGACACACGGAATCCATTCTCCCATGGCAGGAAGCGCCGCACCTTGGCCCGTCCCAGACCCTCCAACACCACCCGCACGTTGCCGTCGGCCAGTTTGGTGACCTGGAGCACTCTCGCGATGGTGCCCACGCGATGGAGGTGCCCTCGCCCAGGCTCGTCCACCTCGGCGTCCTTTTGTGCCAAGAGGAGCAACAAGCCTTCGTGGTCACGCTCGGCCTCGTCGAGTGCCTCGAGGGACTTGGATCGCCCGATCAGGAGCGGAAGTACCATGTAGGGGAAGAAGACGAGGTCACGCAGCGCGACGACGGGAAGACGGTCGGGGACTTCGAGCGTCTGGCCGACCCGGATCAGCTTTGCCATGCCGTTACTGTCACCCGTGGATCACCGAAATGTGGGGGCGTGCAACGATCCACTACATATTGTGGTCCATCCCATCGATGACCCCAACCTATAGCGCCAGCACGAAAAGCAACAGCCCTTATGCCTCTTTCTGTTGTGCCTCCGGGTGGAGCACGAGGAGCGGAGGCACACCCTCGTTCACGCATTCGGCCGTAACGACCACCTCACGCACATCGTCGCGAGACGGTACCTCGAACATCACGTCTCGCATGATGTCCTCGATCACGGACCGGAGGCCACGGGCTCCGGTGCCTCGCTCGAGCGCCCTGGCGGCGATGGCCGTGAGGGCCTCCTTGTCGAAGGTGAGGCCAATCCCCTCCAACTCGAACATCTTGGTGTACTGCTTGACCAGAGCGTTCTTCGGCTCGGACAGGATCCGGATCAATGATTCCTCATCGAGCTCGTTGAGGTGGACGGTCACCGGAAGCCTGCCGACCAGCTCGGGAATCAGGCCGAAACGCTGAAGGTCCTCGGGCTCGACGAATTGCAGCATGTCCTCGCGCTCCTCGGCCGACTTGGCTCCACCGAACCCGATCCGGCGCTTTCCGACGCGAGCCTCGACGATCTTGTCCAGCCCGTCGAACGCGCCCCCGCAGATGAACAGGATGTTGCGGGTGTCGATCTGGATGTATTCCTGCTGTGGATGTTTGCGTCCACCCTGGGGTGGCACGCTCGCCACGGTGCCCTCAAGAATCTTCAGGAGGGCTTGCTGGACGCCCTCACCCGAGACATCACGTGTGATAGAGGGATTCTCCGACTTACGCGCGATCTTGTCCATCTCGTCGATATAGATGATGCCGCGTTCGCAATCGCTCACGTTGAAGTCGGCGGCCTGCAGAAGCCGCACCAGGATGTTTTCGACGTCCTCACCCACGTAACCCGCTTCCGTGAGTGTGGTCGCGTCGGCGATGGTGAACGGGACGTGAAGAATGCGGGCCAGGGTCTGCGCGAGCAGCGTCTTGCCCACACCAGTCGGGCCGATGAGGAGGATGTTCGCCTTGTCGATCTCTACGTCGTCGAGCACCCCGTGGTGGTTTACGCGCTTGTAGTGGTTGTAGACTGCCACCGCCAAGGAACGCTTCGCGTCCTCCTGGCCGATCACGTATTGGCTGAGGAAGTCGTTGAGCTCGACTGGCGTCGGGCTGGAGACGACGGCCTCTGCCGCCTCGCGTTCGTGTTCTTCGGCGAGGATCTCGTTGCACAGCGAGATGCACTCGTTGCAGATGTAGACGGAGGGGCCGGATATGAACTTCTTGACGCTTTCCTTCGACTTTCCGCAGAAACTGCAGCGAAGGTGCTTGTCATTCGACATACATCATTCCTTGGTCGGGACTATCCGGTTTCGTACTACTCTTCGTCTGTCTTGCTATCGATCTTCGAAGCTTCATCATCGGTGTCGTCTGCGTCCACCGGTCGCAGGTGTCGTGCGTCCGAGACCGGGCCCTCCAGCACACGATCGATCAATCCGTACTCGACCGCTTCTACTGGACTCATGAAGCGATCTCGATCGACGTCCTCTTTGATCCGCTCTACGGACTGGCCCGTGTGCTTCGCCAGGATCTCGTTCAGGCGCTCACGAGTGTACAGGATCTCTTTGGCCGCGATCTCGATGTCCGAAGCGGTTCCTTGAGCACCCGAGGACGGTTGGTGAATCATGAGGCGTGAGTTTGGTAGAGCATTCCTCTTTCCCTTCGCGCCACACGCCATCAACACGGCCCCCATCGAGGCCGCCATGCCCACGCAGTACGTGGCCACCGGGGCCCGCAGGTGTTGTATGGTGTCGTAGATCGCGAGCCCGGCATGGACACTGCCACCAGGCGAGTTGATGTAGATGTAGATGTCCCTTTCGGGGTCCTCCGCATCGAGGAAGAGCAGCTGCGCGATGATGATGTTCGCCACGTTGTCGTCGATCGGGTTGCCCAGGAACACGATGCGATCCATGAGCAGGCGACTGAAGATGTCGTAGCTTCGCTCACCACGGCTGGTGCGCTCAATTACATAAGGTGGATAAATCGCCATCGTTGTTTCCTATGCGCCTCTCAGGCGTCCTTGATCTCCGACTGTGCCTTCAGGAAGTTGAAGACCTTCGTTTCCGTGATCTCTCGCTCCAACGCCTCCATGCGCTCGTTGCGCTGGAGGCTCGCGTACACCTGCGCCGGGGTCTTCCCCGCGCTCTCCGCGATCGACTCGATACGTTCGTCGAGCTCGGCCTCCGTTGCCCGCAGGCTCTGACCCTCCGCGATCCGGTCGATGACCAATATTCGCTTCACGGTCCGCTCGGTTTCCGGCGCCAGTTTCTCCTTCATTTCGGCCAGTTTCTCGGGCGGCAGTTCGTTCGCTTTGCCGAGAATCGAGGCCATGTACCGTTCCACCATCGACTCGGGGACCGAGAATGGATTCGCGTCCACCACGAAATCTAGCAGTTGTCCGCGAATCGCTCCCTCTTTCTGTGCCTCGGCTTCTTTCTCCAGGTCTTCCCTTAGCTTGCTCCTCAAGTCCGCCATGCTCTCGACCTGGCCCAGCGATTCGGCAAAGGCGTCGTCCTCCTCCGGCAGATCCTGCACGCGCCGGCCGGTGAGCTTGATCCGGAGCTGTTGCTCCTTGCCCCGCTGCTCCTCATTCGCGAAGTCGTCCGGAAACGTCACGACGAAGTCGCCCACCGCGCCCACCTCGAGTGAGAGGATCGCCTCCTCGATATCCGGTATGGCCTCTCCGTGCCCGAGAATGAACTCATAGGGCTGGGTCTCTCCATCCGGTTCCTCCTCGAGGCGTTCGATCTCCACCGAGACGACGTTCCCCGGCTCCGGCCGGCCCTCGTCCGACGGTACCCAGGTAGAGTGCTGCTCCCTGAGCCGCTGGACCACCTGATCCACCTGGTTGTCGTCGACCAGGATGTTGGGCCGTTCCACAGTAAAGCCTCCCATGCGGGAGATCTCGAATTCCGGTTGCACGTCGAACGAAATCGAGAACGTCAGATCCTGTTCGGGCTCGAAGCGTACGTTCTTAACCTCGCCCTCTGAAATCGGGTGCACGGATTGCCGCGCGAGTGCTTCCCGATACGCGTTCTCGATGACCGCATCCAGAGTCTCCTGGTTGAGGGCTGCGCCGTAGCGTTTCTCCAGAACTCCCTTGGGCACGTGGCCTTTGCGAAATCCTGGAAGCTTGATACGCGCAGCCAGCTTCTTCGCAATATTGGATCTCTCCAATTCCACGAGGTCCGCGGGGACGGTGACGTTCAGCGTTCTACGCCAGCGGTCTCCCTCCTCCAGATCGACCTGGAGTTTGTTACCGTCCAAGCTCATTTATCTCCATCTCTTTCGAGAATCGGCACATCTGCCACAAATGCTTAGTGCGAAAGGGGGGACTCGAACCCCCACGGCACGAGGCCACAGGATCCTAAATCCTGCGCGTCTACCAATTCCGCCACTTTCGCGAAGGTTGAGTCCTAAAAAGATAACGGAGGCCCAAAACACCATCAACGGAGGATTTACCCAAAACGCAAAGGCGCGCGCCACGTTTCGATGGCGCGCGCCCCCTGTTTTCTCTTCAGCCGGCCTCTAACGCGGGACCCTGACGTGGAAGATGCGCTGGTCGTTTCGGTTGTTTGCCAGCAGAAGCGATACGACGTCGCCTTCCCCTACACCGTCCAGGACCCGGCGCACATCCTGAGCACTCTCGACCACCTGCCGATTCATCTCGACCACCCTCCACCCCTCGGGCACCTGTTGGCGCGAGGCCGGGCCGTTCGGCTGGATGTCGGTGATCACGGCCCCACCGGTGCGTCGATAGCCGTACTTGACTGCCAATTCGCGGTCGAGGTTCTCGATGCGAATGCCGAGCTTTTCGTCCATGTGCTCGAGCGTGGCAGGCGCCGAGGCCACTCTCACAGGTTGGTTGTCCAGCGGCGCCTCGCCGAGCCGTACAACCACCTCGATCTCGCGTTGGTCGCGATACACGGTGAGAGTCACCCGGTCCCCGGGACGCCGCTCCGCGATCGTGGCCTGCAGCTTGCCCACGCGGCCCACGGCTTCCCCGTCCACCGCGACGATCACGTCGTAGCGCCGCACGCCGTACTCCTCCGCCGGCCCGTTGCCGGTCACCGCGGAGATCTCGACCCCGGAAACCCGGGGTAGCCCGTACGCTTCGGCGCTGACCGCCGTGATGGACTGCAGCTGCACGCCGAGGTAGGCACGCCGTACCTGGCCGAACTCGATCAGGTCGCGCATGACCCTTCGGGCCAGGTTGATCGGGATTGCGAACCCGTATCCCTGATAGAATCCGGTGCGGCTGGCGATGGCGGAGTTGATGCCCACCACTTGTCCACGGAGGCTCACCATAGGGCCGCCCGAGTTGCCGGGGTTGATCACGGCGTCGGTCTGAATGAAGTCTTCGATGGCGAAGCCCCGATTCTCCGCGGTCTCCGGGTCGTTGCCCAACTCACGCTGGATCAACCGGAGCGGCCGTCCCATGGCGCTCACGATGCCTGCCGTGACCGTATAGTCCAGCTGGCTTCCGGTGCCCCCGAATCCGGGATTACCTACCGCCACGATCCATTCGCCTACCCTCAAGTCGTCCGAGTCCCCGAAGGAGATACTGTTGAGATCGCCAGCCCCGTCGAGCTTGATGACGGCCACGTCCGTGAAGGGGTCCGCCCCGACGAGTCGAGCCGTGAACGAACGGCGATCGTAGAGAAAGACGGTAATCTCGTCGGCGTCCGCGACCACGTGGTTGTTCGTGAGAATGTATCCGTCGTCCGAGATGATGAACCCACTTCCGCCGGATACTCTAGGGACCTCTTGGGGCTCAGTCCGGTAGAAGCCGCGTCGGTCCTGGTTGTTCGCGACCCGCACGACCCGGCGCGTCTCGATGCGCACAACCGCCGGCGTCACCATCTCGGCGATGCTCACGAACGCATCGCTTAGATCGAGCGCCGGCCGCACCGCGCTTTCGGGTATCTGCGGCTCGCTCTCGATGACCGGCATGGACTTGCTCACGCCCGTCCATCCCAACCCCGACGCGATGCCGAGTCCGAAGAGAAAAGCGAGGGCCGTGTAGAACACCACCTTGGCCTTCGCGCGCAAAGGATCGTACATCGTGACTGCCCCCTCACACTTGCCGATGCAATGGTTGAGGTCGCCCGCCATCGGACGGCCTCAGCTTCATCCTACCCGTCCCGTATAGACCGGATCCCAGGTCAGGAACTACACCCGTCTTGGATGCGTCCCCGACCCGGGACAGTTGCTTCTCCTTAACCTTCTTCGTCGACGATCTCGTATTCGGCCTCGACGACTCCGTCCTCGTCGTCGCTGGTCGCTTCGGACTCGCCCGCCTCACCGTCGTCCGCCTCGCCATCGGCGGAGGCTTCTGAATCTCCCTCGTCCGTCGCGGTGGCCTGAGTCTGGTACATCTCCTGGCCGGCTG
>JADFRS010000225.1 GCA_022561145.1 Gemmatimonadota bacterium
ATTCGTTTGTCACCGCTATTGTCACCGCGGACAAACGGGAGGGTTAAAACAAGAGCGCCGCAGGGCCGGAAAGCCTTGCGGCGCTTCGTGTTTCGTCAAAGCGGGCGACCGGACTCGAACCGGCGACCCTCAGCTTGGGAAGCTGATGCTCTACCAACTGAGCTACGCCCGCACCTTCATCAAGAAACCTAGCCAACGACCTCGTAGCTGTACCCACCCGCGGGTTGGTCGCTCGAGAACTGAACCTGAAACGCCATGGCAACATCCACTGCGCCGGTGGTCACATCAACGTCTTTGGTCCCCAAGTCGGTTCCTTCCCGATCGAAGAAATGGAAACGCAGCGTGACGGACACGCCCTCTTCGAGCGTCTTGTTCACCACCAAGCCGTCGATCCGGGTGTCTGTGGTCCCGATCGCGGTAAGGCGGAGGTTGTCCACAAGGAAAGGTAGTTCCGCCATGGTCTCCATGAGCGCCACGCCTTCGTCAGACTTACCGGTCTCGACCAAGGCCCGCGCGTGGAAGCGAAACGCGACTTCGTTTTGCGGGTCCATTTCCAACAGCTGCTTCGAGAACGGGAGGAGCTCTTCGTACTGCCCCGCGAGCAGCATGCTCTGGGCCATGTTCTGAAGTGCATCGCGGTGCATGGGGTTGCTGTCGACTACAAGCCTGAACGCGACTGCCGCTCTATCCCATACCTCGGCTTGGTAGAAGCCCACTCCGGCGTTGTAGAAGTCGTACTCGGAGGATAGGGTGTCCGCCAGAATCTTCTCGTACATGCCGAGTGCGGCTTCGCCCTCGCCCCCTGCGGCGACCGCGATCGCCAGGCTACCTCTGGCCCGCCCGTTGTCCGGGTCCGCGTCCAGCACGGCCTGATAGGCTTCGGCGGCTTCTTCCGGCCGATCAGTGCCGAGGTAGAGTTGGCCGATGTTGAGCAGCGCCATGGTCCGAAAGTCGGCCCAGTTCGCCAGCGTTTCTTCTTCCCGGTCCCGTGTGGCCGGCAGGTCGATGCTACGCACGACCTCCTCATATGCGTCGATGGCTTCCTGGTACTCGGACCTGCCCGCCAGGATCGATGCGATGCTCAGATAGGCCTCGGGCCGATCCTTGAGCACGATGTTCGCCTTGATGAAGAGATCCAGCGCCGCCTGCTCATCCACTTCCCTGAGTTCGAGGGCCTCGTTGTACGCGTCTACCCAGCCGCTCTCACGGAAGAGAAGGGTTTCCTCCAGGTAATCGGGCCAGAGTTCTTCAGTCCTGCTGAACGAGGCGTCAGCCTCGGTATAACGGCCCAGGCCCATGTACGCGCGCGCAGCCTGGAGGTGCGACTGCGAGTTCATGGGAAGCTCCGCGATTCCGTCTAGCGCCAGGTCCAGCGCCTTCTGGTAAGCGGCCGCGGCCTCGATCGGAAGCATCGCGGTACGCGCTGCTTCGAGACTGATTGACGCCAAGCCCGTGTATTTGTTGTCCAACGGCTCCTGCGCCTCCACAGAGGTGCTGACGAACACCATGGCCGAGCCAGCCAGGATGAGTCCCAACCGGAAATTCATCCGAAAATCCTCCTTCATTTATTGATATACATAGGTGTAAAAGTTAGAGATGGTCACATACATCGTCAACGTCCCAAATAGGTCAAGATCCGTGCCGCCAGCGTGTCGCTGAACCCCGGTATTCGAGCGATGTCTGCGGGCGAGGCATCACGGACACCTCGAACCGATCCGAACCGCTGAAGCAGAAGCCGTTGGCGGTTGGGCCCTATACCGGGAATGTCCGCCAGATCGCTCCTGATGGTACGCTTTCGCCTGAGCTTCCGGTTGTACGACAGCGCAAAACGATGGGCTTCGTCGCGGATGCGCTGGAGCACGTGGAGCGCCCGGTCCCTCTTTTCGAGGCGGATCGGGTTCGATTTGCCAGGGAGAAACACCGACTCTTCTCTCTTGGCCAGGGCGGCGAGGGCTACATCTGCCAGCCCCAATTCGCGTAGAGCGCCCTCCGCCGCGCTAAGTTGCCCTTTCCCTCCGTCGATCAACGCCAGGTCGGGGAGTGGCTTTTCCTCCTCCGTACGCCGCCGGAAGTATCGGCTTACCACCTCGGCCATCGAGCGATAATCGTCGTTGCCCCAGTCGCCTTTGATACGCATGTGGCGGTACTCCGCCTTCTTGGGCTCGCCGTTCTCGAAAACCACAGCGCTTCCTACGGTTTCGGCACCCTGCGTGTGCGACACGTCGAAGCAGACCATGAGGCGCGGTACGATCTTCAGATCGAGCTTGTCCTGGAGGTCGTAGAGTACCACTTCGGCGCGATCTGAGACGTATTCGAGCGCCCCGCGTCGGTCCTCCAGGGCGTGGCGGGCGTTGTCGCTGGCCAGCGAGAGTAGACGCTCCTTCGAGCCCCTAAGAGGTGTAAAGATCCTTACGCGCCGGCCTGCCGCCTCGGTGAGGATTTCGGCCAGAACCTCCTGATCCTCGAACTCGCCATGGACGAGCACCTCGCCGGGGATGTCACGGTTCCCCGAGTCGCCGCGTCCCAGGTAGTAGCGGGTGGCGAACGAGGCCAGCAGTGAAGTGTCCGACTCGTCCTCGATGTCGGAGAACCGCTGGGTGTCCCGCCCCAGAAGCACACCGCGGCGGATTCTCATCACGACCCCGACGGCCAGAGCGCCGTCACGGGCGAGACCCACCACGTCGTGGTTCCCTCCCCCGAGCTTCTGAACGCGCTGCTCGCGTGCCAGGGCGTCCAAGGCCGGGAGAACATCTCTCAGTCGGGCGGCGCGCTCGAAGTCCATGGCCTCGGCGGCCGCACCCATGCGTTCTTCGACCTGGGCCCGCACGGCCTCGCTGTTTCCCTCCAGCACGCTCACGATCTCGTCGATCATGCCGGCGTAGGAGGCCTGGTCCTGGAGGCCCACGCACGGCGCCAGGCAGCGCCCGATGTGGTAATCGAGGCATGGGCGTGACGGCGCTTCGGTCGGAAGGTCGTAACGGCACGACCGTACGGTGTAGAGCTGCTTGATGAGATCCAGAGCCTGCCGCATGGATCCTACGGCCGTGTAGGGGCCGAAATATCGGGAGCCGTCGTCGACGGTCTGCCGCGTGACATAGACCCTCGGAAACGCTTCGTTCAGGGTCACCTTGATGTAGGGATACCTCTTGTCATCGCGAAGCTGGACGTTGAAGCGGGGCTGATGCTCCTTGATCAGGTTGGCTTCCAGGATCAAGGCCTCGGCCTCGGAGCCGACCACGATGGTCTCGACCGACTCGATGCGCCGAACCAAGCTCTGGGTCTTGAGAGAGCTCACCTGCCCGGAGCGGAAGTAGCTTCGCACGCGCGCTCTGAGGGACTTGGCCTTACCCACATAAAGGATTTCGCCCACGCCGTTCTTGAAGAGGTAGACTCCCGGGCGGGTAGATAGGCTAGTGATCTGATCCTGCAGCACCTTGAAAAGCCCTACCTCATTTCCTGAACGCGGCCCGGAGGGAGATGCCCACGCCCAGCGCGGACGTAACGGCAAGGTATGTTACCCCGAACGCCAACCCCGTTCCTATGGCGAGTACCGGAAGAACGAGACCGGGTGCAACTCCCCCGAGGGCCAATGTGACCAACCCATCCCTGGCGGGCACGGCCGAACCCAGAAGCCACTTCGCGCCGGCGCCGACGGCCCCCGCGGTAGTGGCGGCCAGCACGATGCGCGTAATGCGTCCAGCTGCGGGTGAGTGGTCTCCGATGTGCGTGCGAAGCCGATGCCGCAGCACGGCATACTCCATCCAGGCCGCGATGGTTGCTCCGGTAGCGAGTCCCGCTGCACCGAAGCGCACCTCTCCCACACCGAAGTTCTCCAGCGGGAACATGAGGGCGATGCCGGTACCAGCGGACAAGATCATGCGAGCCACGGCGAAGATGGCGGGTGTCTTGGTGTCGTGCAGTGCATAGTACGCCGAGGTCAGTGCGCGTGACGCGGCCGAAGCCGGGAGCCCGACGGAGTATGCGACAAGCACGAGATAGACCAGTATGGTCGAATCGGTCCCGAAGCGACCGCCCTGATAGAGCGTGCCGACGAACAGGTCCCCCATTACGACGTAAGCCACCGCCGTAGGGATCACGAAGAAGGCGACCCGCCCCAGCGCTTCACTCACACGTCCGGCCAGCGCGTCCCGCGCTCGCACCTTCTCGCGCGACAGTTCCGGAAGTTCGGCGGCGGCCACGCTGAGCCCGAACAGCGAAATCGGCAGGTAGTACAGCCTCTGCGCGAAATAGAGTCCCGAGATCGCGCCCGGGGCGAGAAAGCCCGCGATGATCATGTCGGCGAGCCCACTCAGGCTCACGATTCCTCTCGCGGACACCACGGGCACGAAGTTGCGGATGGCCTGCCCCATGCCGGACACACGCGTACTCACGGAGAGCCGGAAACGCCCCAGCACGGGTACGAGCCACGGGATCTGGATCAGCAGCTGGAGTAGGCCGCCGACGAGCGCTCCCCAGGCCAGGGCCACCACCAGATCCACCTCTCGCCCCTGGGCCGCCCAGCCCATGGTCAGGCCGAAGAACACGAGCACCGTGATCATCGAGAGGTTCCAGAGTGCCGGGGCAACGTACGAGGTGAAGAAGCGCCCGTGGCTGTTCAGGATCGCCAGCGCCCAGGCCGACATGGCGATGAAGGCCACCATGGGGAACAGGATGCGCATGAGTGTGGTGAGCAGGGTCTGCTGCTCGAGGGTGAACTCCGGAAAAGCGTAGAGCGCGATGGCCGGAGCGATCGCGATGCCGAGCAACGCGGCCGTCCAGGCCAGCACGGTCACGAGGCCGAGCGCGGCGCCGGCGAACCGGCCGGCCTCTTCTTCCCGTCCCTCGCCCAACATCTCCGAGTAGACCGGAATCACCGAGGCGCTGAGCGTTCCTTCTCCCAGCAGCACCTGGATGACGTTGGGAGTCCTCATGGCCACGGCCCAGACGTCCATCACGGCCGATGCACCGAGGAACCGTGACAGCAGCGCATCCCTCGCGAAGCCTGACAAACGGCTCAAAAAAATGCCCGCGCCGACACGGAAGGCAGCGCGGGACGTGTCAACCCTTTCGGGCGTCGGGTTAGTCGGTTCCGTCAACGGGTGGGAGGGCCTCTGTGGGTTGGCGTTCGGTGAGTAGCTCGTGCATGAACTGGCTC
>JADFRS010000226.1 GCA_022561145.1 Gemmatimonadota bacterium
CACATTGGCTTGCCAAGGTTGTTCGTGAGCGATCTGATCGATGGTGAATGGCAGCCTCCCACGGAACTCGACATCCCCCAAGAGACCCAACCGTTTGCGTTTCGCCGGGCGCCGTGCATCTCGTTCGATGAGCGGACGCTGTATGTGGCCAACTCTCGGCCTGACATGGTCATAAAAGCGTATGACCTTCACTCTATCGGCTCCGTTTCAAACGGCAGGGTCTTCGCGGACTTGAAGCTGGAGGGTCAGGAGGGCGTTCCCGATGGGATGAAGCTGGACGTTGAAGGCCGGGTCTACTCGACGGGCCCCGGCGTCTTCTTCCAGATGAACATCGACAGCCAGGAAGAAGCCGACGACATCATGAAGAGGTACAGCGAGTACTTCGACACGAAGACGCTGAAGATGTACGTGGCGGGGACGCGCAAGCAGCGCCAATGGATCATCAAGGCCGCAAGGGACCAGGGCATCATGCCCACGACAGAAGGCTCCCTCAACATCAAGCAGAACATCACCGAGACGTTGGACGGCTATTCGGGCCTCGAGCACTCGATCCCGATCTATCCCCTGTACCAGGACATGATCGAGCTCTTCGTGGGATCCGGCCGTACGTACACGCCCACACTCCTGGTCTCGTACGGCGGTCCCTGGGCCGAGAACTACTTCTACACGCGGGAGAACCCTCACGACGAGGCCAAGCTCAGGCGCTTTACGCCGCACGACGTGGTCGATATTGCCACCCTGCGGCGCGGGGGCGGGCCGAGCCCGGGCCCGGCCGGCTGGTTCCGGGACGAGGAGTACGTCTTCCCGGACCACGCTCGCTTCGTGAAGGATTTGGTCGAGGCGGGAGGAAAGGTGGGCGTCGGGAGTCACGGGCAACTCCAGGGCCTCGGGTACCACTGGGAGCTCTGGGCCCTGCAGTCGGGAGGAATGTCAGAGCACGACGCACTCAGGGTCGCGACGATTTTGGGTGCCGAGGCTATCGGATTGGATCAGGACATCGGCTCGATCGAAGCGGGAAAGCTGGCGGACCTCGTCATCCTGGATGCCAACCCGCTCGACAATATCCGGAACACCAACACGATTCGGTACGTGATGATGAATGGCAGGCTGTACGAAGGAGATACGCTGAACGAGATCTTCCCGAGAGAGAAGGAGCTCGCTGCGCTCTGGTGGTGGAACCTCGAGCCCCGGAATCTTCCGGGAGTCGGAGGTGGCAACTAGGCGAGCCCGACCCCATCCGTGTAGGCTTGCTTGGCGGGCGTCCCCCGTCGGGTCAGGGTAGTGGGTCGGCCCGGGCGGGGGGGTGCCGAGATCTACCGCTGTGGAGGGCGCCGGAGTTCGCCCCGCCCCCCGACGCATTCGATCGCTCGATCGCGTCGACCATCGCCGAAAGCGTCCCTCTCGAGAGCCATCGGCCACGCACCATCACACCGCTGGACTCGCGGAGCGCCGTATGATCGGTCAGGGGGTTCCTGGCCAGCAGCACGAGATCCGCTCCTAGACCGGGCTGGATACTACCGAACTCGTCAGCGAGACCGACCGAGCGCGCGGGAGCGCTCCTGGCCGCCCGCAGGGCGTCGGCAGGGGTGAATCCGCCGTCCACGAACCCACCGATCTCGTCGTGGATCGAATAGCCGGGAATGATCCAACCGAACCCCGCGTCGGTCCCAACCAATAGGCGGCCACCCGCATCGCGAATCGAACGCATCATCGTCGCGTGATTGGTCCGCTCACGGGCCGCCACGTCGCTTGTGAAACCGTGGTAGAAGCCGTCCTCGAAGAACTCTCGCATGCCCGGAGAAACCAACCGCAGCTCACGGCTCGCCCGGATCTGTTGTACTTCCCCCTGCGTGAGTGCGTCCACGGTGATTGTGGGAGTATGCCACACCCCGGCACTTGCCGATCGTGCGGCGAGCGATGACACCATGGCCATGTTCAGCACTCCGCCGGTGAACGGTGAAGACGCCCTGAGCTTGATGCCGATAAGGTGCTCCAGTGTAAGTTGCCCCGCGTCCTGGACCCGTTCGATGCCTACTCGTGAAGGGACGTGGCCCACCACGGGTATGCCGTGCACCGAAGCCTCGTCCACGATGGCATCGTAGGATGCACGGCTCAAGAGGTTGTAGACCTTGATGAAGTCGTAGCCCGTCGCGACATGCTCAGCGACACGCGCGCGGGCTTCGGCCGCATCGGCGACGGGCGGAGTGGAGGCAGCCCAGGGGCCACCGGGCCCGTCGAGCCCGGGGCTCGCAACCAAGAGAGACGGGCCCAGCACTTCGCCCATCTCAATCCGCCCTCGTTCGTCCACAGCGCTCCGGAATCCCCACATGATGCGCACGGTGGTCACGCCGTTGGCGAGGAAGAGCACGTAGTCGTTGCGCAGGCCGGCGAACGTGTTGGCCGTCATGTGCGTGTGCATGTCGACCAGGCCGGGAATCAGGTAACGGCCCTGGCCCTCGATCCGAAACGCACCGTCGGTGGTGATTTGGTCCACCGGCCCGACGGCCTCGATCCGGTCCCCCCGAATCAGCACGGTCTGGTCGGCCTGGACCGTGCCCGACTCTGGGTGCACGACGTTGACGCCCACGAATGCCACGAGGTCCGGTCGCGGGTCGGGCGCTGGCTCGTCTGGGAAATCCGCGGCTTTGGGCCCTAGCTCGGGCCCGACTCCATCGTCCCCGCAGCCCGAAACGAGCAGTAGGGCGAACGTGATGGCCCAGAAGGCCGTTGCGGCGTCGGAACCGCGAGCCATGGTGGCGCTGACGTGCCCCCGCCTGCGGTACCACTCGCTATGTTAGAGCCGCAGCCATCGGCGGCCCCTGGAGCTGGGGCATTCTAAGGAACCAAGATGATGGTTTCAACGCCTCTGGAGCGGGGGGGAGTCCGCCACAGGCGCTGTGGGGTCGAGCGGTATTGTACAACCGCCTCCACTGCTCGACGAGCACGACGGTCACACCCTCAACGCCACCGCGGTGGTGCACGAGGCCTATCTCAGAATCGCCGGGCTGGACCGCATCGACTGGCAGAACCGTGCTCACTTCTTCGCCATCGCCTCGCAGGCCATTCGCCGTGTACTGGTGGACTATGCGGTGCGGCGAAACGCGGCAAAGCGAGGCGGAGGACGCAAGCGGGTGGAGCTGAGGGAAGTGGCCCTCTTCGACGACTCCGACACGCATGGCGTCCTGGCTCTCCACCAGGCGCGCGAGCGTCTGCAGGCCCTGGAGGAGCGGCAGGTCCGGGTGGTCGAGTGCCGGTTCTTCGGCGGCATGAGCATCGAGGAGACCGCGGTGGCGCTCGACGTGTCGAAAGCCACCGTGAAGCGGGACTGGGTCCTGGCAAGGGCCTGGCTGAACCGTGAGCTGTCGGATGCCTGACAGACCCATGAGCCAGAAGATCCGACGGTTCGCAAAGGAGCTGAGCCGGCGGCGCGTGTTCCGAGTTCTCCTGGCCTACGTGGCTCTCGGAATCGGGGCGACCGAGGTAGCCGGCAACTTCTTCCCGGCGCTCGGCTTTCCCGATTGGACCGTCAGCCTCGTGGCCGTCCTCGTGATCCTCGGCCTACCTGTCGCCCTCGTGCTGGCCTGGGCGTTCGACGTGGTGCCGGATCGGGGTGTCGAGACAGAGGCAAAGGAGCAGGCACTCGAGCCGGTAGAGAATGTGGCGGCCCACCGGAAGCTGGTGCAGGACCTGTTTGTCCGGGCCCTCGACGTGCCTGAGGGCGCACGGAGCGCCTTCCTGGACGGGGCGGCGAGGGGCGACGAAGCACTCGTGACCGAGGTCCGGTCCCTGCTCCGGGCACACGAGGGGGAGGGGCCCCTGGACGGGTTGCGCGAGCGAGTGGTGGCGCCCCTCATCGACCAGGTGCGTTCGGTGGTGGGCCTGGAAGGCGAGACCGTTCTCCAGTACGAGATCCTGGAGAAGCTGGGCGGCGGCGGCATGGGTGTGGTCTACAAGGCCCGGGACTCGCGCCTCGGGAGGACGGTGGCACTCAAGTTCCTGTCTACCCATTTGCTCTCGGTCCCTGAGGCCAAGAAACGCTTCCTTGTGGAGGCCCAGGCCGCGGCGTCTCTGGACCACCCCAACCTCTGTACCATCCACGAGATCGGTGAGACGGAAGACGGCTGCATGTTCATCGCAATGGCCTACTACGAGGGTGAAACGCTCCAGCGCCGGATCGGCCGGGGACGGATCAGCGTAGAAGACGCCCTCGAGATCACGGCCCAGACCAGCCGGGGGCTGGCTCGGGCGGCCGAGCGGGGCATCATCCATCGGGACATCAAGCCCGCCAACCTGATGCTGACCGCGGATGGCACCCTGAAGATCGTCGACTTCGGGCTGGCCAAGATGGCGGACGGCGAGCTCACCCAGACCGGATCCCGCATGGGCACTGTATCGTATATGAGCCCCGAGCAGACCCAGGGCGACACTGTGGACCAGCGCACCGACGTCTGGTCCGTCGGTGTCGTGCTCTACGAGATGCTCTCGGGCAAGCGCCCGTTCCGAGGCGGTACCGACCAGGCCGTCATCCACTCGATCCTGAGCGAGACCCCCACGGCGATCGACGAACTGGTCCCGAGCCTGTCTCCCGGCGTGACCGCACTCGTCGAACGGGCCCTGCGCAAGGATCCCGCACGGCGATACCCTGACGCGGCGAGTCTGCTAAGAGACCTGGAGCGACTGATCGCCGATCCGGAGAGCCTCGGTCCCCTGGACTCGACGCCGAGCCTGCCGGCCGATGGGGAGCGCCGTCTCATCACCGTATTGGCCTGCGGAATCAGCGGATTCGAGACGCTGCTGGATACGCTGGAGGCGGAGGCGGTCGACCAGGAGTTGGCACAGCTCCGAGCCCGCATGCAAGGTGTGGTCGAGGACTATGGCGGCGTGCTGAACGAGTTCTCAGAGGACCAGATGATCGCCCTGTTCGGCGTGCCGGTGGCCCATGAGGACGATGCCCTTCGCGCTGTTCGGGCGGCACTGGAGATCCATGAGGCCCACACGGGGGACCGGACAATGGGACGGTGGGTGGAGTTGCGCTCCGCAGTGGGCTCGGGGCACGTCGCGATCCAGGCCACCGAGGTGAGCGAACGCCCATACCGGGTCGGCGGCACCGTGGGGAGAGATGTTGCGCGCCTGGCCT
>JADFRS010000059.1:0-4064 GCA_022561145.1 Gemmatimonadota bacterium
CTGTACGAGCGGTCCACCAGCAGCACGATTTCTCTAGGTCCTAGACCCGCCCCACTCGAGATCTGGGAACTCTCGAGAAAGGGGCGGGAAAACGCGGCCACCAGCAACAACAGCGCGAGGCAGCGGATCGCCAACAGGAACCAGTTTCGAATTTTGCGGCGCTCGGTCGAGCGAAATGGAATCCGGTGCAGGAACATGAGCGACGGGAACTCGACCACCTTTTCGCGTTGCCTCTCGGTCAGGTGCACGATGACCGGGACGCTCAGAGCCGCGAGGCCGACGAAGAACAGGGGGGCGAGGAATCCCATCACCTCACCCTGCGGAGTTTTTCACGACTGGACAGGTACTGGAACAGCGCAAAGTCCAGTGGTTGAGCGGTATTCAGCACCACGTAGTCGATCCGGCTGGCCGCGAACCTGCGCTCGAGTTCGGCCGTATGCTCGCGGACCAGCGTACGGTAATCCTCGGCGAGCTCGTCCGGGACGACAGGGATCATCTGCCCGCTCTCGAGATCCCGGAAGCTGGAGGCCTCGTCGAAGGGGAAGTCCATCTCCGCGGGGTCGAGCACATGGAACACGATCAGGTCGTGGCCGCGAAACCGCAGATGCCTGCTCGCCTCCATGACGGTGTCCGGATCTTCATAGAAGTCCGAGATCAGCAACACGATTCCCCGGTGGCGAAGATTTTCCCCGATCTTCCGTAGTGGTGCCGTGAGTTCACCTGGACGGCCAGGTTCGGCCTTGTCGAGTGCGTAGAGGATCAGCTCCATGTGTCTGGTCGACGGCGGGATGTATTCCACCACTTCATGGTCGAACGTGGCCAGTCCGACCCGGTCACGCTGCTTTTGAGAGAAGAAGGTGAGACACGCCGCCAGATAGCGGGCGTAGTCCAGCTTCGATACATGGTGGGTGCCGAAGCTCATCGAGCGAGAGATGTCGAGCAGAACGATGAAATCGGCGCTCGTTTCGGCCTCGAACAGTTTGACGAAGAACCGGTCCGTTCGCGCGAACAGGCGCCAGTCTATCCGGCGGATGTCGTCGCCCGGCATGTATGCTCGGTGCTCCGCAAAATCCAACGACAGGCCGATATGGGGTGAGCGGTGCAAGCCGTGGAGGAACCCATCCACGACGGTGCGCGCCAGCAGCTCCAGGTTGTCGATCCGGCTCAGCACCACCGGATCGAGGAACCGCGCTCCGCTAGAAGACCGAAAACCCGGCTGCGCCCGCAGCGTCATGCCTCTTCCCTCACCTTCCTACATCCCCGACGTGGGGACCGGCACCGCCTCGAGGAGGAGGTCGACCAGGGTGCCGGTCGAGACACCCTCGGACTCGGCGTGGAAGTTCGTCAGGATCCGGTGGCGGAGAACGGGGTGGGCAAGCGCCCGTATGTCGTCGAAGCTCACGTTGTAACGGCCCTGAGTGAGGGCACGAGCCTTCCCGCCGAGGATGAGGTACTGCGCGGCGCGCACGCTGGCGCCGAAGGCGACCCACTTCTTGATGAAGTCCGGGCAGTCGCCGTTCGGGTCCGGCCGTGATGTGCGGGCCAGACTCACACTGTAGCGCAGCACGGCGTCGGGTACCGGCACCTTCCGCACGAGTTGTTGGAACGCGACCAGGTCGGCTCCCGTGACAGCGTGGCTGAACTCGGGATTCTGAATGCCTGTCGTCGTGCGCACCACCTCGAGCTCCTCGGCCTCGGAGAGGTGGTCGATGATGATCTCGAACATGAACCTGTCGAGCTGGGCCTCGGGCAGCGGATACGTGCCCTCCAGCTCGATCGGATTCTGCGTAGCGAACACGTAGAACGGCTCTTCCAAGGTGTACGTTTCACCCTGGACCGTGACGCGGTGCTCCTGCATGGCCTCGAGTAGAGCCGATTGCGTCTTTGGCGGCGTGCGGTTGATCTCGTCGGCGAGCACGATGTTGGCGAAGATCGGGCCGGGAGCGAAGACCATCTGGCGACGCCCGGTCTTCGGATCTTCTTGAATGATGTCCGTGCCCGTGATGTCGGATGGCATTAGGTCGGGCGTGAACTGGATACGCGAAAAATTCAGATCGAGCACCTGGGCGACCGTGTGGATGATCAGCGTCTTCGCCAGGCCCGGCACACCCACTATGAGGCTGTTTCCCCCCACGAAGAGGCTGAGCAGCATCTGATCGATGACCTCTTGCTGCCCGATGATGAGCTTGCGCAGTTCGGTTATGATCTGCTCGCGACCGGCCACCATCCTGTCGGCGAGATCGATGTCATCCGGTGTGTCGAGGGCCGTCGGGTCCTCGGCGACCGCGGTATCGATCACGTCTACGTCCTGCTCTTCTTTGAAGGCCATGCGGCTCCCTTTGCTCCCTCTCTCAAATTTCCCTACTACCGCGCGTTCGCCTGCGAATCGCGAAGAGAATTGTCGTGAATCAAGGCGCGCAAGGCGAGCGACCGAAGACGTACTTCTTGTACGTCGCAGGAAGCGACTCCGCCGCGCAACGCCGAGTCACGGCGATTATCGAAGCGATTCAGTGGGTCATGGCGTAGATGACATAGTTGACACCCAGCTTGTAGGCCTCGTTGGACAAGTCGATAGGGTAGTACCCGACATCCGAGAACTCCCAATACTCCCCGATGTCGTTGTTGTAGTTGGCGATCACGACCAGGCGTTTCTCGGGATCGTTGTCTTCGAAAAGGCCCCAGTAGCTGGGCAGCTCCCTGCCGTAGGAGGTCAGCGTCGCCAGTGACTCGATCCTGAAGAACGAGTCGAAAATCGGGTGGGACTCATCGAGTTGGACGAACTGCGCATCGGGGAGCACCCTCTTCATTTGGGCCTCGAAGTTCTGCCAGTCCCAACCCCGGAAGTCGTCTGCGATAAGGAATCCCCCCTTGAGCAGGTAGTTCCTCAGTCCTTCTACCTCTTCTTCGCTCGGGACCCAGTAGCCCGGCTCGGACAGATATGCCAGCGGGTATTTCGTCAACTCGGCCTCGTCCGTGGCGAAAACGTTGGACCCGTTCATGAATGGCGCTATGAACGTGGTCTCCTTCAGGATCTCCATGAAGTTTCGCTCGGCCCTCGGAAAGTCATGGGCCCACGGCGCCTGGCGACGCCTTCCGAAGGAACTTCCCCCGCTAAGCCCCGTCGCATACCGGATCCGGACGAACGTGAAGCGCCCGTCGTAATCGACGTTGCCGAAGTCCTGAGCAGACATCGTGCGTTGGTTCTCCGGGTCGCTGCCCGGCCCACCTGCCTTGGCGCGGGTGAGGCCGACTCCGCTCATCGCCGCGAGTGCTCCAGCTACGAGCATTGAGTTCACGGACACCCGCATCAGAGGGCCCGCCCGGTGACGGGTAGCATCGGCCGGGCCTCGGTTCCGCTCCTCAAGTCCAGGAGCAACTCGAGGGCCTCGTCGTAGTTGGGAGCTACATCGAGGGCCTTGAGCACCGTGCGCCGAGCGGCGGCCAGCTCATCGTTCGCCCGGAAGGCGACGGCCAACAGATAGAACGCCTTTGCACGGTCTGTGGGATCGAGCGCAACCACGGCTTGGCGTTCCCTCACGACTCCACCGGTGTTGCCCCGAGAGGCATAGGCCGCGGCGAGCTTGCGGTGGAGTTCGATCTCGTACGGGAAGATGAACACGCCGCTCTCCAGGGCGTCGGCCGCACCCTCGTGATCACCTAACCGATCGAGGATGTCCGCCTGCTCCATCCGCGCGCGGTAGTCGCTCTCGTTCAGGGCGTTGAGCCTGGCCAGGGCCGCCGCGGCTCGCTCGAGCTCGCCACGGGCCTCGTGGATCTGTGACAGGTACCAGTACGCACTGCGAGGTCCTCCGTACTCCGGGAAGAGCCGGACGGCCGCCCTGAGATGAGGTTCGGCGTCGTCGGTGCGGCCCTCCTCGAAGAGCCGGATACCGGCTCTCAGCCTGGCGAGGAAGCTGTTCGGATTTTCCCGTGCGAGCCGAGCGATGGTGGGCGAGTCCGATGCCGCGTTCGGGAGTGCGGTGGTCGGCGGCGTCTCGTCGAGGGAGGCCAGCGGGCGCTCGAAGCGCGCCTCGAAGTGCTCCACGAACGCCTTGTCGAGCTCT
>JADFRS010000059.1:4074-22713 GCA_022561145.1 Gemmatimonadota bacterium
CATCTCGAGACCGAGGACGCTCTCGACCACCTCGGGCGTGGTCCGCCCATCCCGATAGCCCAACATCATGTCCAGAATCGCCTGAGACCCCCAGCGCCCTTCGATGTACTCGAAGACCACAGATGCCTGAAAGTACGAGTGCACGACCTGGGCCGGATACTCCGGGCGGACGAAGCCCTGGTTGAGCCGGCTCACCGGAAGCATGAGACCCTGCTTATAGATTTGCAGGAAGTCCGGCGAGGGCTGGTGGCCCCACCCGGGACGGGCCAGGTGTTGCTCGTGTACGGCCAACCCCTCCGAGAACCAGCGCGGCACCTCATGACGCGTCAGTCCCAGATGGAATACGTGGGCCATCTCGTGCCATAGCGTGGAGCCCCAGTTGAACTCTCCGAGCGTCTTCGCCGACGGCGAGTCCATGGCGATCACGCTGCCGAAGCTCACCCCGAGTGCGCCGAGGCCGGCGAGCCCGACGGTTCGCACGGAAAAATCGGCGTGACTCGGGAAGATCTCGATCCGGATGGGCAGAGGAGGCGTGTAGCCGCCATAGCGCTTCTGGAGCGCTTCGAACGCCGCGTTGGCTATCTCCTCGACGTAAGGCGCCAGCAGCTCGGACTCACGCTCGTGAAGCAGGATTTCGAACCGTTCCGTCCGGAGCACGTCGTAGTGCTCGAAGGTGTCGGTAAGATCCAGCGTGTTCTTGTACCATGGGTTGAACGGGTCGCCCTCGAAGGCGACCTCGAGGCTGGCGATGCCCTCGCTGATCTCTCCCAGCCTGAGCTGATTCATCCCGAGAAGACCCCAGGCCGTCCACGATCGCTCATCGACCGCGATCGCTTCCGACGCGAGCTCGACAGCCTCGCGGTACTTGCGGTTCTGCACCGCGATGTCCGCCACGGTGTTGAAGAGGTCCGGGTACTGAGGGCTCAGCGCGAGGACATCGTCTCGAACGCGCACGTAGTCCTCCCGCTCGCCCCGCAGGTAGTGGCTGGCCGCCAGCACGGACATCGCCTCCAGCGACCGGGGGTTCGCTTCGAGGGCCAGCCGCAGTTCCTCGCGTGCGGCCTCGTGATTCTCCACCGCCAGGTGCAGTTTGGCCTTGAACACGCGCGCCGCCACGAGGTTCGGATTTACCGCCAGGGCGGCCTCGACCCGTTCCAAGGCGTCCCGCTGCTGGTTGAACTCCATTGCGCGCGCCTTGCCCAGCAGCGCCTCGGCGTCTCGGGGATTCCGGTTGAGCACGTTGTCGAACGCGGCGTCGGCGTCGATCCCCTGATAGGTACGTAGGAAGAGTTCTCCGGTCAGCCTGCGCGCGTCCAGCGACATTGGATCAGCGGAGATGGCCTCGTCCGCGGCGCGCAACGCGTCGTGTAGCAGATCCGCATTGGTGGCACTCAGGTATAGCACTGCCCGCGCCACGGCGGTGAGGTCGCGGGCGCCCAACTCCTGGCTTCCGTTGTAGATGTCGATGAACTCGTCGAAGAGCTCCATCGCCTCGTCGCGATCCCCGTATTGGTATTCGAGAATCGCGAGGTTGACGCGAGCCACGTTCCGGTCTCCAGCGCCTCCGTCGATGGCACGCTGGAAGGCGGTGCGGGCTTCCTCGACCTGGCCGGTCGCGAAGAGGACCTCACCAAGCGTGTTGGACAGTTCATTGGCGAACCCATGCGGTGCGTCCCTCAGCACGTCGGCCGCGTCGTCGTACCGGCCGATTGCGGCCAGTCCATCGGCGAGGGCCACAAACGTGGCCGGGGCGTTCACCGTCTCGGTGATGTCCTCGAGCGCGTCGATGGCCGACTCGTATTCCCCCTTGGACAGCATTGCCAACGCTTCCTCGAGGTTCTGCGCGAAGGCCGGATTCGGGAGCAAAGCCAGTAGACCCAGCCACGCGGCGCTCCGCTTACGGCGCCGGACTCCGGAGGAGAGACGACGCGTCATCCGGCCCCCTCCCGCGCCCTGATCTCACGGTTTTTCAATGCCAGATCCACCAGTAGTTCCTCGAGCTGGGCCTCGTAGCGCTCGGGGTCCATCTGGTCCCGCAGGGCCCGCAGCTCGTCGATGCGCCTCCGCAACGCCGCGCGCTCCTCGTACAGCCGCTGAAATTCCGGGTCGTCGGTGCTCCTCTCGGCGGCCGCTGCCGCGGACATCAGGAACATCGTCTGGGCGAGTGCCCCGTCTGCCTGCCCGATTCCCGGGTCACCGCTCCCCTTGCCATCCCCGTTGTCGTCCAGCATCGCGTGCTCGGTGAGTAGCCTATTGTCCAACTCGTAGGCGCGGGCGACCTCCTGGCGGGCGAACTGGAAGGCCTCGAGTAGCGAGACACGCTCGTCCTTGTCCAGATCTGCCCCTTCCTGGGCGAAGGCATCCACGAAATATCCACCAAACAAGGCTTCGTTGCGCTCCATCCCTGTCTTGGTGGCCGTGATGATCGTGCGGTCCTCACCCGAAAGAGCCTCCACGAAGCCACCGCTGGCGCTGGAGACATTGATGAAAGCCACCGTCTGTTCGGAGAGCTGGTCGAGCAGGAGCGCGAAGTCTGCGGCCGAGAGGTCGGGCCCGGGGAGGTTGAAGCGCGACTCCCCGCCAGAGTAGCTGCCGTGCCCGATCAGAAGAATGAAGACGTGATCGCCTGGCTCGGCGCGTAACGAGAGCTCCGCCACGGCTTGCCGCACGTTGTCGCTCGTGGAGCGAGCGTGGGTTCTGGCATCTCCGTCCGGCTTCTCAGCCAGGTACACCACGGACTCCGCCGGCACACCGTGCCGCTCGACCGCGGCATCGATAAAGCGATCCGCCCAATCTTTGAACGTCTCACTATGCGCAGGGTCCCCGCCGAGGCCCGTGATGACCAGGATGTGCGTCGCCTGAGCGCTCGCGCGGGAGGCCCCCAGGACGAGGCAGGTGAACAGTGGGAGCGCCAGCCTGTAGAGCCTGCGGTAACCCCCTCCCACGGTGCGGTCTCCGATCATATGAGGCCTCGTGCACGCCGGTACAGCCACTCACTGCCGACGAGCGACAGGAGAAGCAGCAGCAGGAAGGGCATGTCCCACAGGTCTCGCTCCTCCG
Organism: Gemmatimonadota bacterium; assembly: GCA_022561145.1. Taxonomy (GTDB): domain Bacteria; phylum Gemmatimonadota; class Gemmatimonadetes; order Longimicrobiales; family Gaopeijiaceae; genus JACZXQ01. Next base: position 7,135 of record JADFRS010000059.1, read on the forward strand.
TGAGTGTTACCCCCGCGCCCGTGAGGCTGATGTCTTCGGGCAAGTTCGATACCGTCTCCGGTGTATAGAAGCGCCCGCCCGTCTCGTCCGCGATGCGCTCGAGGGTGGTGCGCCGCATGCCTGCGTCGAAGTACTCCTCGTCGCTCTCCGTCACGTACACGAACGTGGACCCGGTGCCCAACGAATCCGCGGCCCGCGTTGCTTCTACGCGGATCTCGTACAGCCCGGGCTCGCTGGGAACGAACGCGGCGTCATACACGCCGTCTTCGTCCACCGTCCACTCCATGCGTTGCTCGATCGGTGGTCCGGAAGGACCCTCGATGAACACCGACACCAGTCCGTTGTTGACCTCCATGAACGCCGAGTCGCTCACGGTTGCCCGGAGCTCGACAGACTCGCCGACCTCGACCCTCTCGCGGTCGGTTTCCGCGACGACGCCGTCAGGCACACCGTCGATGAGCCAGCGAAGAAGCTGTCGCCAAAACGTCTCGTGACGTTGATCATCCACGCTCACGTCGGCGCTCATCTGCCAGAACCAGGAGTCCTGGATGGGCAGCACGATCACCTTGCCCCGGCCGAAACGGTGATGTGCGAGAACGATCTGTCTGGCTGAGCCAGGCCCGCCCGCCGCCTCGAGTAGGGCGGTCGCCCCGGGCTTCAGCTTCGAGATCGGGTTTAGGCTGGTGACAGACGGGAGTGTCTCCCACGCCTCCTCCAGGGCGTTTTCGTTCTGGCCCAACTGGATGGCTGGGTGGGTGAGCCCGGAACGTGTGGGTCTCACGTCGACCTCTGCGAAGTAGGGCCCGGATCCGTCGGAGAGCTCGTCGTCCATGAAGACTGGCATCACTTGGGCGATCGGTGTGCCTTCGTAACCGCCCTCGCGGAATGCCTTGCGTCCACCCAGCAGGAGAAGGCCGCCGCCGCGCTCGCTCACGAAGTCGGCGATCATGTTGAGCTGGTCGTGCGTGAAGAAGCTGGCCTCGACACTCCCAAGAACCAACCCTCGATAGGCGAAGAGCTCCTCGCGTGTCCGGGGGAAGCCGGCGGCCAGCTCCTCCGGCGTATCCACATCCAGGCGCAGAAACTTGTTCTCGGCCGTGCGCTGAAGGATCACGACCTGGAGGTTCTCGTCCTCTGCCACCGCACGCCTGAGGAACTTCACCTCCCAGCGCGGCTCACCCTCGAAGTACAGGATCTTCTCGCGCTCGTCGCGGACGTTGAGAAGCACCTCCCGCATGTTGTTGCGCCCAACTCGCTCCCCGGGCTGGAGCGGAATGCGGAACTGAAGCAACCGGGGTCCCGCTTCGTCGGCCGCGAAGCGCACGCGGGCCACCACAGGCTCGCCATCCCTCTTCAGTTCGACGTCCTGGCTCGCGATGATGCGGCCCTCGTCTTCTACCACCAGCTGCACGGTACGTCCCCGGAAGCCCCGCTGGGCGATGATGACATCAACCACCAGCGACGCCCCCGCCAGCACGGAGCGGGGAATCTCGACCCGGCTGACCTGGATGTCCGGCGAGAGGGCCTCCTCGCCGAGCCCGATCGTGTACACTGGCGTCGAGGCCGCCTGGAGCGGGAGTAGCGACTCGGCCAGCGCTTCACCCGAGTTGTCCGCGCCGTCCGTGATCAGGATCAGTCCCGATAGCGGTACCCCCGCCAGCTCCTCCTGGGCCCTGACCAGGGCGGGCCCGATCTCGGTGCGGCTGCCCCGGTATTCCAACTCGCTGACATCACCGAGCCGCTGCGTGCTGTTCGAGAAGCGGAAGAAACGGAGGGTGAAGCGCTCCGCCAGTTGGTTCAGGAGCTCGCTCTCCTCACCCGTGAAGTTGCGGGTGACGAACTCGCTGCGTTGGCGTCCGTCCTGATCGGCGATCGTCATGCTGCGCGAGTCGTCTATGAGGATGCCCACGAAGTTCCGCTGAGGGACCACGGACGTGATGATCAGCGTCGGCTGAAGCAGGCAGAACACGACTATGGAGAGTGCCCCGAGTCGCAGTCCACCCATGATGCCACGGTCGGCCGCCGTGCTGTCCCCGCGGGCGGCCGTGTAGGTCAGCGCCGATGGGACCGCGAACGCAGCAGCCACGATGAGGCCGATCGCCCAAGGCCAGGGGGACGTAAACGAAAAGTCACCCTCCTGGAAGAGGAGCAGCCGGTATTTGAACAGAAACTCGAACAAGCTCTCGAACATTGCGCAGGCCTCAGTGGCTCATGGCGTAGACGATCATGTTCACGCCCATCTCGTACGCGTACGTGGAGAACTTCAGGGGGTAGTAAGGGTCGTCGGCCCACTCCCAGGCGTCCCCAAGGTCCGTGTTGAAGTTGATCACGACCATGAGACGGCCCTCTTCGTCGTAGATGCCCTTGATCTGGGGCAAGCAGCCGTAGCACTCGGAGGTGCTCCCTCCGTTCACGCTCCACCATCCGTTGCGCCGGTTGGGCACCTGGAGTAGCTCGGTGATTTCGTAAAACGTGCTGAAGATCTCATGGTCCTGGCTCAAGTCGACGATGGGGTAACCGGGCAGGACCTGCTCCATCTGGTATTCGAAGTTGGCCCACTCGCGGGGGCCCCAGAAGTCGTCGATGACCAGAAAGCCGCCGGCCAGCAGGAACCCGCGGAGGCCTTCGACCTCAGACGGCGTCAGGTTCATGTACCCCACCTCGAGCGCGTAGAGATAGGGGAAACGGCGAAGTTGCGGGTCGTCCAGGAGTACCGGGTGCTGCCACTCGTAGGCGTCGAGGTTGCTCAGCAGCCGGTCGATGAACGACAGGAAGATCTGGTCCGCCTTGGGGTAGTCGGTCGCCCAGGAGGGACCACCTCTCCCGAAACCACGCCCCCATCCTCGACCATATCCCGTGTACGCCACGCGCGAGAAGTAGTACTCGCGGAAAGCCGGGTGGTGGGGAAGCTCTTGTACCGCGGGCGTCGGCGGGGGCCCGAAGAAGCGGGTGGATTCGGGTAACGGGTTGGACCCAGGCGCGGATTCGTCGGCGGAGCGGGCGAGCGGATCAAGGTGGCCGGACGCAGACGTCAACATCAGCGAGAGGACGACCGGCAGGGAAGCGAATGCCCGCACCACCAACTCCAGTCTTACGAGTCTTAGCCAGTTCCCTCCTGGGCCCGGCGTACCCGGCTTCTCGGTACGGGAAAGAGAGAATTCTCGTACTGTTACCCGTCCGAAAGGTTCCTAGCAACAGGCACCCGGCATGAATCCAAACGCCCTCCGCTTGCGTATGGTTCACGGCTTCCCGTAGGGTAGTGATCAACACGTACCTGGCAGACTCCGTGCCAGGCCCGAATCATGCTTGTGAGCACTGAATGGACTACAGAACCAAGGTCTCGATCCGAGACTTCAGCATCTTCCAATTGAAACTCCTGATCGACGGAGGCAAGGACTGGATCGTCTTCTTGATCTCGTTCGTGGCGTTCGGTGCGGATCTGGTGTTCGGGCGACGCGGTAAGCGTCGGTACTTCCCCCGGCTGATGCGGGTCAGCGAACGCTTCGACCTGTGGCTCAACCTGCACAGCGCGGTCGAACACATGGACGACACGGACGACGGCCTGTTCGGAGCGAGCGAGGCCGGGAGCGACACGCTTCTGGGCCAGATCGAGCAGGCGGTACGTGGCGGGGACGAACCCCGGTCCAAGCCTCCGCTCGAGCCCCCGAGCAATCCCGACTCGTAAGCACCGGGTTGGCCCACCCGCACTTCCTCGCGGGTCGGGGGTACGCGTCGCCCGAGAATCCGGCAACCCACCCACCACGCGTGAGATCTCCATGGACAAGGCCGTACGGGACGCTATCAACCAGCAGATCAAGGAAGAGTTCTTCTCCGGATATATGTACCTGTCGATGTCGGCCCATTTCGAGAATGGGAATTTGCCGGGATTCGCGCACTGGATGAGGCTTCAGGCCCAAGAAGAACTCGAACACGCGATGCGGTTGTTCGACTACATGAACCGGCGTGGGGGGCGGGTCGTTCTGCATGCGGTGGACCAGCCGCCCGCGGAATTCGGGTCGGCCCTGTCCGTATTCGAGCAAGCCTTGGAGCACGAGCGGTTAGTGACCGGCCTGATCCACAAGCTCTACGAGCTGGCGGCAGAGAAGGGCGACTGGGCGACCCAACAGGAGCTCCAGTGGTTCATCGCCGAGCAGGTCGAGGAGGAAGACAGCGCAGGCCGGGCTGTGGACCAGCTCCGGATGGCCGCCGACGACAGCGCGGCGCTGCTCATGCTCGATCAGCAATTCGCCGCGCGTACCCTCGAAGGGGAAGGCGAAACCGAATAGCCTACACTGTGCCGCCGCCCAGGGCGGCGTAGGGGATCGTGTTTACCTTCCAGCGCCGAAAGGAGATTGATCTCCCGCCTTGGCGTGAACGGCTGGTCGCGCTCAGGCTGATCCCGCGGTTCTTGCTGCTCGTACAGGAGACACATCGCGGCTATGCAGCCGGCATCGTCTCGTTACGGGTGCTGCTCGCCTTCCGTCCCGCGGTCCAGCTCTACATCGGCAAGCTCATCATCGACGCTGTGTTGGCCAACGTCGGCGCCGAGAGTCCCGATTGGGGTCTCATCTTCGTCTACGTGGCGTTCGAGCTCGCGGTTGCGCTCGTTGGCGACATCATGCAGCGGAGCGTGAACCTACTGGAGAGTCTGCTCGGCGATCTGTTCTCCAACCGCCTCTCGGTGCAGATCATGGAGCACGCCGGAGCGATGGACCTGGAGCGCTTCGAGGACCCCGAATTCTACGACTCGCTCGAGCGCGCGCGCCGACAGACGGTCGGCCGAATAGGGCTGCTCTCCATGGTGCTCACCATGGGGCAAAACCTCATCACGCTGGCATCGCTGATGGCGATCCTGGTCACCTATAACGTGTGGCTGCTGGTGCTGCTCGTGGTTGCGGTGCTGCCCTCGTTCATCGGCGAGACCCACTTTGCGGGACTATCGTACTCGTTGCTGTTCAGGTGGACGCCGGAGCGCCGGGAGCTCGACTACCTGCGCTACGTCGCCACCAGTGACCAGACGGCGAAGGAGGTGAAGCTCTTCGGTCTCTCCGATTTCTTCACGAAGCGGTACGAGGCATTGGCGGACCAGTACTACGACGCGAACAAGGAGCTCGCGACACGCCGCGCGGCCGCCGGAGGCCTCCTCACCGGACTCTCGACGATCGCCTATTACGTGGCGAACGGCTTCGTGATCATCGACACCGTCCTTGGAAGGCATACGCTCGGTGACCTGACCATGCTCGTCGGCTCGTTCCAACGCAGCCGCTCGCTCATCATGAGCGTGTTGCTGCGGTCGGCGGACGTCTACGAGCAGAGTCTGTTTCTCCGGGACCTGTTTACCTTCCTGGAGACGAAGCCACTCGCGTCGTCCAAGCCGGGCGCCCCTCCGGTCCCTCGACCCATCGCCAGCGGATTCGAGCTCAAAGACGTGGGATTCCGCTACCCCGGCAGCGAGGCTTGGGCTCTCAGGGGAGTGTCGCTCAGCTTGGCCCCGGGCGAGCGCATCGCCTTGGTCGGCGAGAACGGCGCGGGGAAGACCACGTTGGTCAAGCTGCTGGCCCGGCTCTACGACCCCAGCGAGGGGGAGATTCTGCTGGACGGCCGCGATCTGAGAGAGTACGACGTGGAGACGCTCAGGCGGGCCATCGGAGTGATCTTCCAGGACTTCGTCCGCTACGACATGCTGTTGCGCGAGAACATCGCGGTGGGGTGCATCGATGCGCTGGACGACATGCCACGCATCGAAGAAGCGGCCGAGAGGAGCCTGGCCAATCAAGTTGCCGAAATGCTCGACGACGGGTTCGATCACATGCTCGGGCGACGGTTCGAGGGAGGCGCGAACCTCTCGGGTGGGGAGTGGCAGAAGGTAGGCCTGGCCCGGGCTTACATGCGTGACGCGCAGATCCTCATCCTGGACGAGCCTACGGCGGCGTTGGACGCCCGTGCCGAGTTCGAGGTCTTCCAGCGCTTCACCGAACTGACGCGAGACAAGATGGCCGTGCTGATCAGCCACCGGTTTTCGACGGTGCGCATGGCAGATCGTATTGTGGTCCTGGAGGACGGCCATGTGACCGAAGATGGCACGCACGAGGAACTGCTCGAACTCGGTGGCTGCTACGCGGAGCTGTTCACTTTACAGGCCGCCGGCTACCAGTAGCGTTACTCCTCGGTCGCCTCGAGCTCCTCGGTCGCTTCGGCCACCTTCACCGTGGTCATCACGACGTCTTCGAGGGGGCGATCGCCGGGGCCGGTGGCTACCGCGCCGATCTGACGAATGACGTCCTGGCCTTCGATCACCTTCCCAAATACCGCGTGCTTTCCATCGAGCCACGGCGTCGCCGTCAGCGTTATGAAGAACTGGGATCCACCCGTGTTGGGCCCCGAGTTCGCCATGGAGAGCATGCCTTCGCCCCCATGCGTCAGCTCAGGGTGGAACTCGTCGGTGATCGTGTATCCTGGGCCGCCCCGGCCTGTACCGTCGGGATCGCCACCCTGAAGCATGAAGTCCGGGATCACGCGATGGAAGATCACGCCGTCGTAGTATTCCTTTTCAATCAAGTCGATGAAGTTCTTGGTGGTTATCGGTGCATGCTCCTCGAAGAGCTCCACCTTGAAGGTGCCGTGGGTGGTGTCGAACTCGGCGACCCGGTTGGGCATGTCGAATTCCTCGGTTCGGGCTATTGTGTTCAACCTCTGCGGCTGGTTGTCGAGTAAAACAAGTATCCATCCCGCGCACCTCCACGCAACCGATTGCCGGAACTCGCTTGGCGATTCTATCATCATGCCCATGAACACCATTGCCAAGAATGTCCGACTTCGTGCCCACGTCGCGCTCGTGTCTTGCGGCTCGACCGTGCTGGTCCTCGGAGGGTGCAGGGCTGCCCTCCAACTCGAAAAAAGCGACCACCCTACCGTGCTTTCCCGCCAACTCCTGAACGGTCCGAGCCCATCGAGTCCGGGAGAGTACGGTGTGCGAACGCTCTATTACGGCCACGGTGACGACAAGAACCGCCCTGTGTACCGGGATTCGGTTGCGTTCACCACGGAGACCGTGGATGGCTCCAAGCTCGTGGACCTCGGAGCTTCAGCCTCATCACGGAACAGCTACTGGGGCTTTACGCCCGAGGAGTTCCCACTCAACGCGCGCGTTTGGTATCCCGACGGGGATGGCCCCTTCCCGCTCGTGCTGGTAGTTCACGGAAACCACAACATGAGGGACTTCTCAGACCCGGGATACGACTACCTGGGCGAGTTGCTGGCCACGCGTGGGTACATTCTGGCCTCCGTCGACGAGAATTTCATGAACGGCGGAATCCGTGGGGAGAACGATGGTCGGGGGTGGCTCCTTCTCAAGCACCTCGAGGCTTGGAGGGGCTTCAACGAGGATGAGGAGAACCCATTCTTCCAGAAGGTCGACATGGAGCATCTGGCCCTCATGGGCCACTCTCGGCGAGGGGAGGCCGTGGGTCATGCGGCGGCGTTCAATCGCCTCGGCCACTATCCGGACGACGCCAGCCTGACGTTCGACTTCAACTTCGACATCAAGGCGATCATCGCGATCGCCCCGGTGGACGGGCAGTATCTGCCCACGGATCGGTACGTGCCGGTGAATGACGTGAGTTACATGGTCTTCCACGGCTCGCACGACGGTGACGTGACTAGCTTCCACGGCATCCGGCTGTTCAACCGGATCCGGTTCACCGACGGTGAGCCGCGCCTCAAGGCCGCCGTCTACGTTTATCGGGCCAACCACGGCCAGTGGAATACAGTGTGGGGCTCGCATGACAGTGGCCCTCGTAGCGGGAGGAGGCTGGATCTGCGAGGACTCCTGGATCCGGAGGAACAGCGGGAGTTCGCCATGATCTACGTGTCGGCGTTCCTGGACTACACGCTCAAGGGTGACAAACGCTATCTGCCTCTCTTCCGGGACCACCGCGTAGCGGGTGGCTGGCTGCCCAAGACGATGTACATCACGCGGTTCGAGGAATCGAGCTTTCGTCCGCTGGCGACGTTCGAGGAAGACATCGACGTCACCACTGGCACGGCTGATGGGGTGGCGCTCCGGGGCGACAGCCTGGCGACTTGGAGCGAGCGGCAGATGAGCCTTCGCTCGAGCAACCGGCCCAACACGTCGTCGTCGCAGATCAATCAGGCCGTGTGGTTGGGCTGGAACAACGAGATCTGGGGCACCGACGGCGAGATGGGCCCACCAGCCCGCTTCGTGATCACGCTTCCGGACACGCTCGGGAGCGCGTGGCGATTGGGCGAAGAGGCCTCGCTCCAGCTCGCGTTGACGGCGACGGACGCCAAGCCGGAGGCGCGTAAATCCCCAGCCGACACTACCGAGGGGCAGGGCCAGGAAGGCGGCCCAAGAGATCAGCGGTCCGGAGGCGACCGGCATCGCGATGACCAGGATGAGGACGAACCGGAGGAACCCATCGACCTCAGCATCGAAATCGTGGATGCGGCGGGCCGCTCGGCCTCCGTTCCGCTCAGTGATTACGGACCCGTTCGGAGGCCCTTGGAGATGCGGATCCTCCGGAGGGCCGACCAGGAGCAGCGCTTCGCCAACCGTTACGAGTTGCTGCTACAGAGCTATTCCATTCCGCTCGGCGATTTCCGCCGCCTGAGGCCCGCGCTGGATCTGCGGGCACTGAAGGAAGTGCGGCTGGTGTTCGACCGAACCGCCGCCGGGACCGTGGTGCTGGATGACGTTGGGTTTGCGTTCCTCGATCCGGCCTATGAAGCGGTGCGCGTCCCGCCGGGTGACGGAGGCCGCTAGCGCCAACTCACCCCGAAGCGGTGGGCACCGTCTGCGTCGTCGAACCCCTGGAAGGCGTACTCGATGGTGATCGCGTCGCCCACGAAGGCTGCCCCGAAGGTGACTTCGTCCGCCGCACCGTCCTCGACCCGGCGCACGCCGATTCGCCCGATGAATGTCCGTCCGGTCACTGGCCACCAGGCCACCTCACCGCCGAACGCCGGAATGACCGTCCCGTCCGCCATCCGCATGATGGCGGCGGAGGCGCCGAGGTCCAGCGGACCCACAGGCCGGCGCCGTAATGAAGCCCCGGCAGTCACTCGGTTGGCCAGTTCCGTTTCGACGCCTTCCACGGTCAAGTCCGGTCCCAGGTTCTGTGCGGAGAGCCCCACCGTGATGGGGCCAAGCGTGATGGACGCGCCGAGATCCACGGCCGGTACGGCGTCCTTGGAGCCCGCCATCCGCTGCTCGATGAGCTTGCCGGCCACCCCCCACCGAACGCCGAATACTTCCTGTGCGTATGCCAGGGTGGCGATCAGCTCGGATACGGCTGTCGCTCCGCCCGTCAGGAGATCCCGCTGGCCGAGAGCAATCGCCTGTGGTGTCGTCGCATCCGTGGAATAGCTGAGCGTCTGGAGCCCCACGCCCACAGCACCCTTCCACCACCTCGTACCCGCCGACAGAGTGAGGGCGGTGCTCTGTGATCCGAAGCGTTGAGCCGCGAGCCCGAAGCCGGTAGCCCGAAGCAGCAGGGCGGGATTGTAGAAGATGGCCTCGCTGGACCCCCCCGAGAGCTGGAAGGCGTTGCCCATGGCCAGCGCGGTGGTGCTTGCCGGAACATCCAAGATGACCGGACCCCTGCCGCGATCCTGGGCCTGAGCCCCGGTGGGCATGAGTACCACGAGCACCGTGAACGCAGAACGTCCTCTCATCGTCATCGATTCTCCTCCCCTCGACCGGGCGGAGCGCCGCGGTCCAGGACGGCATGGCGTCCACAGGACTCACACCGCAGCCAAACCCTGTCTCTCACGTAGGCGACGTCATCCCTGGGAGTAACTTCGACGCGTATCAGCGCCGTATCGCAATGTGGACAGCGCAGTGCGTTATGGCGACCGATCGCAGCGAGTAACTGCTGTTGCTCATCATTTGAAAAGATCGGGGTCACGGTCAACTCCAAAGCGGCGGATTGCGGCCTGAAATTCGAACCCGTATTGCTTCCGGACAAGTCAGCATGATATCGGCAGAGAGAGGTGGCATCCGGATTTCCCGTTGATCACTGCATTGGGGGGTGCTATCGTCCGACCGTAGGGATGACCTAAACCGAGAGCAGGGCTGAGTGGCAAAGGACGCAATCGAAATCGAGGGGACGGTTCGGGAGGTTCTGCCGAACGCGAATTTTCGGGTGGAATTGGAGAACGGCCATGAAGTTCTGGCCTATCTCTCCGGAAAGATGCGCCAGCACTACATCCGCGTACTGGAGGGAGATAGGGTGAAAGTGGAGTTGTCCCCCTACGACCTCACCCGGGGCCGCGTGACCTACCGGTACAAATAATGCATTCTGAAACCCTGCGCACCGGGCCTACGTAGGGTGAGCCTTGAGAGGGTTTTCAGCTAGAGGGCGGAGGAAACTATGAGGTTAGTGGCTCAGTTTACGGCAGCCGGGCTTGCAGGAGCGATCTTGTGGGAGCTCCTCAGCATGCTGATGCCTGTCCTCATGGCCCTCTTCTTCGGCGTCATGCTGGCGCTGTTCAAGTTCGCCCTCGTCATGGTCGTCATATTCGGCGTGATCGCGATGGTGAGGAAGCGGGTGAACAGCTCCGACGACGACCGCGACGACTAAGCCTTCACGTAATCCCTGAGCTGGGCGATCTGCTCCGGCTAGCCGCGAATCCGGCGCGCTCACATTCGGGCTCACGACGTGATCGGCGCCCGCCCGGTACAGCTTGTCGACGGTTTCATCCTTCAAAGCTCTCGCGACGATAGTCAGATCCAGGTCCAACCCTTTGGGCGTCATGCTCCACGCCCACGAAGGGCTGTCCTAGAGACAGAAGTTCCTCCATGACCTGCCGGCCGGTCCGTCCGGATCCGCCCGTATCCCACGACTCCAAGGACCGTCAGGGCCATGAAGTACAGGACCGCCCAAAGAAAGCGTGGAACGAAGACACGCATGGTTGCGCCGGACTCCCACCGCGGGTGAATCGATGCCACAATTTCGGGGAAAGTGCCTCGCCCGGACCAGAACCCAGGTAGGATGCGGGTTTTCGGCCATATTTCCCTTGACGACCGCGCGGGGCGATTGTACCGTGTACTCGTCCTGTTTTTGGTCCGATCTATTACGGCTCTTGGATCGTAGGCGCGGTGGCCCGAGGCGCACGTGATCCAACGACGGATGCCTGATCGGTCACGGGGCGTCAGCAGGCCCTGGAGCATACTTCAGCATCCCTAAAGGAGCGAAACTCATGAACAAATCCGGACTCGTCGACGCACTCGCCACCAGCAGCGGCCTCACCAAGGCCGACTCCGCTCGTGCCATCGACGCCCTGTTCGGCAGCTCTGGAGTGATTGCCCGCGCCCTTCGTCGTGAGGAGCGGGTCCAGATCACTGGGTTTGGCACGTTCGAAGCGAAGCATCGCAAGGCTCGCACCGGACGCAACCCACGCACCGGCGCCACGATTATGATCCCCGCCTCGAAGTCGCCTGGCTTCCGGGCCGGGAAGGGCTTCAAGGACGCCATCAAAGGGCTTATTTAGCACCTTCGCGGCGGCCCAGTTGGCCGCCTGAGGGACAGAATCAGGATTCTAGAAGAGAGGCCGCGCCCCCGGTCATTGGGGGCGTGGCCTCTGTATTTTTTTGGGTCTGAATCCGAGCCCATGGGGAGGGCGTGCGTTTCAGGTCTCAGTCGCCACGGGGCCGTTTTCTTCCTCTCGGCGGGCCCGTCTGTCTCGCCGCCCGCCCACCGCGGTCGTAGTCGACCCGGGTGCTGCGTCCCCTGATCGTTAGGCCGTTCACGGCCTTGATGACCTTTTCTGCGACGGCCTTATCGACTTCGACCAACGAGAATGTGTCGCGGATCTCGATACGGCCAAACAGGGAGCCGTCCACGCCACTTTCTCCGGCCAACGACCCCAACAGGTCACCGGGGCCAATATTGTCTCGCGACCCCACAGAGACGAAGAGGCGTACCAGTTCGCCCCCTCCCGCGGCGGCGGCCGGGCCGGATGGGGCTTCCGAAGCCGGGTCACGTCCCTGCAACAATGCGAGAGATGCGGCAGCTAATTCGGGCGCCGAGAAGCGCTCCATGAGGGGCTCGAGCATGAGATAATACGGCCCCAAGTCTTCGTCTTCCACCGCTCGGATCAGGCGTTCACGCAACGAAGTGACCGCATCATGCAGTTTTTCGCTACGGGGCGCCCCTGGTTTGAGCCGATAGCCCGCTGCGAAGGCGGCCTGGCGAAGGTGAGGCACCTCTCGTGTCAACGCGAGAATCATTCCGCCCAGCCCGCCGCCGTGGCGGCGATCGAGCACATCCATGTCACCGGGCACATCGAAGCTCAAGGCCAGCACCGCTGAGCCGCCGTCCAACTGGAGCGCGGCCTCGCGGCCGGGGATGGGATCCACGGCCAGCCACACCGGCACACTGGTGTCACCTGGCGCTCCTGCCACGAACCCCCGGAGCGTCAGATAGTCGCCCATGTCGGCTGCCCCGTCGTCCGAACGAAAGAAGACCAGCACATGCCGAAAGTCTTCCACGAGGGCGCCGGACACGATATGGAGCAGATCCTCCGCCTTGTCCGTGCCCGCGACGGTATAACCAAGCACCCCCCGGTCCGGACCGTCCTCGGAAGGCTTGTCGTCGACTGCCCTCGGAGGAACATGTACGGTCTTGGGCATGCGCTCGCTGATCAGGCGTTCCACCTCCGCCGTAAGCGGCAAGGACAGTACGACCCGCTGCGTTTCGGCAGGGGCGAACTCCAACAGCTTGTCGATGTTTTCTGGCTCGAGCGAAGCGCCGGCTCCATCCACGACGAGCACTTGGACATGCTCGAGGCTCAGGCGTCCCTCCTTGATCGCGGATACCAGGGCCCCGGCTGCGCCGAATAGGACATCCGCCCGGTCGGGTAGCGCCCATGGGCTCCCGAGGGCTGCCACCGAATGTCCGGTGGATTGGGCCAGTTGGGCCATGGATTCGGCGAGCTCCAGCGCTATCTGCGCCGTGGGTGCGACGATCAGCGCGGAGGGCGTCGGTCCTCCCGTCTCCAGCCTGTCCAGAAGCGCCGTCCCGTAGGCCACCAATGTGCCGGCCCCCGGGCCGGCGGACCCGACGAGGTTGTTGCCACGCCGGATCACCGGGATGGCGTCCCGCTGAAATGCGGTCGGCACCTCGATGCCCTCGGCGGAGAGTGCTTCGACCAACTCCGGGCGGAGGCCTAGATCATCGAACGACTCCATCAAGAAGGGTCTCCGGAGCCAGACCCCCCCCGGTCACCCGGCTCGTAGGGCAATTCGGTGAGGAACTTTCGAATCTCATAGTCCATGCGGGACGTGCGGAAGCGGTCCGTAGACGCGAGCACGTCTGTGTGTGGGCCATGCCGGTGGACGGACAGGGTCACAGTGCCCTCGGTCCCAGAGAAGGTGGCACCGTGGGATGAGGCCTTTGAGCGGCTGAGGCCGATCCATGCGGGAAGCAACTCGTCGGCCTTGCTGAGGACCTCGCTGGGAGCGAGAACAGTCTTGCGTTGATATTCAGCCATCTGACCCATGTGCTTTGCGCGCGGCGTGCTACCGATCAGGTCGCGCCGCCGAGTGACGTAAGGAAGATCCGAAGCTCGTCGAATCCCTGGGGACGTTCAAGCCTCTTGTGGCCCGCGAGGATTGTGGGAGCCCCTCGGACGCCCAGCTCTTCGGCTTCCCGCCGAGCCTCGCAAACCTCTTCTGCGTACCGGTCCACATCGAGAACAGCCTTCGATTCGCTCGTGTTCAGGCCGGCGGATGCGGCGATGGAAACCAATACGTCGATTCTGCCAATATCCACACCGCCCTCGTGAAACCTCTCGAACAGCGCGGCGTGGATGTGTGCGTAGCAGCCCTCTCGGGCGGCGTGCAGCGCTAATTCGTGCGCCTTCCTGGTCCACGGAACGAGCGATGGGTTCACCGGCGTCCGACCCATCGCCTCAAGCGTCGGAAGCGCCCACAACCGCGATGTGGCCCACTCGGGGTCGCTGGGACGCAGCGGGACCTCGGGCGGGGGCTTTAGCTCGTACGGTCGCCGATCTACGGTGAGGCCGTCGAGTGGCAACAACTCGGCCAGCCAAAGCTCCACAACCCAGGATGTGGCGTCTACGTAGTCGAAAAAGAAAAGGGCCCGGTTCTCGGCCATGCACAAATCTGTTCCTCAGCGCCGGTCCGAGCAATACGTCGCTCGACTTGATCCGGGGCCGAGTGGCTTCGATATTCGGCTTCCCCCCCCGCAATGCGTTACCGACGGGGTGCGATTCAAATCCTCGCTGCTCGAGCGCGTAGCATATGACGTTCAGCTCCAATATCGCTCGGCTTCAACCCTCCGCGACCCTTGCCGTGAGTTCGCTGGCCAAGCGGTTGCGCTCCGAGGGGCGCGACATCATCGACCTGAGCGCGGGGGAGCCGGACTTCGATACGCCTTCGTTCATCTCCGATCAGGCGATCGAGGGAATTCGATCGGGCCAAACACGGTACACGCCAGCCTCCGGCACGCCGGAACTGCGGGCCGCCATCGCAGGTCATATCGGCGCCGTCGCGGACCGTCATATCGACCCCGGAGATGTCGTGGTTACGTCGGGGGCGAAGCAGGCAATGTTCAACGCCGCGTTCGTGCTTTTCGGCCCAGGTGACGACGTTCTTGTTGCCACACCATATTGGACCAGCTATCCGCAGATGGTCTACCTGGCCAGGGCCGAGCCGGTGTTCGTACGCGGAGCCGAAGAGAATGATTTCCGCTTGACCCCGGCGGACCTCGAGGCGGCTGCGACCGAGAGAACACGGGGGCTCATCCTCTGCTCGCCCGGAAACCCTACGGGAGCGGTCTATTCCTCCGAAGATCTCGAGGCGGTCGCGCGTTGGGCGAAGGGCCGAGGCGTTTGGCTGATCGCGGACGAAATCTATCGCCGTATCTATTATGGCTCCGACCGACCGGTGGCGCCGAGCATTCTGGAACTCCCGGAAGATGCGCTTGGACCGTTCGTGCTCGTGGACGGAGCCTCCAAGAGCTTTGCGATGACCGGATGGCGCATCGGGTTCTTGTACTCGTCGCCGGAGGTCGTGAAGAAGGTCGTCGCGCTTCAGGGCCACACGACATCCAATGCCGCGGCTCCCTCCCAGGCGGCGGCGCTTGCGGCGTTCGGCAGCCGTGACCGAGCAGAAGCGGCCGTCGCCGAGATGGTGGCCGCGTTCCAGCGCAGGCGCGATCTCGTAACTGGCCTCATGTCCGACTTGTTGCCGGAGTTCACCTATCTTTCGCCGGGCGGAGCATTCTACCTCTTTTTCCGCGTGGATTCTGTCTACCGGGAGGGCTGCGAGGGCTCAACCGCGTTCTGTTCCTGGTTGCTGGAGGAGACGGGCGTCGCCCTGGTACCAGGCGTCGCGTTCGGGGACGACCGTTTCGTACGCCTGAGCTTCGCGACGGACGACGCTACGCTGAAGCGTGGAATCGAGCGGATGGCCACTGCCGTGAGAGGCGTGCTGTCCGCGACCTGAATGGGCTCGTGGCACCAGCCCCTAAAGCATTCTCAACACTCGGGCCTGGGCCGCCCGTACGCCCGCCTCGTAGGACCCGCCGAACAAGT
>JADFRS010000060.1:0-18139 GCA_022561145.1 Gemmatimonadota bacterium
AGGCGTGGCCCCTGCTCGGTGAAGAACGGCGTCTGTTCATCGACATGCAGTGGGCGCTCATCGACCAGCTCGTACCAATGATCCGAACCCTGGATCGCAGGGTCGAGCGCATGGGCCGCGAGATCCCGGCCGTGGCCCTGCTCGAGACCGTCCCGGGCATCGGTCCGTACCGTGCACTGCTCATTGCGACCGAGGCATTGCCCATCGAGCGATTCCGTACTCCGGGTCACTTGGTGAGCTACGCCGGTCTAGCCCCTCGCTCCTCACAGTCCGGCCTCCGGCCCATACGCCACGGATCGATCCCCGCCGGGGCCAACCGTTGGCTGAGGGGCACCTTCGTACGGACCGTCGTGAGCCACATCACTCACGCGCCCGACAGCTGGCTATCGCAGTCCTACGAACAGATCAGACAGCGCCTCGGATGGCAGGTCGCCCGGGTCGCTACCGCCCGTCGCCTCGCCCGCGCTGTGCATGCGATGCTCCGTACGGGTGAGGTCTGGCGAGATGAACCCGTGACTCAAGCAAACTGAGATGACACACCATGATGCACCGTACCACGACAGGGGTGAGCTCCGCGCGCAGCATGTCGCTCGACGACCCTCAGATTCTGACTGAGCCCCCCGCTCGCATAGCAGATCTTCGGACGTCCCCGCGTTGGGACGAAACCTGAATAGATGCCTGAGTTCCTCGTGAGAGGAGACTCGCCTGAGATCGGACGCGACGTTGGTACTGAAAACGAAAACCGGAAGATGATCACGCAGGCCTTGAGCTACAGCCCAGTGGACCGAGCCTCCCGTCCGCCTCCGCGGACGGGTAAGGGAGGGCTTCGCCCTGTTGACTTCCTTCACCTTATAGATGCTGCACCAGAGTTGCCGAGACCCGTCGCATAGGCAACCCCAACGCGACAATCACGCTCGAACAATGTCCGATAACGGGCTAATGGGCTCCCGACCGTAGCAAGGCGTAGGTCCGCGAAGCGGTCGGGCCCTCGTTGGGATCAACCTACGATGTCCGCAGCATAAGCACCAAGGGCCCGTGCGGGAGCACAGCGTTTTCGGATGCGGCGGGGTCGCTCTATCCTCGTGTTTTCCAGTAACCGGGGCGACGGCGTTGATGCATGATCGCAAGGACACGGACACTGTTCGAGACTGGGCGATACACCACGCTGAAAGGGAAGCGTCGACAGACATATCGACGATACGGGGCTTCGAAGATGGCGGCGACTTCGTGATTCTCCAGAATGAGATCGAGGACGCGTTCGACTTCCTCCAACAGATCTCGACCCAGGCCCGAGGCCCGTTCCTCGTAGAATGAGACTGGCTCAGCTAGTTCCGCCAAGGCAGCGGGATGGACGATGGAGCTTACCAACCGAATCGCGAACGAATAGAAACTAGAGCGTCCTCGAGTGGAATGCCCTCGACGCTGCCAGTGTCGAGGTCCGCGTCCCGCCGTCGAACTTCGGCCAGCCACTCGACTTCGATCTCAACTTCCTCGTCGAGGCTCGATATGATACGCTCGGCCAGCTTCGCGCGCTGTTCAGCAGGAAGCTTAAGAACCTCTTGTTCTAGCTGATCCATCATCATTGTGGACCTCTCTCGCTGCCCGGTATCTCCATATCATACCGCACGACCTTGAGTCCGTGCCATCTTCCGGTAAGCCGTGTCCGGTAACGGGCGGTCAGGGCGCTCCCGACCGGAGCGAAGCGTAGGTCCGCGAAGCGGCCGGGCCCTTGTTGGGATCAACCTACATTGCTCGCAGCAAATACACCAAGGGCCCGTAGGGGATGACCAGCGTTACACGACGACTGTCGCCGAGTTTAAGATCGGGGCGCTCAATCTACGGGGCTGTCGCGCCTAACGATTGAGTGAGTATAGGACAACGCGTTCAACGCCAAGCTCATCTGAGTGCTTACCTAGGAGGTAGTCCTCCCCGATCTCAAAGACAGTGACATCAGCGGGAGTGGAGATATTACCGACCCATTCTCCGTCGGGAGCCAGGACATGCCAAACCCGTTCCGATATCCAAGGCAGTCGAAAGCGGGCTACCCACACGTGATCCATCGCATCGACTAGAATCGACTCGACGGCCGGTATCTGTCGTGGCAATGGTAGACGGCGGTCCGCCAGGAACCGCTCGTACGCCGGGCGCCGGTCTGATCGCACATCTTCGAGGAATGCCTGGCGATATCGGTCCCAGATCTCGTCCACCGACGTACGGTCGGCGGACCACCGGAACACGGACTGTAACCGGCCGTCGGATCCGAAAACCTTCACCTCTGGATCACCAGATGCACTTAGTATGAGGCGATCCCCGGCAACCGCGTAAACAGGCTCTGGAGTCAGAGGGACGAAGGGGTAGTGAATTGCACCGCCCCCTAGGCTGTTGACCATACGCGGTCGGGCTGGTGCCGTGGCAATTTGCTGAGCTGATTCAAGTGTCGAATCGTAGACGGAGAACGCGTAGGACATTTCAATCAAATCGCCAGGCGATCCTCCGAACCTACCGGAGCCAACGGGCATCAGGCTGCTCCAGCCACCATTGGTAAATCGCCCGAAGATCGACGAGCGTCCGTAGCCCGGGATGACGGCGGGAGACATCACCCACAGGAACCGACCAGTGAGATCGAACGCTTGAATACGCCTATTCCCCTGATCGGCGACAAAGATTGTATCCCCCCGCCGGTCGAGGACCCGCATTGCCGAGAACGCGGCGAACTCACCCGGGCCGGCCCCCTCGCGCCCAAACGTATGGCGGAGGTCGCCAGACGATTCATAGACCCGCAACTCGTGCGTCCCAGAATTACTGATGAGGATCGCGCCGTCTGCCAACACCCTCGCGGAAGAAACCCGATAGAGAACCTCCGTCTCGCCGCCGCCCTCACCACCGATTACCACGCTCGGTTCTTGAGATATTTTCCAACCGATCTCAGGGGCTCGTCGAGCGCCTGAAGAGACTACTCGAACCCCTGCGGAGTCGGCCACCGTGGTATGCCCTCGATCTCGCTCGGACGAAGCGCAACCACCCACCACAGCGGCCAAGAGAATCATGGTCAGGTACGTCCCCAACCTCCAACTTACCCACTCCGAGTCCATGCCACCCTTCCCACCAGTTGTCGTGTAACGGGCAAGGCATTCCAGGCGCGGAGGTGGCACGTCAGTGCCACCGGAGTGCCCGCGAAGCGGCCGGGTCCGTCGTTCACTCGAAGCTACCCGGCCCTGCGCGAAAGCGCACTCCGCAGGACCCGAGCTGGAATGCATGCGTTATAGGATGTAAGCACTGCTCAGGATATCCACAGCGGTCGGCAGTCCCCAAGCTGCCATTCATCGTCTTCCTTATGGGCCGTGCACTCAGACGCACCGGCGTACGTGCCGTGCAGATGGAAGCCGACGGTGAATACCCCCGGAGCTTCGCCCAGGCCGATCTCGAGAACTGTGGCAGGTCGGCCAGTCGCCCTGTGAAAGGACCCGCGGGCAGACTTCTCGCACTCCGAATGGCCGACGAACACTGAGCCCTCAATCTCGATGATACCTCCGGTCTGTGCTCCGTAGTCCTCCATCGGACCATCAGGGGACCGCCGGATACCAACGCAGATGACCGGGCGCGATTCGAATCCCGGATCCAGGGCAGTACGGATCGCAAAGTGGAGGAGCGAGTCATCCTGGGCACTTAGGGGACCTGCGATCAGGACCAGCGCTGTGGCGAGGAGGAGTGATCTCATCTTCTTCTGAAGCTTATGTCCAACGATTTCTTCCCGAAGCTTATCAGCTAATCGCCCTGTTCGCGATCATTACACGACGCATGTCGCCAAGGGCACCCAATGGCGACGGACGCCGCCATGTCCTCGAGGTCCTGTGACCAATACGTATAAACCGATTCAAAACATACGTATACCTGCCAAAGCGTCTCGGACCGTGGATCAGGCCCGCGGCCCCACTCCACCCCCCGTTGCCCACCCCCCGCGCCCCAGCCCAGATTGGGGCACCATAGCGACCCCGGGTCCCACACCGTTTGCGGAGCGAGCAGTAGTGCCGACCAACATCTAGAGCCGCCTCGCCGGCCCCTTGGGCCGTCGCCCCCGGGGGAAAGCCTTCTATAAGACGCGTGCGCGCAGCCCAGCCTGGTACCACACGGCGGCCCTCCTGCGGGAGTTTCGCTTGCCCTTGCTGGGTTTCTTGATGATCACGATTGGGGGTGGCCTGCTCTACGGTGAGCTCTACGAGGCTGCGCGCGGCGTGAGCATTCCGTTCATCGACCGGCCTTTCATCATGGTGCAGCTCATGGTCCTGGAGGCGCCGGAGCGGGTGCCCCCGGAGTGGTACCTCGTCGCGTTCTGGTACGCCATGCCGCCCGTCTTCGTCATCCTGGTCGCCTTCGGGGCGGCCGACTTCGTGAACCTGTTCTTGAATCGGGACTCCAGCAGAGATCCCTGGGGGGAGGCGCTCGCCTTGACCTACAAGCATCACATCATCGTGTTCGGCGCCGGGCATGTCGGGTTCCGAGTGATCCGGGACCTGGTCGACATGGGACTCGACGTCATCGCCATAGACCAGTCGCCCAACCCGAGCGTTGCGAAACAGCTCTCTGAACTCGGCGTACCTTGCATCCGAGACGACGCGCGCCTGCCTGCCACGCTGCACAAGGCCCGCTTGGAGCACGCCGAGACGTTTATCGCCTGCACCGGCGACGATCACGCCAACCTCGACGCGATTCTCAAGGTGCGGCATGCGCAGCCTGACATTCGGATCGTGAGCCGGGTCTGGGACGAGCGTTCCTCCGAGCAACTCCAGCAGCTCATGGGCGTGGAGGCCGTGATAAGCTCGGCGGATCTGGCGGCGCCCGCGTTTGCCGGTGCGGCTGTGGGGATCGAGATAACGCAGACGCTCAACGTGCACGGGGTGGAGTACAGCATGATCAGGATGAAGGTGCCAAAGGGCTCTTTCATGGATGGGCGGACCGTCGGCGAGCTTCAAGAGGGTGAGCAGATGGACATTGTTCTGCATGGCTGCAACGGAGAGGCGGAGGTCCAGCCGGCGCATGACACGATGGTCGCCGCGGGCGACGATCTGGTCATGTTCGCACGGCACGATCGCCTGCTCGGCGTGGTGGGTAAGAGCCGTGGTGCGGGGCGCGCTTGACCGACGCCTGAAGTCGGGTTGTGCCCGGGCGGAACCGTAACATGGTGCGTGGTGTTACCGGGCCACTAGAACGTGGACACACCACCAGGCTTTCAGGGGGGTCTGATGCACCCGACAGACGTCTCCAACCCAGACTACTACCACAAGGTCGTCGACTGTCAGTGGGCCTGTCCGGCTCACACTAATGTCCCGGAGTACATTCGACTCATCGCGCAGGGACGCTACACCGACTCGTACCTGCTCAACCGGGAGTCCAACGTGTTCCCGGGCATTCTGGGGAGGACGTGCGACCGGCCGTGCGAGCCCGCCTGCCGCCGTGGCCGCCTCGAGGGTGAGGGGCCGGTGGCGATCTGCCGCCTCAAGCGCGTGGCGGCCGACTTGCGGGGGGACATCACCGACTCCCTTCCCAAGATCCCCGAGAAGAAGAACGGCAAGCGGGTGGCGTTGATCGGCGCGGGACCCGCGTCGCTGACGGTGGCCAACGACCTCATGCCTCTCGGTTACGAATGCGTGCTGTACGAGAAGCACGGCAAGCTGGGCGGCCTGATGCGCACCAACATCCCGGCGTTTCGGCTTCCCCCGGCTGTGCTCGACGAAGAGATCGCGATGATCATGGACATGGGCGTCGAGCTGCATCTGAATACTCCCATCGAGAGCCTCAAGGAGCTGCTGGACGACGGTGGGTTCGACGCTGTCTTCGTGGGCACGGGCGCTCCTCGAGGGAAGAACCTCGAGCTCCCCGGGCGCTACGACTCGGACAAGATCTACATCGGGATCGACTGGCTCGAGTCGGTGGCGTTCGAACACCTCGACTCGATCGAAGAGCGCGTGCTGGTGATCGGCGCGGGGAACACGGCCATGGACTGTTGCCGGACTTCGAAACGCCTGGGCGGGACCGACGTCAAAGTGATGGCCAGGAAGCCGCGCGACCTCTTCAAGGCGTCCGATTGGGAGCTGGAGGACGCCGAGGGCGAGGAGATCGAGATCCTGGAGAACCACTCACCGGTCGACTTCGTGGTCGAGGACGGAGTGCTCAAGGGCATGCACTTCGACATCGTGGAGTGGCATGAGGGCGAGGACGGCCGCCTGGCGTCAGAGACGCTAGAGACGATCTTCCTCCCATGCGAGGCGATCATCCTGGCCATCGGCCAGGAGAACGCCTTCCCGTGGATCGAGAGGGGCATCGGCATCGATTTCAACTCGTGGGACATGCCGATCGTGGACCGGACGACCCACCAGAGCACGCGCCCCGGGGTGTTCTTCGGCGGGGACTCGGCGTGGGGGCCTGAAAACATCATCTGGGCCGTCGAGCACGGCCATCAGGCCGCCGTGTCGGTGCACAACCACTGCCAGGGCGTCCCGCTCAGCGAGCGCCCGCCGTTCGGCATGAACCTCGTCTCCCAGAAGATGGGGATGCACGAGTGGAGCTACTCCAACGACTACGATCCGGAAAACCGCACTCCCATGCAGTACGCTGACCTGGAGGAGCGGCTCAAGGAGTTGAACGTCGAGGCCGAGCTCGGCTACAACCTCGAGGAGACCGTGAGGGAGGTCCAGCGCTGCCTGAACTGCGACATCCAGACGGACTTTACGCCCGTCCTGTGCATCGAGTGCGACGCCTGCATCGACGTATGTCCGCTCGACTGCCTCACGATCACCGACAACGGTGACGAGGCCGACCTGCGCGGCAGGCTGACAGCGGCCGCTGTGAACGGCGATCAGGACATCTACGTGTCCGATGCGCTGCCCCAGACGAAGCGTGTGATGGTGAAAGACGAAGACCTGTGCGTGCACTGTGGGCTGTGCGCCGAGCGCTGCCCCACGGCCGCCTGGGACATGCGAAGGTTCGAACTCTACATCCCATACGCAGGACAACCGTGGCCAACGACGATATCGACCGCGCCAACGACTTCGCTCTGAAGATCGGCACGGTGAATGGCACTGGCTCGACCAGTGCCAATGCCATGCTCATGCAGGTGATCTTCCGCATGGGCGTGCCCGTGTCCGGGAAGAACTTGTTCCCCTCGAACATCCAGGGCTTGCCGACGTGGTACGAGATCCGCGTGAACAAGCATGGGCACTTGGCCCGGACGCCAGACTTCGACGTGATGGTCGCGATGAACGCCGAGACGTACGCGCGCGACATCGAGGAGGTCGTGAGCGGAGGGTACGTGATCTACGACTCGACGCATCCGCTCGACGAGGAGCTCATGCGGGACGACGTGACGTTTTTCGGGGTCCCCTTCGCCAAGATGTGCCTGGAGCGCTTCAAGGGCGCCCGCGTCCGGATCCTCATGAAGAACATCGCCTATGTGGGTACGCTCGCGGCGCTTCTCGATATGGACGTGGACCTCATTCGGGAGATGCTCGCCGAGAAGTTCGCCTCGAAGCCGAAGCTCATCGACTCGAACATGCAGGCCATCTCGTTGGGCTACGACTACGCTCGCGAGAACTTCGAGTGCCCTTTGCCCGTGCGCATGGAGCCCATGGATGCGACCTCCGACTCGGTGATCCTCACGGGCAACACGGCGGCCGCGCTCGGGTGTGTCTACGCGGGCGCCACGGTGGGCGCTTGGTACCCGATCACACCGGCCACCTCGATCATGGACGCCTTCAAGGAGTTCTGCGGCCGTTTCCGGAAGGACCCGGAGACGGGCAAGAACCTTTACTGCATCGTTCAGGCCGAAGACGAGCTGGCCGCGATCGGAATAGTGATCGGCGCGAGTTGGTGTGGGGCGCGAGCGTTCACGAACACCAGCGGCCCCGGGCTCTCGCTCATGAACGAGTTTCTCGGGCTGGCTTACTATGCGGAGGTCCCGGCCGTTGTGTTCGATGTACAACGCGCGGGCCCCTCGACCGGGATGCCCACACGCACGCAGCAGGGAGACCTCTTCACGGTCGTCTACGCCTCGCACGGGGACACCAAGCACATCGCCCTGTTTCCGGCCGATCCCGAAGAGTGCTTCTACTTCGCGGTCTCGGCCTTCGACATCGCGGAACGCTTCCAGACTCCCGTGTTCGTCGTCTCGGATCTGGACATCGGCATGAATGACTGGATGGTGCCGCGCCTCGAGTGGGACGAGGACTACACACCCGACCGCGGCAAGGTGCTCACGGCGAAGGATCTCGAGGCGATGGAGGTGTTTCACCGTTACGAGGACGTGGACGGGGACGGGATCCCCTACCGCACACTTCCGGGCGTTCACGCGAAGGGCGCGTACTTCACCCGTGGCTCGGGGCACGACCGATACGGCCGGTACACGGAAGACACCGAGGCCTACAAGGACGTCGTGGACCGGATTGCGCGAAAAATCGAGAGCGCCGCCGCCGCCGTGCCGGAGCCGGAGGTGCGCATGGCCATCGACGCACCCTTTGGCCTCGTCACGATCGGGGCTTGTCGAGGCGCGGTCCTCGAGGCGCTCGAGCAGCTCGAGGCGGACGACATCGAGATCAGCTACATGAGGGTGCGGGGCTTTCCGTTCCACCCCAGCGTCGGCCAGTTCATCAACGACCACGAGATCACGTTCGTGGTCGAGCAGAACCGTGATGGCCAGCTGCTCAAGCTGCTGACCGTGGAGACCGGAGCCAGCAAGGACAAGATGACGTCAGTGAAGTATTACGGGGGCTTTTCATTGAGCGCCCACCACGTGGTGCAGGGCGTCACGGAGGCCCTCGAACGGGCCGGGCGAGTCCCGGCCGGGAAGGTATAGGCGACACCGAGTGACCTACATCACCAAGCCTGCGGTGCGGCACCCCGCGCTCGAAAAGAACGCGCTCGGCCTCACGCGCCGGGACTACGAGGGCGCCATGTCCACCCTGTGCGCCGGGTGCGGGCACGACTCGATCACCGCCTCGATCATACAGGCGTTCTTCGAGCTCGCAATTCCTCCCCACCGCGCCGCCAAGCTGAGCGGGATCGGGTGCTCGTCCAAGGCGACCGCCTACTTCATGAACGAGGCGCACGGGTTCAACGGAGTGCATGGCCGCATGCCCGCGATAGCGACCGGCGCGAACGCGGCCAACCGGGATCTCGTGTACATCGGTATCTCGGGAGACGGCGACTCGCTCTCGATCGGGCTCGGCCAACTCTGTCACGCCATCCGGCGCAACGTGAACATGCTCTATGTGCTCGAGAACAATGGCGTCTATGGGCTCACCAAGGGGCAGTTCTCGGCTTCCGCGGACGTGGGAACCGTCTCGAAGCGGGGCGAGGTCAACCGGCACGGACCCATCGATCCCGTGTCGCTGGCGCTCACCGTGGGCGCCACCTTCGTGGCTCGCAGCTTCTCGGGTGACAGGAAGCAGCTCGTCCCGATCCTGAAGGCCGGCCTGACCCATCGAGGCTTCGCCATCGTGGACGTCATCTCGCCGTGTGTGACGTTCAACGACCATGAGGGCTCGACCAAGAGCTACGCGCACACGCGCACGCACAGCTACGAGGTGGTCCAGACGGACTTCGTGCCACTGATGACGGAGATCACGGCCGAGCAGGATCGGGACGACGTCACCGCCGTGACGATGCATGACGGTAGCACGGTCATGTTCCGCAGCGTGGCCGAGGACTACGATCCTACCGATCGTGACGCTGCGCTGAGCTTTTTGCGCGCCTCACAAGCCAAGGGAGAGGTGGCCACCGGCCTGCTCTACCTCGAGGACTCGAGCGAGGACATGCACGCGTTCGAGAACACCGTTGACCGTCCGTTGGTCGATGTCCCGTTCGGCGATCTGTGTCCCGGGAGCGCGACACTCGAGGAGCTTCAGAAGGAGTGGCGGTGATGGAAGAATCGGTGGGTAGGCTGGAAGCGATCTGGATCAAGCGCGCCCACGGGGGGCCGATGGACTCGGTGGAATCTGCGGTGGCGGTCGAAGACGCGGGGCTCGACGGCAACGCCGACCAGGGCGGCTGGCGCCAGGTCACCCTCATCGAGAAGGAGGTCTTCGACCGGATCAGCGAGGCCCGTGGAAAGGTGGTGGACCCGTCCGTTCGTCGCGCGAACTTCCTGCTTAGCGGCGTCCGGCTCGAGGAAACTCGCAATCGGGTGCTGCGCGTCGGCGACCTCAGGATCGAGATACGCGGGATGACCCGCCCATGCGAATTGATGAACGCCCAGCACGAAGGGCTTCGAGAGGATCTGGATCCTCATTGGGGCGCCGGAGCGTTCGGGGTGGTACTGGCCGACGCCGATGTCGCGGTGGGCGATGAAGTGGGTTGGGAGGGAACGTGATGGCGTTCAAGAAGGTCGTGCTGGGCGCCCTACTCCTGACCGTGCTTCCCGTGCACGGTGTGACCGCACAAGTGACCTCGGGCGCGATCCCGCCGCCGGATTCCCTGGCGGAGATGTCCGAGGCGGATGCCGTGGACCTGGACACGATCAGGGCCGGCCGATTCGACAACGGAAAGATGTGGACGTTCGAGTACCCGCCGACGGACTATCTGCGGGAGACGTACGCCATCGAGGCGGACGCGGCCTGGTTCGAGCGGGCCCGTCTGGGGGCCCTCCGCATTCCGGGCTGCTCGGCTTCATTCGTGTCGCCCAATGGCCTGGTCATGACGAACCACCACTGCGCACGCGAGTTCGTGGTGCAGGTCAGCGAAGATGGCGAGGATCTGCTCGACAACGGATTCTACGCTACCAGCCTCGACGAGGAGCGGGAAGTCACCGACTTCGAGGCCGACCAACTCCTCGAGGTCTTCGACGTGACCTCCGAGGTCGATGCCGCACTCGAGGGCATCACCGATCCGAGCGCCCGCTCGGACGCGCGCGAGGCCGTCGAGGAGGAGATCCAAGAGCGCCTGTCCGCCGAACGTGGCGGGGAAGAGGCGGGCATCGAAGTGGAGACCATCGAGCTGTGGAACGGCGCCCGCACGTCGGCCTACGTGTTCCGCCGCTATGAGAACGTCAAGCTGGTGTTCGCACCCGAGCTCCAGATCGGCTTCTTCGGGGGCGATTCGGACAACTTCACCTATCCGCGCTACGCGCTCGACTTCTCGTTCTTCCGGATCTACGGGGATGACGGCAGGCCATTGGAGACCGAGCACTACTTCCGGTGGAGTGAAGACGGCGTGGAAGAGGGCGATGTGGTCTTCATCGTCGGCAATCCGGGTGGCTCGTCGCGCCTTCAGACGGTGGCTGAGTTGGAGTTCCGCCGCGCCGTCCAGGACCGGGCGCTGCTCGATTTCCTCACCAGCCGGCTGGAAGCACTGGAGGATTTTCGGGAGGCCAGCCCCGAAGATGCCGAGGAGGAGGACGTCAGGAATGACATCTTCAGCCTCGAGAACTCACTCAAGGCCTCGCAAGGCATCTGGGCTGGCCTCTTCGACCCCGTGCTCATGGCGAGACGGGCGGACTCGGAGCGCGCCTTCCGCGAGGCATTGGCGGCGGATTCGGCGCTCCAGGCGGAGTACGGCGGCCTCTTGGACCGCATGGCGGACGTCCAGCGGCGGAAGGCCGAGATGGCCGATCTGTTCGGCGCCTTCGCCGTATTCGGCAATCCCGACTTCACGGCTGCCACGATACTTCGCGGCATCTGGGCGATTCAGATGCTGAACGCCCGGGCTCAGGGGGCTCCGGCCGAGGTCTTGACCGAGCTTCGTGCCCGGTTCGACTCCGTGCCCGACCAACCCGAGGAGCTTCAGATCCAGTTGATGGAGGCCCGCTTCGACGATATGGCCATGCACCTGGGTGCCACCAACCCGTCCGTGAGCGGCATCCTGGCGGGCCGGACGCCTGAAGAGGCGGCCCGGGCGATCGTCGGGGCGTCCGCCCTGGCCGACTCCGCTGCCGCTGCCGCGGCCCTAGACGCGGGCACGGTGGGAATCAGCGACCCGGCTCTCGAGCTGATGCGGTGGTTCTTGCCGGCATTCGGTGAGTTCCAGAGTCGTATCAGCCCCATCGGTGACGAGGAGAGCGATCTGGCGGCCCGCCTCGGGCAGGCTCGGTTTGCGGTGTACGGCACGAGCATCCCTCCCGACGCGACGTTCTCACTCAGGATCGCGGACGGGGTGGTGAAGTCCTACGACTACAACGGCACGACCGCCCCCACCCACACCACGTTCTTCGGCCTGTACGACCACTTCTACTCCTACGGCGCGGACTCCCCGTGGACGCTCCCGGAGCGGTGGAAGAATCCCCCCGAGGGCTTGGACCTCGGAACTCCGATGAACTTCATCTCGACGAACGACATCATCGGAGGTAACTCCGGGTCACCGGTCCTGAACCAGGACCTCGAGATCGTCGGGGTGGTGTTCGATGGCAACATCGAGAGCCTCCCCGGTGAGTTCATCTACGTGGATACCCGCAATCGGTCCATTTCCGTGGACGCCCGCGGCATACTGGAGGCGTTGGACGACGTCTACGACGCGGACCGCATCGTGATGGAGCTCACGACCGGCAGGTTATTCGAGACGGAGGATGAGGCGGACCGGGCACGGCGCTGAGGGAAGGTAGGCCAGCACAAGCTGCCCCGAGCACCCGCTCGGAGCGGCTCACCTTGCTTTTCGACCCGGCAGCGGACAATGATCCAGTGACAGATCGGGCGAACTGTTGGGTCGCTTGTCCCGACCGGGGGCGTGCGCCGAAGAACCTGCCTCGAGGGGCCTTCTGCCGTGACCGTCCGCATATCCGCTTTGGGAGGACTCCAGGTCTTCCGAGGGTCAGAGGAGCTGACCTCCTTTCCGGCCCGAGGAACCCGTTGCGCACTGCTCGTGCACCTCGCTCTCGAGGGAGAGACGACTCGCGATTCGGTCATGGCGCTCCTTTGGCCGCGGAGTTCCCCCGAAAAGGCCCGTCATTCGTTGAGCCAGACCTTGTACGAGCTTCGCAAGGATCTCGGGGAGGATTGGATCGAAACCGCCGGCGAGGTCTTGCGAGCCTCCGACCTGGAGTCGGACGCCGTGAGCTTCGAGAGCGCTGTTGCGGCTGAAATGTATGGTGAAGCCCTGAATCTTTACGGGGGCCCGTTCCTCGAGGGTACCTACCTGGTGGACTCCGGCGAATTCCAGAGGTGGGTCGATCGTCATCGTTCCCGTATTGAGCGCATGCGGCGAAAGGCCCAGCACGCCCAGACCGAGAGTCGCTTGGAGGAGGGTGATCTGGACGGTGCCTTGGCCGTCGCGCATGCCTGGGTCGACTGTGACCCGCTCGACGACGAAGCCCAGCACGTCCTGATCAAACTGCTGGCCGCGGCCGGTCGGCGATCCGAGGCGTTGAGCCAATTCGAGGAGTTCGAGCGGATGCTCCACCGCGAGTTGCAGGTTACGCCGCTGGACGACACCTGCAGCCTGATTGAGCAGATCCGGGTGGGTGGAGCGGAAGTCCTGGGTAGTCAGCGCTCCATGGCCCTCGCCGCGGGCGCCGATTCAAGACGGGCGCACCACAGCAAAGCCGGAGCGACCGAAGCCGAGGGTGCCAGGGCAGACCGTTCGGTACGCGAACTCCTCGAGGCGGAGCTCTCCGGAGAGTTCGACATTCTCCGCAAGATCGGAGAGGGGTCCATGGGGGTGGTCTACCTGGCTCGTGAGGTGGGCCTCCGACGTTTGGTGGCCATCAAGGTTCTCCGGCCCGAGCACGTCAGCGAGGAGACCGCCCGCCGGCGGTTCGTCCGAGAGGCGCAGGCGGCCGGCCGAATCTCCCACCCCAATGTCGCGACTGTTTTCCAGGTAGGTCTTCTTCGGGACGAAGTCCCCTATCTCGTGATGGCCTGGATCAAAGGCACCAGCCTGGCCGACCGTCTCACCTCTGAGAGACAGCTGGAGGACGGGGAGTTGAGGCGAATCATCGGTGGTATCGCTCAAGGGCTCGCCGCCGCCCACGCAACGGGGGTCGTGCATAGGGACTTGCGGCCGGCCAACGTCCGTTTGGAGGAAGACTCGGGTCGAGTCGCGCTGACCGACTTCGGGCTTGCAGCGACGCTGGCAACGGGTGCCGAGACGCCGGAACGACTGACCCTGACCGGAGAACTTCTGGGGCACCCACGCTATGCCGCACCTGAGCAGGTCTCCGGAGAGCCGGTTACGGAGAGAGCCGACATCTACAGTCTCGGTGTAATAGCCTTCGAGATGATCACCGGGGAACACCCCTTCGAGGCTTCGACGGACGTCGAGCTGGCCGCGATGAGACTGTACGAGGAGCCCCGCCAATTGCTCGCGCTTCAGCCGCAGGCGGATCCTGCGCTGGCAGCCCTCGTCCACCGGTGCCTCGCCCTGGAGGCGAACCATAGACCGCGCGCGGTGGAGATCGCAGCCGAACTGACGGGACCGGGATCCGCCTTGATTCCCGAGTCGGCTGAGGCACCCTCTCCGGAGCTTGGACGACTCCTCGTGGAGCTTCGAGCCCGCAGATTGCCTCTCGTCGTCGCGGCCTTCATGGCGGTCAGTTGGGCGCTCGTCTTCGGCGGACGGTCCCTGATGGAACGTGGGGCACTCGATCTTACGGCGTATCTTCTGGGCCTCGTGTTGCTCGTGTCCGGTTTTCACGCTGCCCTCATACGGTCTTGGTTCCACGGAAAACCGGGAAGGCACACGACCTCTGCGCTGGAGCGATGCATGCTGGGAGGCGTGGTGATGGTGTGGATAGCCGTGAGTCTGCTGGTGCTCGTCAGTTGAGGGGGTGAGGTGGTCTTAGAGGGCTCACCTCACGCGCACCACCCACCCACCTCCGCCCAACATTCCCGCGTACTCGTCGACCTGGCCGGCCGCATCGTCTTCGAGCATGTCTCGCACGAGCCCCGGCAGCACCGCCTCCACCTCCGAACGGGTGCCCTTGCCGGTGATGACGTGTACAACGCTTCCAGCCGAGATCCGAGAGTGGGCCGTGAGGAAGTCCCGCACGCGCGGCCGCGCCTGTGCTCCCGTGTAGCCATGCAAGTCGAGCGTGGCGACGGGCCTCTCGCTCAGGAGCCTCGCGATACCGGTCATTTCGGGGGGCCGGGTGGCGGCCTCCTTCAACCGTCGCTTGCGGCGTCTGCTCATCCGCCCCGATTCGATCTCACACCGACGGCTCCACGTTCGCGTTCAGGCGGAACAGGTTGTTCGGATCGTACCGGTTCTTGACCGCCACCAAACGGTTGAAGTTGTCTCGGTAGTTGGCGTTGATGACCTCGGCCGTCACGCCCTCCCCGAGGTCGTTGGCATAGAACCCACGCGTGAAAGGCTCGACCGTCGGCCAGAACTGGCGGATCCAGTCGATGTGCTCGCTTCCGTCGGCGGGGTAGGGCCAGCCGACGATGCAGAGCAAGTTGGCGAGCTTGTCACGTTGCGAGAACGCGGTCGCCTCATTGGCCACTCGACCGATGGCGCCTCCGGCCGCCACGAAGACCAACTGAGTCATCCGCTCCGGATGTCCCTCGATGCCGTCCACAATCGCGGATACGAGGTCGGCGTGGACGTCCGTGACGAAGCCGCCCTTCAGATATGCCGCTTGAGCCCTGAAATCGTCCGTGTCTCCGGAACGCTGCAGCGCGACGTAGTCCGTTCCTTGAACGTTGTCGACGAGCGGTGTCCCCAGCTTTCGGATCGGGGCGAGGACTCGCTCGGCCTGGCTCGGTGGTCCGGAGTAGCAAACCCCGAAACCCGCAACGCCCGGGGCGCCACCGGGAGGCAGAACCACGACGCAATCCAACTGGAGCTCATCCGGAGCCTCGGGTGCGTACTCGCCATAGAACGTCAGGACCTCCCGGGCCATTTCGATGGGGAACATGATTTGGCCGGCCAGAACCTGACGCTGCATCGAGTGCAGCTGGAACTCGAACGATGTGACGACACCGAAGTTCCCTCCTCCTCCGCGCACACCCCAGAAGAGGTCCGGATTCTCGTCCTCGTTGGCTCGGTAGAACTCACCGTCCGCCGCCACCACGTCCACCGACAGGAGGTTGTCCACCGACAGCCCGAACCGGCGGGCCAGCCGCCCGAATCCGCCACCCGTCACCAGCCCGCCCACGCCGGTGTGCGACACCGTGCCCATGGGGGTGACCAGATCATAGGCCATGGCCTCGTGATCCACCTGCCCCAGTAGGCTTCCCCCCGTCACCCTGGCTCGTTGGGCGACGGGATCGACCCGTACGTTCCGGAAGGGCGACAGATCGATCATCATGCCCATGTCACAGGTGGACTTCCCCGAGAAGCTGTGACCCCCGCACTTGACCGCCAGCAACAGCCCCTCGTTCTCTCGGGCGAAGTCGACGGCCGCACGGATATCCGCCGTACCTGTGACCTGGGCGATGAGCGCCGGGCGCTTGTCGAAGGAGGGGTTCAGGATCTGGCGCGCCCCGTCGTAGCCGTCGTCGCCGGCCAGCAACAGACGCCCTTTCAGCCGCGCAGCGAGGTCGGCAACGGCTTTGGAAGTCAGCGTGATCTCTTTCCCGTCACCCGTGATCGCCTGTAGATCCGCAGGAACTGTGGGGGCTGGGCGATACGCCGCTTCGAGGCGGAGAGGGAACGGGAGGGAGACGGCGGCGGCTGCGCCAAGGCTCGACCGAAGGAAGGTGCGGCGCTTCATGGGTGGCTCCTGTTTCACGGGGTGTCAGCCTGGAGGTTACAGATTAGGGGCGGTCTGCACGTGAGGCAACGCGGACGGGCCCCCGCGGGACTGGACCGGACGGAAATCCGTCCCGCAACTAACCATACGTATAAATCAGTTCACTTTATACGTATGATCCCAGGGACAAGGATCCGCGCTTTCCGGCGATCGGTCGAGACGAGGTCATCCAGTCTGTCGATTCTCCGGCCGGCGGTTCGTCGGTAAGATGAGCGCGGGACCGAGGACTCCGCCGATCCGGCGTGGATCGGGTAGCCGGAACGCGCGCTTACCAGGAGGGCGATCACCCCCGATTGCGCATGGCTCATTGGCTGGCCGGCTGCCAGTCCGCCCACTGGACGCCGGTGATGATCTCGGACTCGGTTCCGGTGGCGACGTCTATCACCCACATGGATCGTGGCTGACCGGGTGAGCCGCGGCCGAAGACGATCTTCGCGCCGTCCGGCGACCAGTGGGGGACGTTTGCATCAGGGTAGTCGGGTCCCAGGCCGGAGGTCAGCTGGCGCTGATCCGTGCCGTCGCGGTTCATGATCCAGATCTGCGTGCTGCCACTCACGGTCGAGGCGTACGCGATCTGCAGGCCGTCGGCTGACCAGGTCGGGTGCAGGGCCCACACGAACTGCTGGTCTGGGAGTGCTGGTGGCGTCTGTGTCAGCCTGGTCGCACCCGTGCCATCGGCATTCATGACCCACACCTCCGGGTTGGTGTCACCATCCCGCACCGCGCTGAAGGCGATTCGTCGCTGGTCGGGTGAGTAGATGGGCGTGAAGTTGCCGGTGCCCCCCTGCGTACCCGTTGTGATCTGCCGGCGGTTCGTGCCGTCGCTGTCCATCGCGAAGATCTCCCTGACGTTGCCGACGCAGGAACTGAAGAGGATGGTCCTAGCATCCGGCGCTGCGGTCGGCATGATGTTCGACCCGGAAGTGGTCAGGAACACGGGGTCGGTCCCGTCGGGGGCGTAGCTGATGATCTGGGACGACATTCCGCACGGTCCCCCGAGCAGTTCGGAGACGATGATGCGCCCGTTGACCCGTGCGCTGGCGCCGTTCGGTTGGACGATGTCCTGACCGCCGCCTCCGCAGCCGGACACAGCAACCATCAGGATGACGACGACCTTGAGGGCGGTCATTGCAGCTCCGTATCTCGATCCTCCGAGCTTCGGCCAGCGGCGTATGAAAAGCCGCGACTGCCTGTGGATCGTGGTGGCGGGGAACGTCAGAGCGAACCCATACCACTGAGCAGAAATCCGTCCCCGAGCGGATCAGCGGGGTCGATCAGCAACTCCTGCTTGCCCGTGATGTAGGCCCGTCCCTCCACCTCGGGCACGATGGCGGGGCGGCCGCCGAACGTGGTCCCCTCCACTACACGCCCGGTGAACACACTGCCGATGACGCTCTCGATGGTGATCGGCTCGCCCACCTCCAGTTCACCTCGCGCGTGGTGGATGGCCAGCCGGCCGCTCACGCCCGT
>JADFRS010000060.1:18149-22696 GCA_022561145.1 Gemmatimonadota bacterium
TCCACCTCACCGTCGGCGAACACGCACACGTTGCGGCTGTGGTTCGCCGGATCGCGGGCGGCGCCGACGAAGATCGTGCCGTACAGGAAGCCCAACTCGGCGTCGGTCGGGTGCTCGATGGGGCCCGCGTCCGTGACGGCCTTCTTGATGGCGCGGCCAGACTCGATCAGCGCGGGAGTGTTGGCCGGCTCGAGTCGCAGGCCCAACGCGTCGGCGTCGACGTACGCGTAGAACGCTCCGCCGAACGCCAGGTCGTACCTCACTCGTCCCATCCCCGGTACCTCTACCTGGGCATCCAGCTCGACGGCCCACGAGGCCACGTTGTGGAAGTACACGCTGGTGACGATACCTGATTCCACCCGCGCGAACGCACGCACGAAACCCGAGGGTGTGTCGATGCCGAGGGAGGTCACGGGTTCGACCTTGGGGAACAGCCCGAGATCGAGGACGACGCGGGTCACTCCGATGATTCCGTGGCCGCACATGGTGGAGAAGCCCTCGTTGTGCGTGAACAGCACCCCGAAGTCGGCCCGCTCAGTCTCGGGCGGAAGGACCACGCAGCCGTACATGTCGGCGTGGCCGCGAGGCTCCCACATGAGGGCCGTTCTCAGGGAGTCGTACCGCTCCCGCGCATCCTTTCGGCGTTCGAGAATCGTGTCGCCGGAGAGCTCGGGGAAGCCGCCCAAGATCACGCGTAGGGGTTCGCCCGCCGTGTGCGCGTCGATCGCGAGCACACGTTTCCACGACTCCGGTGGCTCCCACCCGCTCCAGGCGTCGGATTCCCGGGTCATGTGTGGGGTCCTCGGTCGGGTGGGCTCAGCCCGTGCACGGACCTTGGCGCCGTTCAGCGAATCCGGACAACCATGGTCGCCATACCCGTGTTGGCGCGGCCCACATCCACCGCGATGATCTGCAGCTCGACCTCACCGCCACCGGGTGACGTGATCGTGCCTCGGTAGGTGCTCGTCTGTCCGGCATAGGCCAGCGGGACCTCGGCTACGACGCTGCCGTCCTTGACCAAGCGCGCCGTGATCTCGATGTGGTTGGCATCCCACAGGCCACCGGGCTCCGTGGGACATCCGCACAGCATGGTCACACGGGCCTGCACCTCCAGCTCGCCGTCGGTAACCGTACCCTCCGCGGGCGACAGGATCTCGACCGTGAAGCCGTTGAGCACCACGATCACGCCTTCTCCTTCCAGATGCTGTCCAGGCACCATGAGCACCGTCTTGGAGGCTCGCTGCATCGCATGTGCCGTACCCAACGGGCCCTCGACTACGATCTCGACCTGTGTCGGCTTGGAGAGCTGGAGCGTGGCCGTGTATCCTGCGGCGCCGGGGGTGTCGAACACTTTGCCGCCGCGCTCGATCGGGTCCACCATGATGAACTGGGTGTTACCGGTCGATCCCTCCTGAACACCATTCGCCAGCACCTCGCCCGTGGACACGTCGCGGATCACGATGCGTGCTCCGCCTACGCCGGACCCGATAATTTTGGCGTCGTTCGCCACCACCCGCACCAACAGCTTCGTGGGCGTCACCTGAGCGCCCGCAAGAGCGGGCAGTGCCAGCGCCAGCGCGAGGGCCATCCGCACCGCTGTATGTCGATCCATGCTCATGGGTCAGTCTCCATCCACCTGTACGTAGATCTCGCTGCCCCGCTCGCGAAACTCCCTGGACTTTTCCTCCATTCCGGCCTGGATGGTGTCTCCAGCGTCCGCGAGGTCGTTTGCGGCGACATAGTCCCGGATGTCCTGCGTGATCTTCATGCTGCAGAACTTCGGCCCGCACATGGAGCAGAAGTGAGCCACCTTGGCGCCGCTGGCGGGCAGCGTCTCATCGTGGTACTTCAGCGCGGTGACGGGATCGAGCGCCAGGTGGAATTGGTCCTCCCAGCGGAAGTCGAACCTGGCCTTGGAGAGAGCGTCATCCCACTCACGAGCCCTCGGGTGGCCCTTGGCCAGGTCGGCGGCATGCGCCGCGATCTTGTAGGCGATCACGCCATCCTTCACGTCATCGCGGTTGGGTAGGCCCAAGTGCTCCTTTGGCGTCACGTAACACAACAGGGCCGTTCCGTACCATCCGATCTGGGCGGCGCCGATGGCGCTGGTGATGTGATCGTACCCGGGCGCGATGTCGGTGACCAAGGGGCCCAGCGTGTAGAAGGGCGCTTCGTCACACCAGTCGAGCTGGAGGTCCATGTTCTTCTGGATCATGTGCATCGGGATGTGTCCGGGTCCCTCGCACATGACCTGGACGTCATACTCCCACGCGATCCGGGTGAGCTCGCCCTGAGTCTTCAACTCGGCGAACTGCGCTTCGTCGTTGGCGTCGGCCAGGCAGCCGGGCCGTAGGCCGTCTCCCAACGAGAACGCCACGTCGTACGCAGCCATGATCTCACAGATCTCGCGGAAGCGCGTGTAGAGGAAGCTCTCCTGATGGTGGGCGAGGCACCACTTCGCCATGATCGAGCCGCCACGCGACACGATGCCGGTCATACGTTCGGCTGTGAGGGGCACGTAGCGGAGCAGTACGCCGGCGTGCACGGTGAAGTAATCCACGCCCTGTTCGCACTGTTCGATGAGCGTGTCGCGGTAGACCTCCCAGGTCAGATCCTCCGGCACCCCGTCCACCTTTTCAAGCGCCTGGTAGATCGGCACGGTCCCGATCGGCACGGGTGAGTTCCTGATGATCCACTGGCGGGTTTCGTGGATGTTCTTGCCGGTGGAGAGGTCCATGACCGTGTCGGCGCCCCAGAGCGTGGACCAACGCAGTTTGTCGACCTCCTCTTCGATGGAGGAGGTCACCGCGGAGTTCCCGATGTTGGCGTTGATCTTGACCTTGAAGTTGCGGCCGATGATCATCGGCTCGGACTCCGGGTGGTTGATGTTCGAGGGCATGATCGCTCGGCCCCTCGCGATCTCGCTCCGTACGAACTCGGGCTCCATTGCCTCGCGGATCGCAACGAACTCGATCTCGGGAGTGATCTCACCCTTGCGGGCGTAGTGGAGTTGGGTGACCGGCCCTCCCGTTGAACGCAGCGGCGTGTTTCTTAGCGCCTCGGGAATTTCTGCGGCGCTCGCCTCGTCCACCGGCCTGTAGGACGTCTCTACCTCATGGACTCCGCCACGTTCGGCGATCCAGGGAGCGCGGAGGTCCGGGAGTCCAACCTGGACATCGCAGCCAAGCGGACCACCCGTGTCGTAGACCCTGAGCGGCGGCTCTCCGCCGGCGAGGGTGATCTCACGCGCAGGGACGCGAAGATCGGGACGGCTTCCATCGACGTAAACTCGTCTCGAGCCGGGAAAGGCACTGCCGTAGTCTCCCTTCGACGGATCGTTCGGAATTTCGGGGGTCTTGCCGTTGCTGGGCACGGTGGCGCTCCTTGTTCAGGAGCCGGCGCCGGGTGATGACAACAAAAGCCATCCACTGGGCGCGGACGGCTTAACATGCCTCGCGTGGTTGTCCGCGCTCCCTACGCCGGTCTCAACCGGATCAGGTTCCAAGGGACTGTCTCAACCCTCTAACTGGGGTACCCCTGGCGGTCTTGGGGGCCTGTCTGGGACGGGCTCCAAGCGGAAACTACAAAGGTGAGGGGTGGAACTCAATCACTCCGGCCCAGCACCACCGGAGGTGCGGTCGTGCGTAGGGCTTTGTTCGGCTTCGGTCGGGCCGTCGGCCGCCACTGCCCGAGCCTGGTCGGGGTCGGCCTCCGCCTCGTCATCATGGGTGGGGATGACCGCCAGGCGCATCTGTCGGATCCTCCCGGCCGTCATGTCGATCCGTTGGAAACGGTCCCACATGAAGCCTGACAAGACGAGCGTCACGCCCTGGAAGATCGGTTCGACGGTACGACGTCGGAGTCGGTCCTAGTCCTCAGATAGCTTCCCCTTGCCATGCGAGGGGGAAAATTATGACGGACGGTAATCTCATTCGGCGCTGTGGGCATCTTGCTGGTGGGCGTGGCGACCGCAGCCAGTGCAATCCCAGCCCGCCGAGCGGCGAGGGTGGACCCCATCAGCGTGCTAAAGGCGGAGTAGCTGGAGCGGCGCGTCCCCTTGACGCACACCGCAGTCCGCTTGACCTGACACTCGCCTTACGGCAATCTGCACTCCCGTTTGGAGTCGTCCCATTGTCGTGGAGTGAGTCTGATGTCGCCCCTAAGGCTTTTTCAATTTGTGAGCTCGAGACCTCGTTCGTACTTGGCGGTCGTCATGCTCGGATTGTTCGCTGGTAACCCCCTGGGGGAGCTCGGGGCCCAGGAGGCCGGGCCGGCGAGCGTCAAGCCTGACTTATTTCAGGGGCTGCACTTCAGGAATATTGGCCCCTCCCGGGGTGGAAGGGTCACTACGGTTACCGGTGTGGCCAGCCAACCGAGCACCTTCTACATGGGCAGCGTCGGCGGCGGTGTGTGGAAGACCACAGATTACGGCCATAACTGGGTGAATATCTCCGGCCAATACTTCGAGACCGGGTCCATGGGTGCCATCGACGTCGCCGATTCCGATCCCAACATCATCTATGCTGGCACGGGGTCGGACGGCATGC
>JADFRS010000061.1 GCA_022561145.1 Gemmatimonadota bacterium
TTGACAGGTTTGGAGCGAGCCGCCTAGATTGGCGCGTCTCTGGAACGGTCGATCAAAGGAGCTAGGGTTGCAAGAAGGCAGTCAATACCATCTGCTGTCCCTCTTCGAGGACGGTGGACTCATGATGTACCCACTCATGCTCTGTTCGCTCATCGCCCTTGGCGTGATGATCGCGAAGGGCTGGACGTTGCGGGTAGCACACGCGAGCACCAAGGTCATCCTGGAGGAGGCCGAGGCATCCGCGAGGGCGGGCCGCATAGACGACGCGATCGAATTCGCCTCGTCGAAGCCAGGCCCGACGGCGGCCATCATCGTGATGGGCTTGCGGCGGATTCGAAGCCAACAGGTCCACGAGGGCGAGCTGGAGCAGGCGATCAGCACCACCGGCGCTATCGAGCTAGGCTTCCTGGAGCGGGGGCTCGTGATCCTGGCGACCATCGCCAACGTTGCGCCTCTGATGGGGTTCTTGGGTACGGTGGTCGGTATGATCCTGGCGTTCGCCGCCATCGAAACGGCCGGTAACGTCGACCCTACACTCGTGGCGGGTGGCATCAAAGTGGCCTTGCTGACTACGGCGACGGGTCTCCTCATCGCCATCCCGGTCAACATCGGCTACAACTTCTTCGTGACCCGGATCGATGGGCTGATCCTGGACATGGAGCAGGGTGCCCAGAAGATCCTCAACCTGGCGTGGGACATGGAAAAAAAGGGCTCGCTCAAGATTTTGCGGAAGAAACGGCTTACCACCCGGGACACCAACCCTGCAGAAGGTTAGGGAACAATCCGTCAGTTCGACCTGTAAGTGATGACAACCTGAGAGCGACGACATGGCCGTTCTAAACAACAAGAAATCGAAGGTCAACGACGAGATTCCGTCTGCTTCCATGGCGGACATCGCGTTCCTTCTGCTGATTTTCTTCCTGGTTACGACGGTGTTTCCGAAGGATAGCGGGTTGGCGATCGTCCTTCCGGAGGAGGCAGAGATTGTCGAGGTGAGTCAGAAGAACATTCTGCACATCATCATCCAGCCCACCGGCATCGTCGATCTGAAGCGGGGTGAGAGCACCCAGGTGCAGCAGGTCCGACCCAGTGATATCGAGAGCATCTGGCGCCAAGCGGTGGCCGAGAATCCGCTCTTGATCGCTGCCGTGAAGACACATCCGGACGCGTCGTACAAGTTCATGATCGACGTGTTGGACGCCCTGCACCTGGCAGGCGCGATTCGGGTCTCCCTTCAACTCTTCGAGGGCTGATCCATGGGAATACGGCAGGGTGGGTTTCAGCGGAAATCAAAGGCCTCCGACGAGATCCCTTCGTCTTCGATGGCGGACATCGCGTTTTTGCTGCTGATCTTCTTCATGGTTACCACGGTGTTCCAGGAGGACAAGGATCGCCCCATCGACTGGGCTCAGGCCGAGGCCACCAAGAAGATCGACGAGAAGAAGAAGGACATCCTGAACATTTGGGTCGAGCGCGATGGAAGCGTTTGGATGAACGACCGTCTCTTCGCCATGGAGGAGATTACTCCGGTCATAGCCCCGATGTACGCGGCTTCGGACCGGCGGATGCTCATCTCCATCCGTGCCGACCGTGAGGTTGCGTACCTGCAGATCGATCAGTTGCAAAAGCAGCTGGTGGCTGCTGGAGTCGTTCGTGTGGTCTTCGCCACCGAGCTTGAGCGACGCATGACGAGGGAGAGACGATGAACGCGCAAGCCGTACCGTCCTTGGGCGCCCCACAAGAAACCGAGAACGACCGTTTCAAGCGCTCATTCGGATCGTGGTTCTGGACTTCCATGATCGCTGCGACCGTGATGCACTTCGTGATCTTCCAGTTCTGGCCGACCCTCACGGCAGCGGATGTCTCGTTCAGCACCGAGGACCTGGAGATGATCGAGCTCCCGCCTGAGATCGAGATCCCACCGCCGCCGCAGCGCATCGCCCGTCCGGCGGTGCCGGTGGTCGCTACCGCGGATATCGAAGAGGACATCACGATCGCGCCCACGACCTTCGAGGACAATCCGGTCGAGGATCTCCCGCCGCCGCCGCCCGAGCAAGAGCATGACATCTCGTCGGCACCGGTGTTTACTCCGATGACGGTGCGTCCGGAGATCAAGAACGTGAATGAGGTCATTCGCGCGATGGAGCGGGAATACCCGGCCATCCTACGCGATGCTGGAATCGGAGGCCGGGTTGTGGTCTGGTTCTTCATCGACGAGGACGGCTTGGTGCGGGACACGCGGGTATCCCAGACTTCGGGGCACGCGGGGCTCGACGAAGCGGCCCTCAAGGTCTCCGAGATCTACAGGTTCACGCCGGCCCTCAACCGGGACAAGAAGGTCCAGGTGTGGGTGCAGTTCCCGATTACATTCGAGGTCCGCTGACCGCGGGACGGGACGCTAGACGGGATGGGGAGCCCCGCCGGCGTCGGCCGGCGAGGTTCCCTTTTTTTTGTGGTGCCCCATTGATGAGATCAATGAGAATGGACGTCCAGGACCCAGGGTGACATATAAGGAGAGGTTGACTCAGGGTTTGCCCGGGGTACGAGACACGATCGCGGCCGCGGCCGCCAGATCAGGCCGAGATCCGGATGCCGTGACGCTGGTGGCCGTGACGAAAGCCCATCCGCTGGAGGCCGTGGAGGCTGCGCTCGACTCGGGGCTGCAGGAACTGGGCGAGAACAGGGTAGAGGAGTTGCAGTGGAAGGCAGAGGCGCTCGTGGGGACCGCCGTTCGATGGCACATGGTCGGGCACGTTCAGCGCCGCAAAGTGCCCATCTTGGCAGGCCTTCCAAAGTTGGTTCATTCCATCGACTCGATGCGCCTCGCGCAACGGTTCTCGTCGGTCGCGGTCGCATCGGGGCAGCCCTTCAGGGTGCTCCTGCAGGCGAATACATCGGGCGAGGGGACCAAGGGTGGCTTTTCGCGTGATGAGTTGGTAGAGGCGATCCATGAGATTGTCGAGCTCCCCTCACTGGAGGTTCGGGGGCTGATGACGATGGCGCCGCTTACGGATGACGAGGCCGTGCTACGGAGCACGTTTCGGCGCCTCAGAGAGGTTCATGAAACGTTGAAGAGCACCTCGGCCTACGAGGCCGACCAGCTCTCCATGGGCATGACGAACGACTACCAGATTGCCATCGAGGAAGGAAGCACCATGGTTCGCATCGGGACTGCCCTTTTTGGAGCACGCCAGCGATGATCGACCTTACGCCTCTGGATGTTCGCAAGAAGCGTGGAGACTTCGGCAAGGCCTTGCGGGGCTACGATGCCGAGGAGGTCGATGCCTTCTTGGAGCTCGTGTCCGAGCGGATGGAAGAGCTCGTCAAGGAAAACCTCCAGCTGTCGGAGCGCACCGAGCGCCTCACCGAGCAGGTTTCGGCCCAGGAAGGCCGTGAGAAGGCAGTACAGGAGGCGCTCGTCACCGCCCAGGCTCTACGTGAGGACGTCAAGCAACAGGCCATCCGGGAGGCGGAGCTCACCCAACGTGAAGCCCAGACCGCCATCGATCAGACCGTGGCCGAGGCCGAACGCCTGTTGGAGGAGCGCAAGAAGTCTCTCGGAGACCTGGAACGCCACCGACTACGATTTCTGAAGGCTTTTCGCGCGCTTCTCGAGCGTGAGATGGACACGGTGGAGGTCGAGGAAAGTCGCACACCCCTGGAGGACGTGGCGTTCGATATCGATCTCGGTGGAGTCGAGGAGCGGATCGAAGGTGCTGACGCGACTGGCGGTGACGCGACTGGCGGTGACGCGACTGGCGGTGACGCGACTGGCGGTGACGCGACTGGCGGTGACGCGACTGGCGGTGACGCGACTGGCGGTGACGCGACTGGCGGTGACGCCAGTGGGGACGAAGACCTTCCGGCGGCCGAGGTCGCCGAAGTGCTCGTCGAGGCAGAGGACGATGCCATTGTGGCGGAAGGGGAGGGCGAGGA
Source organism: Gemmatimonadota bacterium (assembly GCA_022561145.1). Lineage (GTDB taxonomy): Bacteria > Gemmatimonadota > Gemmatimonadetes > Longimicrobiales > Gaopeijiaceae > JACZXQ01. The sequence continues at coordinate 3,937 of JADFRS010000061.1, forward strand.
GGCAGGAGAGAACCCCGATGGGCAGGACGACTCCACTGACGGACAAGACGGAGCGACGGATGGCCACGGGGGCGAGGCCCATGCCGAAGTTGTGAGCCAAGCGGTCGTGGGTGAAGTCGAGGCCATCCCCGAGGAGGAGTCCGTCGCCGCGGAGGCCGACCCTTCCGAGTCGGTGGCTGAAGTGGACGACCCCGCAGTTGGGGAGCCGGCTACCGATGAGGAGCGGAAGGCCGCTGGGGACGGTGACGACGACTCCCTTTGGCTCGATTCACTGCGCGACGGCGAGTCTCGGGACGAAGGACGATGGGGCTGACCGCTTCGACCCTGGTCGAGAATGTCGATGAGGCCGTGGCCGTGGTGCGCGGCCGTAGCGGCCTCGAGCCCCGTGTAGGAGTGATCCTCGGCACGGGTCTAGGTGGGCTGGCAGCAGAGATCGAAGTTGAAACTGAGATCTCGTATGAGGATCTGCCGCACTTTCCGCTGTCGACGGTCGAGAGCCACAGCGGCAAGCTCATCCTCGGGACGCTCGACGGCGTTTCCGTGGTGGCGATGCAGGGCCGCTTCCATCTCTACGAGGGTTATTCTCTTCAGGACGTGACGTTTCCCGTTCGAGTCATGGGCTCGTTGGGCGCCGACACACTGGTGGTATCGGCGGCTGTCGGAGGCATGAACCCGCTCTGGGATCGTGGCGATCTCGTGCTTCTCGACGATCACATCAACCTGCTGGGAGAGAATCCGCTCACCGGACCAAACCTCGACGCCTTGGGGCCCCGTTTCCCGGATATGTCGAGGGCGTACGACCCGGAATTGCAGGAGATTGCGATCAGCTCTGCGATGGAGCTCGGGATTCCGCTGAGGCGTGGCGTTTACGTGGCGGTCGCGGGGCCGAACCTGGAAACCCGCGCCGAGTACCGAATGCTTCGACGCATCGGCGCCGATGTCGTGGGGATGTCCACCGTGCCGGAGGTCATCGTGGCACGCCATCAGGGTTTACGGGTCCTCGGGCTTGCCATTATCACCGACGTGTGTCTTCCAGACGCCCTCGAGGTCGCTGACGTCCAGCAGATCATCGCTACGGCGACATCGGTGGAGCCCAAACTCACGGGCCTGATTCGCGCTGTCATCGGACGGCTCTAGAAGGCTGTTGAAGAAGTACAGATTCGTCGCACGACCCAAGTCACCTCAACCACGCGATTCTTCGACCCCATGAGATATCCGGAGATCCCCGACTCTCTTCTCATCTTGGAAGAGGAGATGCTCGCCCGCTGGCAGGAAGAGGATCTCTTTCGCCAAACCATGGATGCCACGGCTGGCGGCGAACCCTTCGTATTCTACGAGGGACCGCCTACCGCCAACGGACGTCCGGGGCTTCACCACATCATCAGCCGCACCATCAAGGACCTGGTCTGCCGTGTGCGGACCATGGAGGGGCGGCAGGTGACCCGCATCGCCGGATGGGATACTCACGGACTTCCCGTCGAGATCGAGACCGAGAAACTACTCGGCATCTCCGGAAAGCCGGAGATCGAGGCGCTCGGCATCGCGGAGTTCAACGCTGCGTGCCGTGAGTCCGTGTTCACGTACAAGGAAGAGTGGGAGGAACTCTCCGAGCGGATCGCCTACTGGCTGGACTATTCCAGGCCCTACGTCACCTTCCACGCCGAGTACATCGAGAGCGTGTGGTGGATCTTGAAGAAGTTGGCGGATCGTGGGCTCATATACCGAGGCTTCAAGAGTGTGCCGTACTGCCCGCGGTGTGGCACTGCGCTCAGCTCTCACGAGGTCGCGCAGGGCTATCGCGACATCGAGGATGCCTCGCTCTTCTTCCTCTGCCCGTGGCTTACCCAGCAGGGTGATCCCGACCCCGACGGCCGCGCGTTCGTCGTATGGACGACCACACCGTGGACGGTTCCTTCCAACTCAGGCCTGGCCGTGCACCCCGATCTCACGTACGTGGAGGTGGAGTGGGAGGGCCGACGCATCGTGCTGGCTGAGGACCGCATGGAAGCCGTGATGGGCGAGGGGGCCCGCTCTCTCCGCACGTACCGCGGAACGGAGTTGGCCGGCACCCGATATGCCAGGCCGCTCGAGGTCGTCCCACTCCCCGAGCACGTCGGCAACGGCTGGACGGTCATCAACGAAGACTTTGTGAGCGCTGAGGACGGCACGGGTATCGTGCATATGGCCCCGGCATTCGGATCCGACGACCTTGCCGCCGGCAAACGGCACGACCTTCCGCTTCTTCGTCCTGTCGACGACGCGGGCTGTTTCGTCGAAGGCACGGGCTTGGTCGCCGGCATGTTCGTGAAGGACGCCGACGCGGTCCTGGTGAAGGCGCTCGACGAACGAGGCAACCTGTTCGGTTCAGGGATGATCAAGCACTCCTATCCGCACTGCTGGCGGTGCTCATCGCCCCTGCTGTACATGGCGAGGGACTCGTGGTTCGCGGCCACGTCCACCCTGAAGGACGAGCTCCTCGAGAACAATGGAATCGTGAACTGGCTTCCGCCCGAGGTGGGCGAGGGACGCATGGGCGAGTGGCTGAGGGGTAACGTGGATTGGGCCCTTTCGAGGGACCGCTATTGGGGCACCCCATTGCCCGTGTGGGTGTGTGAGGACGCCCCAGACCATATCGAGTGGATCGGATCCTTCGCGGAGCTCGCGGCGCGAGCGGGTGCCCTCGATGACGATTTCGATCCACACCGGCCCATGATCGACGAGGTCACGTGGACCTGTGACTGCGGGGGCGTCATGCGGCGGACTCCTGCCGTCGTAGATGTCTGGTTCGACTCGGGGGCCATGCCGTACGCTCAGTGGCACTACCCATTCGAGAACGAGGACGAGTTCGAGCGACACTATCCAGCCGACTTCATCTGCGAGGGTCTCGATCAGACCCGGGGTTGGTTTTACTCGCTCCTGGCGATCTCGACCATGCTCGGGAAGGGGCCTCCATTTCGAAATGTGGTGGTGAACGACATGCTTCTGGACGCCGAAGGCCAGAAGATGTCGAAATCCAAGGGCAACATGGTCGATCCGTGGGATGCCATCAGCGCCCACGGCGCGGACGCCATCCGGTGGCACATGATCACGGTCAGCAATCCCTGGGTACCCAAGCGATATGATCCGGCGGGCATCCAAGACTCTTCGAGAAGGTTTTTCGACACGCTTTTGAACACGTACAAGTTTTTCGCACTCTACGCGAACGTCGAGAATTGGACGGCCTCGGACGATGATGCTTGCGTGGCCGACCGGCCGTTGGTCGATCGATGGCTGGTCGCACGCCTGGCGACGGTTGTGGCGGGTGTCCGGCGAGAACTGGACGGCTATCAAGTTACCCGTGCGTACCGATTGCTCGGCGACTTCCTCAACGAGGACCTCTCCAATTGGTACGTGCGTCGCTCGCGCTCGCGCTTCTGGGCATCCGAAGACGACGCCGACGCTCGTGCGGCGTTCCGTACTCTTTGGGACGCCCTCCGAACGGTTTGCCTGCTCGCTGCGCCGGTCACTCCGTTCGTGGCCGACTGGATGCATCGGGCTCTGACCGGGCGTAGCGCCCATCTCGAGAGCCTCCCTGAGGCCTGCGCAGAGGACCGCGACGATGCCCTCGAAGATGAGATGCGGGCCGTCCGGGTGCTCGTCTCTCTCGGACGGGCGGGCCGTGAGGAAGTCAAGATCCGAGTGCGACAGCCACTCGGCAGGATGTTTGCCGTCGTTCCCGATGGCCTCGTACTCAGGGCAGGCACGCTCGAGCTCCTCAAGGATGAGCTGAACGTGAAGTCGGTGGACTTTCTGGACTCGGTCGAGGGGCTGGTTTCTTTAGCGGCGCGCCCAAACTTCAAGGTGCTGGGACCGCGCTTCCAGAAACAATCGGAGGCGGTGGCGTCGGCCATCCGTGCGCTTCCGCAAGAGGCGCTGGCCGCCTATCGGAAAGGGGAGCCCGTGTCCGTCGAAGTGGGGGGCAGGCAGATCCCCCTCGAATCGGGTGATCTCGAGGTGATCGACGAGTCCAAGGGTGACCTCGCCGTCCGGAGTGAGGGAGGGTTTTCGGCAGCCATCGATCCGGCTTTGGACGATGAGCTTCTTGCCGAAGGCCTCGCTAGGGAGGTGGTCAACCGAACTCAACGGCTGCGCAAGGACTCTGGTTTGGAGATCACGGACCGCATCCGGCTGGGCGTCTTCGGCCCCGAGTCGGTCCAAGAGGCCGTCCGCCACCACGAAGGGTTCATTTGTGGCGAGACGCTTGCGATTCGGCTCGTGGTGGGCGATCAACCCCAGGAGGAGTTCGACTTCGTCACGGACGTGGACCTGGAGGGAGCTCCCGTCTCGATCAGGCTCAGCCGCGGCGAGGCCGCCAAAACCGAGTGATGCAGGGAGAAGAACGCACAGAGATGATCGTGGTGTCCGACGACGACGAGGGCCGGTTGGATACGTTTCTTGCGACCCGGCTCGACGTGTCGCGCACCCAGGTCCAAAGGCTCATCAGCGAGGGGCGCGTTACCGTGGATGGCCGGGGTGCCCGGAAGTCTGAGGCGGTGGCGGAGGGCCAGCGGATCGACATCACCCTTCCGTCACCGGTTGTGGTGGCGATCGAGCCGGAGAATATTCCAATCGATGTCGTGTATGAGGACGACGCGCTCCTGGTTGTGAACAAGGCAGCGGGCATGGTCGTACACCCGTCAGCCGGTCACCCCACAGGGACGCTCGTCAACGCGCTTCTGGCTCATGTCGATGATCTTTCCGGGATCGGAGGGAAGTTGCGCCCCGGGATCGTGCACCGGCTCGACAAGGACACGTCCGGCCTCTTGGTGGTAGCCAAGCGCGATGGGGCGCATCAGGCCCTTTCCGAAGCGCTGCGACTGCGAGAGATTAAACGCCTCTACTTGGCGGCAACGTGGGGGCATATTGGTGAGAGCCCTCTCACTGTGGATGCGCCCATTGGGAGGGATCCGCGAAACCGCCTACGGATGGCGGTCGTGCAAGGCGGACGCGAAGCGGTTACCCGCGTAAGGCTCAAAGAGGATTGGAAGGCGGCTCAATTGCTGGAACTCGCGCTGAAAACTGGGCGTACTCATCAGATTCGGGTGCATCTCGAGCACGTGGGTCATCCCGTCGTGGGTGACCAGCTTTATGGAGTCGGCTGGGAGCGCGGCATGGGAGGCACGAATAGTGGGTGGGCAAGGGAACTGCAGCGCATGGTTTCCCGGCAATTCCTGCACGCCTGGAGCCTGTCCTTCGCACACCCCGATTCGGGCGACCCGATGTCCTTCGAGGCGCCGTTGCCTCCGGACCTGGAGAGAGTTGCCGAATGGGCTCGGCTGAATTGACCCGAAACGAGGTTAGCGTACCACGGTGGTAATGACGGATCTCGATCCCCGATTCACGTTCGAAAGTTTTGTCGTGGGTCCAGCCAACCGTTTGGCCTGTGCCGCTGCCAAGCGGTCCGCCGACGCTCCCGCTACGAGCTACAATCCCCTGTTCATCTATTCGGCCTCAGGACTCGGTAAGTCGCACATCCTTTCTTCCATCGCCCACTACGCGGCGCGGGTCCACCCAGAGTTCGCCGTCATGTATATCGCCCTCGAGAGCTTTCTCGAGGAGATGACCGTTGCTTTGCAGGCGGGAACGGAGGATGACCTCCGGGAGCGGTACGAAGGCCTCCACATCCTCCTGCTGGACGATGTGCAGTTTCTCGCAGGCCAGACCGAGGCCCAGGAATTGCTTCTGAGGCTGCTCGATTCTCTCAGCAGAACCGGCAGCCAGATCGTGCTCGCCAGCGATCGCCCCCCGGCAGACATGGAGCATCTGGATGCCCGCCTTGTGTCGCGGTTCTCCGGTGGTCTGATCGTGGACATCGGAGCTCCCGAGTTCGAGACGCGGGTCGCCATCCTGCGTAAGAAGGCCGAGGAACGAAACCAGCGCCTCGAGGCCGGGGTGGCGGAGACTCTGGCGCGGTTCCCATTCAAGAACGTCCGTGAGCTGTCCGGGTCGCTGAACAAGATTCTCGCTGTTCAGGACCTGGAAGGTCGCCAGGTGGGAACTGAGGAACTTGCGGAGCTCATCGGACTCAAGGAAAAGGCGCAGGGTGGGGCGGCGCCAGACGCCGTCGCCCTCCTCGACGAGTTCGGAGGCTTCATCGAGGAACTGTCGGCTACGGTAGCGAGCAAGGTGGAGCGCGAAGAGACGCCTTGGCGCAGGCTGCTGCGGCAGACAGCTGAGACGTTCGAGGCGGATTCGTATTCCGGATCCCGCCTGCGGCGGATGCTCGAGCTGGACGAGCCGCCCGGTGATCCCAAGGAAATCGTGGCCCAGTTCCGAGCGGACGTCGAGCGCCTTCGAGAGATCACCAAAGGTTTGGACCGGGTCGGAAATCCCTGGCCCGAGGCCGCCATTGGGCTCGTCAAGGACCCCGAGCGCATCGAGGAGGCCCAGTCATTGCTTGCCTCGGCCATCGAGCGTGTGCGCCCGTTCCCACTTCTGGGGGAGGGTCCCGGCATCGAAGAACTGGCGGAATACTTCCCGCCGGTTGCGGTGAAGGCCGCCCAGCAGCTCGTGACGGAGGACCGGCCGGAATACAACCCACTCTATGTGTGGTGCGAGGAACAAAGGGTGGCGGAAGCGCTCATGGGCGCAACCGGACGGTCTTACAGGGCCCATGACGAGCGTGCTCACATTGCGATAACCTCGGCCGCGGAGTTTGCGGAGGACTTCATACGGGCCCTTTCGATCGGAGTTGCTGGAGCGTGGCGCGAGCGTTGGTGGACGGTCGATCTCCTATTGGTTTACGGCGTTCAGGAGCTGTCGGGTACGGAGCGCGCGCAGGACGAATTCTTCCACCTCTTCGAGGCGATGAATCGCCGGGGCGCGAAGGTGTTGATCGTCGCTGACCGTGATCCCTCGGGCATTACCGGCATCAACGATCGTCTGAGTTCGCGGTTCGAGATGGGCCTCGTCGTCGAGGTGGATGTGAGCGCCCTTCCGGCCGACATCGGTGGGCTCAACCTGAAAGAGGCACTACCGGAGTTCATCCAGGACGATGATCTATGGGGGGGATTCGATCGGCCCAAGCTCTCGGACGTGGTGGTACCCCCTCTGGCCGAACTCCAGATTTCGGACGACGGGCGGGGAGGTCTGTTCGAGGGAGGTGGTGACTGGGCTGCCGACGACGAGGCGGATGCGGGAGAGCTTCCATCCGGTCCGGGGTGGAGTGCCTCGCACGAAAACGTGGTCTGGAACTGGCCCAACATCGAAGACCGTATCGAAGAAGACGTTGACTAAGAGGCACCATGGCGATTGAAGGCTCTCTAGCGGACATAAGCTTGGCAGACATCTGTCAGCTTCTGACCATGGGCCGGAAGACGGGCTGCCTGACGATGACCGACAGGTCCAACTTCGGCTACATCTTCTTCGAAAACGGGAAGGTTATTTACGCCTCATTACTCAACAGACCAGACCGACTGGGCGAGCTGCTCGTCAAGAACGAAGCGATTACGCGAGACGATCTCTCCGCTGCGATGGAACAGCAGGGGCAGCGCGAAGGCAAGCGCCTGGGCGAGATTCTGGTGGAGATGGGAAGCCTCGCTCAAGAAGACCTGGAGAAATACATCTCGGTGCAAATCGAGGAGGCGGTCTACCGTCTCTTCACCTGGGCCCAAGGCTCATTCCACTTCAAGCCCGACGAGATGCCGGAGGAGGGCTTCTTTCTGGTTTCCATCAATCCGGACGCTCTTCTCATGGAGGGTGCGCGGCGTGTCGATGAGTGGAGTTTGATCGAGAAGAGGGTCTCCTCGATGGACCTGATCTTCGTTCTCAAGCGTGATCCGCTCACCGAGGAGGACCTGGAGTTGACGGACGCCCAGCGGCGGGTGATTCTACTCCTGGATGGCGAGCGTAGCGTAGAGGACATCGTGGAAGAGTCCGGCCTGGTCGAGTTCGACACGGCCAAGGCCCTCTACGGCCTCATCCTGGCCGACTTTGCCGAGAGTATCGGCAAGAAGGCGCGCCCAGGAGACTCGGGTGATGCTGAGAAACTTGCCGAGCATCTCAGGCTCGGGCTGGCGTTCTACCGGTCGGGCATGCTCGAGGACTCCGTGGGCGAGTTTCGGAAGGCACTGCAGGTGGACCCGCAGCACCCCCAGGCCCGCCTGCGGTTGGCGATGCTCTCGCTCAAGGCTGGGCGGCCCCAGGAGGCGATCGTTCACTTCGACGGGATGCCCGACGACACGGCGATGACGTACGGGATCCTCCGCAACCGTGCACTGGCTCTCGAGCGGCTCGGGCGCTACGACGAAGCGTTGGCCTCGCTGAGCCAGGCCGGCAACCTCCATCCCGACGATCCGGCGCTACAACTCTCGGTGGGGATCGTCCTCTTCAAGGCCGGCAACGGGCCCGCAGCGGTCAAAGCGATGGAGCAGTACCTGGAGAAGCTCGGGTCTGAGACGCCCCCGCCCATGTTCTATGCCTATGCGGTGCTGGCAGCGGGTCTCGCGGGAGCGTTCGGCCAGGCCGTCGAATTCGGGCGTGAAGGATTGAAGAATTATCCCGAAGAAGGGGCGATCCTGGTGAACACCGGGGCCGTTTTGGAGCACAAGGGCGAAGAAGAGGCCGCCCAGGCCTACTACGAACGCGCGGCCAAGTCTGAAAAGCCCCCCCCGCAGGCGTACAAGGCGATGGGGGACCAGGCGTTTCGCCGGGGAGACAGCAAGGGGGCACGCGCCCACTACGAGCAAGCGGTCAAGATCGACAGCCGGCTCGGCGAGGACGTCTACATCAAGCTGGGCGACATCGCGCTGGAGGACTCGCAGCACGACGAAGCCAGTACGTTCTGGCGTCGGGCTTTGGAGCTCAACCCCCACAACGACGAGCTCCAGGAAAAGCTGGAGCAGTTGGGCGCCCAGGCGGACGGATGACGTTCGCGCTCATGGCCTCCCTCGTTCTTGGGGTGGTCCAGGGCGCGTTTCCTGCAGATCTCCAATCCCGATACGTGCGGCTGGCCGGAGAGCGGGTCACCGTGTGGTATGCGCCCGAAGACTCCATCAAGGCCTCGCGGGTTCTCGGTATGATCGAAGCGTTCGGTCCGCTCCCAGGGCTTCCCCCGAGCATCCCGTACGGCGTCTCAGTATATCTCGCACCGGACGAGGATGCCTTCGCAAGCCTGACAGGTGGTGGTGTGCCGGAGTGGGGGGCTGGGGTGGCCCTGCCGTTCGATACGGCTATGGTGATTCCGGCGTACTCGTCTAGCCGGGGTCGAGGGTGGAACGACCCGCGCCTACTCCGCCACGAGTGGGCCCATGTGGGCCTGCACCAATATCTTGGAGGGCTTCGCGCGCCCCGCTGGTTCGGCGAGGGCTACGCGGAGTGGGCTTCGGGCGGCTGGAATGCCAACGACGGCTGGCGGCTCCGAGTGGCGCTGGTCTCCGGGTCTCCCGCCCTCGATTCCCTGACGCTCTCCTGGCCACGGAGCCGGACTGGCGCGGAGATTGCATACCTGCTTTCCGCAACGACACTGGAATACCTGGTAAGGTCGAGCGGCGAGCACGGTCTCGAGGTGTTCCTTGAGCGGTGGAAGGAGACCGAGAGCTTCGAGCGAGCGTTCCGTGCCACTTTCGGCTTCACGACGGGCCAATTCGAGATCAACTGGCGGCGCTACGTAAAGGACCGCTACGGGTGGCTGTTCGTGCTTTCGCACTCGGCGATCTTCTGGCTGGTGCTCACGCTGATGATGCTGGGGATGGTCGGACTGCGGAGGGGCCGCGACCGGGAGGCCCTGGCCCGGCTCCGGGCGACGGAGCTGCCCGAAGATCCAGCATTTTGGATGCCTGAGGGTGCCGGGGAAGGACTCGAAGACCCAGAAGACTAGGTCGGGGGTATGTGAGCGGACACTCGCCCACGCTCGGCCGAACGATCGACCCCAGGAAAGGGAGTCAACACGTGGCAGGTGCCCGTATCATGCTCGTGGACGACGATTCGGATACGAGGACGATCTTCAGGGACAAGCTGGAGCACGCCGGCTTCGAGATCGCCGAGGCCGAGAGCGCAGAAGACGCGCTCGGATTGGTGGCGGCCTTCGATCCGGCCCTCATCATTTCCGATATCCGGATGGATGAGATGACGGGTTTGGAGCTCCTCGAACGCGTACGAGCCTCGATGCCCTCCGTGGACGTGATCGTCATGACCGCACACGAGGACATGGAGTCGGCCGTGGCGGCCATGAAGGCTGGCGCGTTCGACTATCTCGTGAAGCCTGTGAGCCTGAGCACGCTCGAGGCGGTCGTGGAGCGCTGCCTTGGAGATCAGGCGCTCAGCGCGGAGGCGGGAGAGGATCTGCCCGAGGATGCCGCCGAACCGCTGGCCGGTGCCGTTGTCGGGCGCGACCCCAGGATGATCGAGATCTACAAGACGATCGGCGCGCTGGCCTGCAACCGTACCACGGTGCTCATTCGGGGCGAGACCGGAACTGGCAAGGAGATGATCGCACGGGCGATCCACCACCACTCCGAGGACTCAGCCGAACCCTTCATCGCGGTCAACTGCACCGCGCTGACCGACTCGCTCCTCGAGTCCGAGTTGTTCGGGCACGTGAAGGGCGCGTTCACCGGCGCCGTGGGAGGGCGCAAAGGGTATTTCGAGCTGGCGGGTAGCGGCACGATCTTCTTGGACGAGATCGGCGATACGGAGGCCGGCTTCCAAACGAAGCTTCTGCGGGTGCTCCAGGAGCGCCAGTTCTATCCGGTGGGCGGCGAAGAGCCCCGCCGGACCGAGGCGCGTGTGGTGGCGGCTACGCACCAGCCCATGGAGGAGTTGGTGGCGGAAGGCGGTTTCCGCGAGGACCTTTACTTCCGGTTGAAGGTCGTCGAGATCCACGTCCCCGGTCTGCGAGAGCGCCCGAGTGATATCCCGCTGTTGTGTGACCATCTGATGACCAAGATCCGCCGTGAGATGGGGCAAGGCCCGACTCGGATCTCGGAATCCGCCATGGAGCAGCTGAAGGCGTACGATTGGCCCGGCAACGTGCGGGAACTCGAGAACGCCCTCACCCGGGCGTCGATCGTGGCTCGTGGATCGGTGATCGGGCCGGACCACCTCGCCCTTGGAACGTGGTCTAGCGGTCCGGCGCCAATGGCGGGAGAGGACGGCGGGACGGACCAGGCGCTGGACGATGTGATTCGCGCGCACGTGACCGGCGTGTTACAAGCCTCAGGCGGGAACAAGAGCGAGGCAGCCGGAGTCCTAGGCATCTCCAGATCGAGGCTTGCCGGGTACGTGAAGAAGTTCGGACTGTAGATGCGGGTTGACCCATCGAGGGGTCCCCACTAGGATGGCCGCCCATGGCAAAGAACAAGAAGAACGGCAGACAGCAGGACGCCGCGCTGCAGTTTTCCAGGGTGAACCTGATCCTGGCCGCCGCGGCGCTCGTCACCATCTCGCTGGGTTACTTCCTTCTCGCGAACGGCTCCATCAACGCCGCACCCTTGCTGTTGGTCCTGGGCTACGTGGTTCTGATTCCCCTGGCCATCATTCTCTGAGCGGACTCTACACTCGCGGCCTGGTGACCACGCGGGTCTGGGTGAATTGGCGATGGCCGTCCCTCGACCTGTGGAAACCGTACCCGCTCTGACGCGCGCCCACCCAGGGCGTCCCCTCCGCGCCAGCGGCCGCCCGATTGATCCCGATCATCCCCGCGGTCATCCTGCGTGCTACCCGAGCCGTATGTTCGACATCGCCGCCGAAGACCACCGCCCCCAGTCCGAAGGGGGTGTCGTTCGCCCGTTCGATCGCCTCTTCCTCCGACGCCACCGACGTGATGCAGGCCACGGGTCCGAAGGTCTCCTCGCGGGCGATGGCCATGTCCTCAGTGATGCCGCCGAGGACAGTGGGCATGATGAAGTTATCGTGATGGCCCTCACCCCCGGCCAGCACCTCGGCGCCCTGCGCGACCGCCTCCTCGACTTGGGCCAGCACGTGGTCACGCTGGGTGGCGTTCACCATCGGGCCCACCTGAGCGCCGTCCTCGAGGCCATTGGCGACCCTGGTGTTCTTGGTCATCTCCACCAGCAGTTCCGTGAACCGTTCAGCAACACCCGCGAGCACAAAAATGCGCTCAGTACTCACGCACACCTGGCCCGCGTTACGGTAGCTGTTCCAGGCCGCGAACTTGGCTGCCTCTTCGAGGTCGGCGTCCTCCAGGACGATCATCGGGTCCTTTCCGCCCATCTCGAGGATCACGCGCTTGAGCCCGCCGCTCGCGGAGCGGAGGATGTGTCGCCCCGTTTCGCGTGAGCCCGTGAAGGCGATCATGTCCACGTCGGACTCGACCAGCGTCTTGCCCTGATCGTCGGCCCCGTGAACCACTTGGACCACGTTGCTGGGGAGGACGTCGATGAGGCCTTGGGCGTAAGCCTGCCCGCACAGCGGGGTCTCCTCCGACGGCTTGAGGATCACCGTGTTGCCGGCGGCCAAAGCGGGAAGGACCATCCACTGCGGCATCGCCATCGGAAAGTTCCAGGGAGTGATCGCCGCACACACCCCCAGCGGGTCGTGGTAGACGACCGAGTGGAGCCGCCCGTCTTCGACGACCTCGGGGGCTAGCGCCTCCGCGATTTCATTCAGGTGCTCGCGGACGCCCGCTCCAAGTGACCGGGCCTCGCCGATGCCATCTGCGAGCGGCTTGCCCATCTCTTCGGTGATCAGGCGCCCCAGCTCGTCCGCCCGGGCGCTCAGCGCCTCGTGGGCCCGTGTCAGCAGTTCGGCACGGGCTTCGTGTCCAAGGGCCTGCCAGGCCGGCTGGGCAGCGCGAGCGAGCGCCACGATGTCAGGGATCTCGCTCGACGGAGTGATCTCGACTTCGCCGACGGGATCGCCGGTAGCAGGATTGTAGGATATCAAGAGTGTCATGGGCCCTCGTCCTCCGAGCACCCCGGCAGCCTGAACGCCCCGATGCGGGTCGAGTAGCTCGGAGCGTCCAGCTTCAAATAGTCGCCAACGTACCAGATCGTGCAGTCGTCCGACGGATCCACGGCGGTTTGCGTGTAATCCTCCCACCGCAGCGTGTTCGTCTGCGAGGCCTCGCCCTCCACGAGCACCGCCTCGCGGAGCGTCATGACACCCAGCGGATCGTCCATCAAGCGGGCGGCGAACCGCTGGCCGGGATAGTGGGGCGTGCCTCCAAATGAGTACCCAATGCCGATGTTGCCCCGGCCATCTATGGCCGGACTCGCCATCCAGCGATAGAAGCCGTCGGGTGCGTACGTGCCCTGCTGCCGGAGGCTGACGGTCCGGTCGGCGTTCACGTTGAACTCGTACCAGCGAACCCCGCCCGCACCCGCCTCGGTGACCACGGAGTGGACAGCCACGATGGACTCCCGACCCTCGAGGTTACGGTAGACCAAGCGGGCCATGATCTTGTCGCCCTGGGAGTCGAGATGCTGGTCGGTCCCGGGTTGTCGAACGCAGTTCGTGAGCTGTCCGTCGCACAGGTAGTGATACGGGGCCACGGCGATCCTCTCCGGACCCGAGAGTGTCGTGTTGGTCGGGTCGTCCCAATCCACGTGGAATTGCCACACGTAGATGACATCGTCGTCGAAATCACCCCGAAGCTGCATGCCGCCTGTGGCCATCATGATGTTGGGGGCGCCCGCCGGAGGCAGAGTCTTTCCGTCGAGATCGGCGTTGTTCAGGAAATTCACGTCCGCCACGATCACGCACTGTTCCGTGGCGGGCTCTCCCCGAAGCATGGCGGCGCGGTCCACCACGCAGGCATGCTTTTGGATCACGTCGTCACCCGTGCTGGTGGGCACGTAATATCCGTCCGGCCACACCGCCGGCCGAGGGTAATCCGGGAAGAGGGGTCGCATGAACTCGTAGCGGTAGTACGAGCCCATGGGATCCGGGCTGGTACTCACCGCGTAACACATCGAATACGGGCCTTGCTCCGGCGGTGGTCGGGTCTCTGGTCGACTTCTGCCCCGCTCGCCGGTCTCGGGCGCCGGCCGGGGGGGTGGCGGCACGAAGAGGGGGGCGGCCGGGCCGGGCTGGCCGGACACACCCGGCGGACTCACGTAAACGGTCTCGCCCGACTGCCACACCTCGGGCTGGTCGGGCCGTGCGGGAGCCCTTCGGAATAGCGGCATCACGACGAGCCAGCGCTCGGCAAGCTGATCATAACGGACCACCGCGTCCCCGTTGTTGGACGCCTCGCACGCACCGCCGAAGCCGTGGAAGACGGTGTTCGTGGGGACCGCCCCGTAAAGCACGCGACCCGTCGTGTCGTAGGTACTGCCTTTCTTGCTGAAAATCGCCATCCGTGAGTTCACGGTCTGGACGATGTGGTCTGGCCCGACGGCGAGGCTGTTGTCGGAAGGATTGCGGCCGGTCGCGGGGCCCTGGGGACCCTCGAATCCCACGCCCAGACCGTCAAAGCTCTCCACGAGCTCTGCGGGGGGGCGGGTCCCCTGGGACGTCTGCTCGATGGAGGCGGTGCCGGCCCGAGAGCGATCTGGCCCGTCGGGGGTGCATGTCGAGGCCGCCCACACCAGGACGGCACCTCCCAAGGCCTTGCTCATGCCGGAGAGGAGCGGACGCGCACGATGGCCCACTCTCACCATCCTGACCGCGATGCTTGGTCCATCGGTTTCCCTCGGGGCATGAGGTAAGGCATTCTAAGGCACCAAGATGATGGTTTCAACGCCTCCGGAGCGGAAGGGGGCCACGGAGCGAAAGCAGCTACCCCATGTGGGCGTCGCTGTAGCGGGAGGTTGGAGGCACACAGTGAGCTTCGAGACCGCCTACCAGCGGGCAGACCCGACAACTATCTTTCGTGTCGTTCAAGAGCACCCAAGGGCGCTTAGCTCAGTTGGTTTAGAGCGCCTGCCTTACAAGCAGGAGGTCACTGGTTCGAATCCAGTAGCGCCCACTCTGAAAGACCAAGCGTCGCAAGGCTTTTCGGCCCTGCGGGGTTTCTGTCACTTTTCCACTGGTAAGCTGCGGTGACAGTGGTGGTGACAGAACATAGGAAAAAAAGAGTCATGGCGTGGCACACTGTAGCGCCGTCAGCCGATCGCCGAGCGCCTTCTTGTGGTGCTCAATGCGGTATTCCACGAACTCGCTACGGTGCTGTTCTTCGCCCAGGTGGGCGTAGACGCGATCCACCATCGCGGTACCGCCGTGGCCCAACTCTTTGCCCACCTGAAACCTCGTGATGGGAATGGCGCTCAGGACCGGACCCTCATCGTCCTCGCCCGTCTTCACCCAGGAGAAGGTCTGTAACCGCTGCGAGGTGAACGTGTGACGGAACGCCTTGGAGCGAACCTCGCCCGCCTGCCAACCCGCACGCATGGCTACCGCGTCCAGTGTCTTCCTGAAGTCCTTAATCAGCCTCTCGGGACCGCTCAGGGGCGAAGGGAAGAGCAGGCGACCCAGGCCGCCCGCTCGCTCCTGCTCGAGCAAATACGCTCGCAAGATCATTTCCAGTTGGGGCCAGAGTTTGACGCTCCGGTGGCTCGTCTTGGTCTTGAGCCGCCTCCACTCGTTCGGGCGAAATGTGATCGTCTTCCGCTGGAAGCTGATGTCGTCCACCTCCAGACCGAGAACCTCGGAGGTCCGCCCGCCCGTGAGCAGGAAGGTGGCAAGCAGTGGATAGATGGGTCCGGCGTGGAAGTTTGGACCCGGCATGTATGTGCGAGCACTTTCGAGGAGGAGCGCAGCCTCTTCCGCAGTGAGCCACTTCGCTTCCTCAGCATCGCCCGTGGGCTTGTCTAGAAGCGCGGCGACCGGGTTGTATCCGGGGAGCACCAAACCTTCGGATGCTGCCCGCCTAAAGAGGCCCGACAGGCTGTTCAAATAGTGCCGCTGTGATCCGTTCGATAGCGTACCGCCTCGCCCATTGGAGGTCACGCGGAGGTGCTCCCAATAGGCTCGAACACCGGCGGTCGTGATCGACGCCACGTCGCAGTCCGCTCCAAAGAAGTCGATAGCAGACTCAAGTTGCTTCTGGGTCTGCTCCAGCCAGCGGGCTGTGACCTTCCCGGCCCTCGCCTTCTGGAGGAGGTGTTCGGCAGTGAACGCCTTGAGCCCCTCGACGCGCTCGACGCCGAGCAGAACCTTCCGGCGCCTCTTGTCCTCCAACTCGCGAAGCCTCCGCGCGGCCAGCTCGATCGCAATGTCCTCATCGGTCGTGGCGTAGCGCTCGCCGGAGACCTTCAGGGCCTCGTAGGTGCCGCCCTGGGGCGCGAAGTCTCTGAAGTCCGCATAGAACCTTTTCACGCCGTTCTGGCGCTTGCGTGCGATTACTCGTTTAGGCATCGGGTGCCTCCTTTACGTCTTGGACGCTGATCTGTTCGCGGACGATACGGAGAGACTCCGCGTGCGCGATCGCCGGCGTCACCGCGATTATGTAGTTGGCTAGATCCTCGTGCTTCAGTTCCACGCCCAGGGTCTTCAGTGGGGCCGTGATCGCTTGCACGAGTCGCCTGAGCATGTCATCACCGCCTACCGTCGTGGTCTCTGAGTTGGATGCAAGGGCATAAAGCTTCCGCCAGTGGTGAGCCACGACGGCATGACCCATAGCGGGTACGTGGACGCCGGTTGCCTCCTCCAGGGTCTCGGAAAGTTCATCACTCCACCGCCGACCACCGATAGCAGTTCCGCTCAACTTGGCCCTGGCGTCCAACTCCAACTCCAGACGTGCCTCCTCATCGAAGTCAGTCATGGCACCCTGGTTTCCGGCGAGCCACGCGAAGCGGACACCAAGAATCTCGGCTGCGGGCTGAAGAAATTCGACGGGTGGCACGCTGTCACCTACCCCCTTCACATACTTGTAGATCGCCGTCTGCCCTATCGTCACGTCGTTGTCCACCAGCCGCAGGAGGAGCGCCTGGACCGTCCAACCTCTTCTCTTTAGCGACACCTGGAGGCGTCCTCCAACCTCCGTGGCGGTGGGTCCGCGTTTACCCGCTGTGCCCTGATCGTCAACCTCCATGGGGCCTCCTGTATTTCGCGTGGGCGGTGGTGTTGACACTTTCGCGGAAATTCGTACCTTGATTCAGACGCGTAAAATTCCGCGTCCGTGATAATGTTGGCTCTGCGCCAGAATTTTGCAAAAAAGAAAACCAGCAAATTGGGCCGAGTTTTGGATTTGAAGTTGGACGACAGTTATCAGAGCAAGGAATTCGAAAAAGACCAGACCCGGACCGATAAAGACATGGTAGTCCGCCGCGAACAAAGTGTCCTTCCCGAACCGCCACCGGAGTCGGCTCCTGTCGGTGCGGTTCGTGAGGTCCTCCTGTCTGGTCTTTCTGAAGTGCGCGTACGCACCTTCGAAAGCGAAATCGACCCCTTCGAGATTAGCCTGCTCGACAGCGGCCATTTCGTCCTGTTCCGCAAGGTTTGGCGAGACGGGCAGCGCTATATCCAGGGCGCCTTGATCGAGGCACAGCCGTTCCTCGACGGCATGATCGAGGCGGCTTTCCGCGAAACCTTGCTTTCCAGGACGAGTGATCTTATCGCGGCCTACCACGGCGATATCATTGCCGCCTACGGTGGCGTCGACGCGGACGCTTATCTGTCGAGCACCTCGGGCTTAACCGGCACGCTTCTCTATCAAAGGCGCCTGTCCGCGCCACTTGGCGAACTGGAGCTGATTTTTTCTGTGCGCCAGCTCCCCGTCGCACCGGGCGGCCGGCTGATCACCTGGATCGGGCTGGTGCTTGTGGTTGTGCTGTGCGGTGGATTCTACTTGGTCTACCGGGTGGGTTTGCGCCAGATTGCGCTCGTCGAACAACAGCAGGACTTCGTCTCTGCCGTAAGCCACGAACTCAAAACCCCGCTGACCTCGATCCGCATGTACGCGGAAATGCTGCGCGAAGGTTGGGCGCCCGAGGACAAGAAGGCGACCTATTACGGTTTCATCCATGACGAAAGCGATCGGCTCTCGCGCCTGATCTCCAACATTCTGCAAATCGCGCGGATGACCCGCAACGACGTTAAGCCCGACCTCAAACGCTTGACCGTGTCCGAACTTATGGACGGAATGCGGCCCAAGATCGCCTCCCAAGTGGAACGAGCCGGATTCACCTTGAACTTAACCTGCGAGGAAGCGGTCGAGGCGACGGTCCTGGCCGTCGACGCAGACTTCTTCGCCCAGATCATGATCAACCTGGTGGACAACGCCACCAAGTTCGCCCGCAAGGCCGACATCAAGACCATCGACATCGCCTGCCGCCAACACAGCGATGGCGCCGTCGTCGTCACTGTGCGCGATTACGGCCCCGGTATCCCCAAGGATCAGATGAAAAAAATCTTCATGCTGTTCTACCGTGCTGGCACCGAATTAACCCGCGAAACGGTGGGCACCGGCATCGGCTTGGCCTTGGTCCGCCAACTGGCCGCCGCTATGAACGCCGAGGTCGATGCTGTCAACAAGGATCCGGGCGCGGCGTTCAGTTTGCGGATGCTTCCCGCGCGAAAGGCTTAGGAAAGACATGGCGGCACATTAGCCAATCGGGCCGTGTGCCGCCAGACCAGCGGTTACTGGGCCACACCAAGCGGCCGGTTTCATCGACGCGCCGCGGCGCTGATTTGCGTTGCCTAAATGCGCGTCCGCATTAGGCCATAGACTCATTAAATCGAAGCCATATTCGCAGTGAAGCGAGCTTGACGGAAGCGAGATAGTTGTCGTCGCGCTTGTCATAGCGTGTGGCGACAGCACGGAAATGTTTGAGTTTATTGAAGAAACGCTCGACGGC
>JADFRS010000062.1 GCA_022561145.1 Gemmatimonadota bacterium
CAGGATTTCTACCTTAGGACCGTTCGAACTTGTTACTCGGCACCGTGGCTGGTCGCCACAGCACCGGGCGTGGTCATTTCTGCCACGCTCTACATGTTGCCATGCAGTCCGGACTATATCATCCGCCCTCACGGGCGGTCTGGCGTGTAGTCTCTGAGGATTCCCAAGCCTCGACTCGATCGAGGATCTCCTCGTCCGAGTACTTTCGCTTTCCCCCATCATTCATGTCGCTCCGGATGCCGACGATCTTCTCGACTCCTTCGCGGGTCAGATGGTCTCCACGTTCAATGATCTCCGCGACTCGTCTGAACTTCGCGAAATCGCGCTTCTTCTTTGCCGACAGAAACCCAAATCGGCGAAAGAACGGGATGACGTTCTCGCGAATGGCTCTGAGGTTGTTGACCTCGTAGTACCAGACGCCGTCACGCCGTTGGCGCATGGTTCCGCATTCCAAGTGTCGCTTGTAGAGCGACAAGATCACGGGATCACGCTGTGAGATATTGAAACAGAGGGAAATCTTCCACGGAAAGCTGTAGTCGTCTCGGGCTCGGAAGCTCACATTGAAGCTTCCTTCTCCATCGGTGAAGCCAGCCAGATACCAGCCGGTCTTCGCCTGGATGCCATTGACTTTGAGCACTTGCTTGAGCCTTTCCTGCTGATTGCCCGTCCACCGCGGATTGTCACTGCCACCCTCTTCAGCGACTCGGTTCGAGTCACCTAGTGGCGAGTACCGCGATTTCGACCGGGTATCCCAGCATATAGCCAGATTTTATAACTACGGTGGTCTCCTATAGTTACGGCCGCCGTTTACCGGGGCTTCAGTTCAGAGCTTCGCCTTACGGCTAACCCCTCCATTTAACCTTCCGGCACCGGGCAGGCGTCAGTGCCTATACGTCGTCTTACGCGACTTTGCAGACACCTGTGTTTTTAATAAACAGTCGCCTGGGCCGATTCTCTGCGGCCCGCTTCGGCTCCACCATGCAGCGGGTTCACCTACCACGGGCTCCCCTTCTCCCGAAGTTACGGGGACATTTTGCCGAGTTCCTTCTCCGCAATTCACTCGAGCACCTTAGGCTTCTCGCCTCGCCTACGTGTGTCCGTTTACGGTACGGTCACAGCAAGCACTCCCTCACGAGGCTTTTCTTGGCAGTATGCTCCACGACCCTTTGCGGGGCCCGAAGGCCCCTTCGGCATCGGCGCTCGGCTGCTCCAGGCGGATTTGCCTACCCGGAAACGCCTACCACCTTGCATCGGATAATCCACCACCCGACGGTCCTTACGCTGCTGCGTCCCCCCTTGAGGTCAAACGCACTACGCTGTGGTACGGGAATATTAACCCGTTTCCCATCGCCTACGCCCTTCGGCCTCGGCTTAGGGACCGACTAACCCGGAGCGGATGAACCTGGCTCCGGAACCCTTAGGCTTTCGGTGACAGAGATTCTCACTCTGTTTAGCGCGTACTCATTCCGGCATACTCACTTCCCTGCGCTCCACCGGTGCCCTCACAGGCCGGCTTCAATGCCTAGGGAACGCTCCCCTACCATGTTTAGACATCCGTAGCTTCGGCGACGAGCTTGAGTCCCGACCATTATCGGCGCGGATCCACTTGACTAGTGAGCTGTTACGCACTCTTTAAAGGCATGGCTGCTTCTAAGCCAACCTCCTAGCTGTCTGTGCAAATCCACATCCTTTCTCACTTAGTTCGCACTTGGGGGCCTTAGCTGACGGTCTGGGCTGTTTCCCTCTCGCAGACGGACATTATCGCCCGCCCACTGACTCCCAGAGTCCATCTCACAGGCATTCGGAGTTTGCATGGGGTCGGTAAGCGGGTAGGCCCCCTAACCCACGCAGTGCTCTACCTCCTGGAGACATCGCTCTGAGGCTATACCTAAATATATTTCGGGGAGAACCAGCTATCTCCGAGCTTGATTGGCCTTTCACCCCTATCCACAGCTCATCCGAGCAGTTTTCAACCCACAACGGTTCGGGCCTCCACCAGGTGTTACCCCGGCTTCACCCTGGCCATGGATAGATCGCTTCGGTTTCGGGTCTACCCCTGCGTACTTTGTCGCCCATTTCAGACTCGCTTTCGCTTCGGCTCCGGACCAGAGGCCCTTAACCTCGCACGCAAGGCGTAACTCGCCGGATCATAATGCAAAAGGCACGCAGTCACCCAGATCTAAATCCGAAGACTTAGATCAGGCTCCTACCGCTTGTATGCACACGGTTTCAGGATCTATTTCACTCGCCGTCAGGCGTGCTTTTCACCTTTCCCTCACGGTACTCTTCACTATCGGTCACGGACTCGTATTTAGCCTTGGAGGATGGTCCCCCCAGATTCAACCGGGATTTCTCGTGTCCCGGCCTACTCGGGTACCCCAGCAACCTCACTAGTCGGATTTCGCGTACGGGACTCTCACCCTCTCTGGTCCGCCATTCCAGGCGCGTTCTGCTATCCTTTCGCTCGGCCCACACTGAGGCCCCACAACCCCGCCCGGGTTTAACCCCCCACGGTTTGGGCTCTTCCCCGTTCGCTCGCCGCTACTGAGGGAATCTCGCATTTGATTTCTTTTCCTCCGGGTACTTAGATGTTTCAGTTCCCCGGGTTGGCTCTCCTTGCGGAGTGACAGGGCATCACCCCTGCCGGGTTTCCCCATTCGGACATCCCCGGATCTGTGCTTGCTTGCAGCTCCCCGAGGCTTATCGCAGCTTGCCACGTCCTTCATCGCCGGCTCGTACCTAGGCATCCACCGTGCGCACTTGTTCGCTTGACCAGAAATTTCCTGCGTCAAATCGTGCGCCGCGTCGTCACACTCGGCTCAGCTCCTCAACGTATCTTTCGATACGCCTTCGTCGCTTCGCCTCGCGTTCCTACCGGTGCATCGATTTTACTTGGAAAATTTCCCCCTCGCTTAGGTGAGTTTTCGAAAAGACCGTAACGAAATCTCACCAACAAGAAGTATCCTCTGGCCTCACCAAAAAGCCACTACACTTTTTCGAATTGTTTCCACCTAAGGTCTCTCTACAACCTTCTCACCCTGAATCCACGAGGACGTCGGACCTTGCATCCGGGCGTCCCGCAGACGTTTGTCAAAAAGCAGCCCGGCCGGGTACCCCAGCCGAGCATGAAAATGTACCTGAACAGGCGGGTCGAGTCAACACGGTTTGACCCCCCCATTTCGCGCCCTTTCTAGATGCCGCCGGCCTCGAGCAAAAGGGCCACCTCATCGGCCGTCACGAAGAACTTTCCGAGGGCCGTTCCGGACTCTGGAGAATGCCAATCCGACCCACCTGAGACCATCAATCCGGCCTCCGCGGCAGCCCGCTCCATCACGAGGACTTGATCCGCTCGGGCCTTCGGACGGTAGATCTCCAAGCCCTTCAGACCAGCGTTCACAAGGCCAGGGAGCAGGTCTTGCAGCAGGTCCTGCGGCGGATGGGCCCATACGGCGATGCCCCCGGCAGCTTCGATCAGTTGGATGGCCTCGGCCGGATCCGCGAGCCGCGTGGGTACATGGGCATCCATGCCATCCCCGATGAAACGCTCGAAGGCCTCCGGAACTGTGGCCACGTGACCGCGCTGGACAAGGGCCTTCGCCAGGTGGGGGCGCCCGATCATGGTAGGCGGGCCACCGCTGAACTCGAGCACGTCGTCCATGGTGACCGCCACACCCGCGGAGTTCAGGCGGCCCACCATCTCGCTCATTCGCTCGTTTCGCACCCGGCCGGCTCGCTCCTGGTGGGCTGCGATGGAATCGGCCTCCGGCTCGACGAAATAGCCGAGAATATGGATCTCCCGCTCGGACGAGGTGCTGCTCACCTCGAGCGCCGGCACGATCTGGATGGAATAGGACCTGGCCGCTTCTCGGGCCTCCTGCACACCCGCGACGCTGTCGTGATCCGAGACCGCGATGACGTCCAACCCACCCTGGGCCGCCAACCGTACCACCTCGGCGGGTGCAACCGTCCCGTCGGAGGCGGTCGAGTGGACATGGAGATCGAGCCTCATGGACACAGCCGGACCTGCCGGTTAACCGCTCTGGCCCTCCGCGGCCAGCTCCTCGACATCCTCTGGAGATAGGATCGCCGCCGCCGGGATCTCGGCGGGCGGGCCGGACCCTGCGTATTCGGTCAGGACCGTGACCTCGTTGCCCTCTACCTTGATGACGCCCGCTGCCACGTAGAACGTCTCGCTACCTCCGTCGGGCCCATCGATGGCGAGCTCGCCGTGGCCTAGAAGGGCGATCATCGGCGCGTGGCCTGGAAGGATTCCCACGCGACCATCCCACGCGGGTGCCACCACCGACGCGGCATCGCCCTCGTACACGGCCTCTTCGGCCGACACGACCCTGACGCGAAGCGTCTTCTCGCTCATGCCCCGCTCACTCGGCCAGCTCTTCGCCCGCGGCGATCACCTCGTCGATGCCGCCCTTCATGTAGAAGGCCTGCTCCGGCAGGTGATCCAGCTCGCCATCGGCCATGCGCTCGAACGAATCGACGGTCTCGTCCAGCTTGACGTACTTCCCGGGGATGCCGGTGAACTGTTCCGCAACGTGGAACGGCTGGGACAGGAACTTCTGTATCCGACGTGCCCGTGCGACGATGATCTTGTCTTCCTCGGAGAGCTCGTCCATGCCCAGAATGGCGATGATGTCCTGGAGGTCCTTGTAGCGCTGAAGGATCTCCTGCACACGGGTAGCCACCTGGTAATGCCGCTCGCCGATGAACTGAGGATCCATGATGCGTGATGTGGAGTCCAGCGGATCAACCGCCGGATAGATGCCCAGCTCCGAAATGGCGCGTGACAGCACGGTCGTGGCGTCCAAGTGGGTGAACGCCGCGGCGGGGGCGGGGTCCGTGAGGTCGTCAGCGGGCACGTAAATGGCCTGTACCGACGTAATGGAGCCTTCGCGCGTGGAGGTGATCCGCTCCTGGAGCTCGCCCATCTCGGTACCCAGCGTGGGCTGGTAGCCCACGGCCGAAGGCATACGGCCGAGCAACGCCGATACCTCGGAGCCCGCCTGCGTGAAACGGAAGATGTTGTCGATGAAGAGCAACACGTCCTGTTTCTCGATGTCACGGAAATACTCGGCGATCGTGAGCCCAGTGAGGCCCACGCGCAGGCGCGCGCCGGGGGGCTCGTTCATCTGGCCGTAGACCAGAGCCGTGGACTTGAGAACGCCCGACTCCTTCATCTCGAGCCAGAGATCATTGCCCTCGCGGGTCCGCTCGCCCACACCGCAGAACACGGAGCGGCCGCCGTGCTCCATCGCGATGTTGTTGATGAGCTCCATGATGATGACCGTCTTGCCGACGCCGGCACCACCGAAGAGCCCCGTCTTGCCGCCCTTCACATACGGAGCGAGGAGATCGACGACCTTGATGCCGGTCTCGAAAATCTCGGTCTTGGGCTCGAGGACCTCGAACTTGGGCGGGTCCCGGTGGATCGGCCACCGCTCCACCTCGCCGTTGTCGCCACCGACTGGCCCCTGCTCGTCCACGGGCTCGCCGAGCACGTTCAGGATGCGCCCGAGCGCCGCCTCGCCGACGGGAACCGTGATGGCGCTTCCGGTGTCGATGGCGTCCATCCCGCGCTTCACGCCGTCCGTGGACGTCATGGAGACCGCACGCACCTGGCCGCGGCCAATGTGCTGTTGGACCTCGGCCACGAGTTCGATTTCCCGGCCGCCCTCACCCTTCGACTTCAACGAGAGAGCGTTATAGATGTCCGGCAGGTGCTCCGGGTCGAACTCGACGTCCAAAACGGGCCCGATAACCTGAACGACCTTTCCAATGTTCTTGTCAACCATGATATCCATTCTCTATGCGGTATCGACCCGGAGTGGGTCGTACGGCCCTATTCGAGAGCCGCAGCGCCACCGACGATCTCGGCGATCTCCTGAGTGATCTGGGCCTGTCGAGCCCTGTTGTAGGAACGGGTGAGTCTCTCGAGCATGTCACCCGCATTATCTGTCGCATTCTTCATGGCGGTCCGCCGTGAGCCCTGCTCGCCCGCAGCGTTCTCGACCAGCGCCCGGTATACGGCGTTGCGCACGTAAGCCGGCAACAGTCGATCGAGCAACACGTCCCCCGAGGGGGAAAGGATGTATGAAACCGGTCCCGCGGACTCCGTCTCCGGCTTGATCGGGAACAACTCCCTTACGATCGGCGGCGTGGACATCGCGGACCGGAACTCGGAACTCACCAAGTAGACAGCGTCCACCTCACCTCCGGCGAACGCGTCGCGGAGTGGTGCGATGACGGACTCGGCGTCCTCCGGCGTCGGGTTGTCCCCGATGTCGGTGCGAGCCGAGGCGATCTCCTCACCCCTGAACCGGAAATAGGCGATACCCTTCTTGCCGATCAGGTCGAGACGGGTCTCGACGCCCTCGCTCCTGAGGCGCTCCAACAAATTGCGTGCCTCGCGGATCAGATTGGCGTTGAAGCCGCCGGCGAGACCCCTGTTGGCCGTAAAGAGCACCACTGCCGCCCTGCGAAGTTTTTCTGGGCGCCTCAACAGCGGGAAGCGCTCCGACAACTCGGGAGCATAGAGGCTCCGTACGATTTCTTCGAGAGCCTCCGCGTAGGGCCGCGCGGCACGCACACGATCCGTGGCTCTCTTGAGCTTGGACGTGGCCACCAACTCCATCGTGCGAGTGATCTTCCGCGTGTTCTCGACGGACTTGATCCGTCGCTTTACGTCGCGCCCTCCGGCCACTCAGCAGCCTCCCTTCACGGCGACTCCGGTCATCAGGCCTCAGCCCCCGCGGTCTCGGCGACTTCCACTTCGATGCCCTCGTCCTCCAGGAAGCCCGCCGTGTACTCCTGCGTCGCCTCGATCAGGGCCTTCTCGATCTCTTCAGTGAGCTCCTTACCTTCACGGAGGCCGGTCAGGATCTCGTCGCGCTGGACCTTGAGGAAGTCGTGATAGCCGAGCTCCCACTTCTTGATCCGGTTTACCGGAACATCATCCAAGTACCCGTTGGTCACCGCATAGATGACGGCGACCTGGTTCTCGACCGGCATGGGTTGGTACTGAGGCTGCTTGAGCATCTCGACCGTGCGTTCGCCGCGGGCCAACTGGCGTTGTGTCACTGCGTCAAGGTCCGATGCGAACTGGGCAAAGGCCTCGAGCTCACGAAACTGAGCAAGGTCCAGACGAAGCCGCCCGGCGACCTTCTTCATGGCCTTGATCTGCGCCGCGCCACCTACACGCGACACGGAGATGCCCACGTTGACCGCCGGGCGCAGGCCCGAGAAGAACAGGTCGGGCTCCAGGAAGATCTGACCATCCGTGATCGAGATGACGTTGGTCGGGATATAGGCCGAGACGTCACTTGCCTGCGTCTCGATGATCGGCAGAGCCGTGAGCGAACCTCCACCCATGTCGTCCGAGAGCTTGGCCGCCCGCTCCAGCAAACGCGAATGCAGGTAGAACACATCGCCCGGATACGCCTCGCGGCCCGGGGGCCTCCGAAGCACCAGGGAGAGCTGGCGATAGGCCTGGGCCTGCTTCGAGAGATCGTCGTAGATCACCAACGTGTGGCGGCCGTTCCACATGAAGTGCTCGGCCATGGCACACGCCGAGTAGGGGGCGATGTACTGAAGCGGCGCCGGCTCCGAAGCGCTGGAGGCCACCACGATCGTGTAGTCGAGCGCGCCATGTTGGCGGAGCGTTTCCACCACGCCCGCGACCTTCCCCGCGCGCTGGCCGATGGCGCAGTAAACACAGAGGACGCCGGTGCCCTTCTGGTTGATGATCGTGTCGACCGCGATGGCCGTTTTGCCGGTCCCGCGATCGCCGATGATCAGTTCGCGCTGGCCCCGGCCGATTGGAATCATCGAGTCGATCGCCTTGATGCCCGTCTGGATGGGCTCATTCACCGGTTGGCGCTTGACGATGCCCGGTGCGACCACGTCGATCTGGCGGCTGCCCTCGAGCGGCTCGATCGGGCCCTTGCCGTCGATGGGCTGGCCGAGCGCATCCACCACTCGACCGAGGAAGCCCTCGCCGACCGGCACATCGAGCACACGGCCCGTGCCGCGAACCTGGTCCCCCTCGTGGAGGGCGGTCCAGTCGCCCATGATGACCGCGCCGATGTTGTCTTCTTCGAGGTTCAAGGCGAGGGCCGTTACGACCTCGCCCGTTTCGGCCACCGTGATCTCGAGCATCTCGCTGGCCATCGCATTGGTCAGCCCGTAGATCCTGGCGATCCCATCCTTGACCTCGAGGACCTCGCCGATCTCCTCGGCTCGCAGGTCCTCCTCGTAGTTCTCGATCTCTGAGAGGAGGACGCCCTTGATCTCGCCGGCGCGTAGCCCTGAGTCGTTTGCCATCTAGCTAATCCTCGAATCTGGGGCCCGAACACCGGGCCCGCCTCGCGTTTGTGTCGATCATGCTGTGTGGGGAGACGGAAGTTCCGCCTCCAAGAGTCTGCGGCGCATGCCGTCAAGCCTACGCCTGAGCGAGCCGTCGTAGATTGTGTCACCGGTGCGAACCACGATGCCGCCCAAGAGCGCGGGCTTCACCCGAACGTTTGGAATCGCCGTCTTCTTCAGCATGGACGAGAGCTTCTTCGTCAACTCGTCCATGGCCTCGGCGTCCATCTCGCGGGCGAGGGTTACTTCGACGTGAACGCGGTTGTGATGCTCGTCCACCAGCGCGTGATACTCACGCGCGATGTCGCGCAGGAGCCGCTGCCGGCGCTTGTCGATGGTCACGAGCAGGAAATTCACCAAGTGTCCGGGCAAGTGGTCGCCGAACACCTTCCTCACCACGGCCTTCTTTTCGTCCGCCGCGATCCTGGGTGTCTCCAGAAAGAGGCGCACCCTTGGGTTCTCGTCCAGAAGCCTCGCAACGAGTTCGATGCCCTCGCCGAACGTATCCACGCCCTCATGGCGCTCGGCGAGCTCGAAGAGGGTCTCCGCGTAGTTCTTCGCGACGGTCTCGTCTCTCAAGCCTGCGCCCCCCCACCTGATTTCGTGAGGTCGTCCACATAGCCCATCACCAACTCGCGATTCTTGTCGGCGTCGAGGTTCTCCCGAATCAGCTTGGAGGCGGCCGCGAGTGCCAGGTCCACGGACTCCTTGCGAAGTGCGTCGAGCGCGGCGTCACGCTCCCTCTCGATCTCCTCACGCGCCCGCTCGATCATGGCACTACCCTCGGTGCGGGCCTTTTCCTCGATCTCCCGCCGTAGCTTCTCGCCCGCGTCCTTGCCGTCCTGGACAATCTGGTGTGCTTCACGCCGAGCCTCGGCCATCTGCTTCTTGTGCTCGGCCAGGAGGCCGGCGGCTTCTTCACGCTGGCCCTTGGCCTGGTCCAGGTCATCCTGAATCCCCTTCTCACGGGCTTCGACCGCGCTCAGAATGGGGGCCCAGGCGTACTTCCCGAGCACGTAGATGAGCGCCCCGAAGACCAGGAGCGTCCAGGTGCTGAGCCCCAGATTGATGTTGAAAAGAGCGCCGCCCCCACCCTCGGCCGCGTGGTCATCCTGGGCCCACAGAAGCATCGGCGAGGTGGCCACGAGTGCCAAGACAGCGCTCACGGTGCGATTAACCGTCCTCATGCGTTCCCCTTCCTGCGATCATCGGTGCCTTCGACTAGGTCCACTTGAAAAGGAGCGTAATCACCAGCCCGAAGAGCGCCGCACCCTCGATCAGCGCGGCAAAGATAATGGCGGCCGTCTGGATGTCGGCCGCCGCCTCGGGCTGCCGGGCTATACCCTGCGCCGCGGCGGCACCGATCTGTCCGATCCCTATGCCGGCTCCGATGACGCACAGCCCGATTGCCACTCCGGCGCCCAGAAGGCTGAGATTGTTCTTGGCCATATCCACATCCAGTTGGCTTGCGTCCTGCAGGAAGATCAGTGTTGCGTGGAGCATCTCTCTCGTCTCGCTTCTAGGGGATCAAGAAAAAGAAAAAGTGATTCGATCTGGTGCCTTCAGTAGACCTCTTAGTGTGCGTGCCGCATCATCCCGATGAACACCGAGGTGAGCATGGCGAAGATGTAGGCCTGAAGAAAGGCCACGAAGATCTCCAGCAGTGTAAAGGCGACCACCATCACCACGGACGCCCCGGCGATAGCCCACTTCCCGAACGTGAGGCTGGTGAACATGAAGATCATCCCCAGCAGGGACAGGACCAGCGTGTGGCCGGCCACCATGTTCGCGAAGAGTCGGATGGCGAGGGTGAAGGGCTTGGTGAGCTTTCCCAGGAACTCCACGGGCGTCATGATCATGAGCATGACCGCTCCCATGGCGGGGGAAAGGCCCGGGGGCACGTAGAAGATGGTCTTGGCGTAGCCCGCCGCCCCCAGCTTCACCATCCCCGTCACCTCGACGACCACGAAGGAGACGATCGCCAACGCCCCGGTGACCGAGAGGTTTCCGGTCGCGGTGGACCCGAAGGGAACCAAGCCCAACAGGTTCATGACCAGGACGAAAAAGAACAGCGTAAGAATGTACGAGGTATACCCGTCGGCCCCTTGCCCGATGTTCCGGCGGACGATCTCGTCTCGGAAGTAGAGGACCATGGCCTCCATGGCGTTGGCGAACCCCGACGGAGCCTTGTCCCGGTATTTTCGTTGCATGACCCGCCCCACCATTCCGAAGACCAGCACCAGCAGGGCAGCCGCGATCAGCATGAAAACGGTGTGCTTGGTCGGCGAGAGGTCGAGGGTCAGCTGGCCGATGTGGATGGGATCCCACTCGGGGAGGTGGACCGTGAAACCCCGTCCCAGGATCTCGAACTCGATCTCATTGCCGTCCGTGAGGTGGTGCATGAGCATCCGCTCCAGGTCCGGCGGGGCACCTTGGGCGGCTTCGTGCGTCGCTCCCTCCTGACCCTGAAACAGCGCGAGAAGGCTCGTCATCGTTCAGTATTCTCGCGGACATGGGACCGAAAAAACGCAGGCTCGAGCAGGAGGAGACCGAAGAAGAACCCCCCCAGCGCCAGGAGCGTGGGCACCGACGCGATGGCGTCGATTCGCATGACCAAAAGGGCCGTGACCACGATCACTCCCATGCGGATGAGCGTGCTGCCCGCCCAGACGACCAGAAAGGGATTCATCTTCTCCCGGTATCGTATCAAGAGCCAGAATGCGAATACCTGTATCGGATAGGCTACGGCGGCGGCAAGCGCAACGCCATAACGCCCGCCGGCGTCGAGGAACGGCCACAGCGCCGCGACCACGACCACCAGGAGCAGCAGACCGGTCGCACCGTACCGACCGACAGAACTCACTGCTCGTCCTCCGAGTCATTGGACTTCAGGCGAGGCTCGATCACGACGTAATAGTACAGTCTGTAGAAACCAGCTCCGGCACCCACGAAGGCACCCAGGATCGTCAGCACGGGGGTAGTACCCAGCTTCGAGTCGACCCACCAACCGATGAGGGAGAAAAGCAGGGTGCCGAGAGCCACGGTCAGGCCGTGGCCCATATACTGGGCCGAGATGCGGCTCAATTCCGCAGCCCGAGGCGCGCGCGGGCGCTCTTCGGACATTTCGCCTCCCTCCTCGGCCCTTCAGCCAGCCCAAGATAGAAGTTTGTGAAATTTTTCGCAAGCGCCCTTCCCGACCGTTTCCAAGCACTCGTGGATGTACGGATCTTCGCTTGACGGCACGGAAAAATGGGCTCTATGTTCGCCTGGCCGCGTGCACCGGATACGGTGGCTAGAGCGTATCGCGCTGGACCCGGTGTACGTGCTCAGTGTAGGCCGATTTCCGTGATCGTGCGGCTCGGGCAATGAGGGCACCCGGATCGCCGATCTTGAGCACTAACCCGCAGTATTACCGCGCGAGGCGTGGAAGGGCCGATGACCATTCAGAGCGACGGCGCGGTACAGGATCGCGATCTCGAGTTGCTCGACCGCGTGGCGGAGGTCGCGCAGGAACTGAGCAACGAGGTCGAGAAAAGGATCGTTGGCCAACACGACGTGGTGAGCGGCCTGTTGACGGCGCTACTGGCCAACGGGCACGTGCTGCTCGTGGGTGTGCCCGGCCTGGCCAAGACGCTGCTCATTTCGACGCTGGCGGAGGCGCTGGAGCTCGAGTTCAGCCGAATTCAGTTTACGCCCGACCTCATGCCCACCGCACGCCTCCGAAGACGCAGGCCGCTTTGCTGCAGGCCATGCAGGAGCGCGAGGTCACCGCCGCCGGCCAAACATATCCGTTAGAGGCGCCGTTCTTCGTGATGGCGACCCAAAATCCGATCGAGCAGGAAGGCACCTATCCGCTTCCGGAGGCGCAACTCGACCGATTCATGCTCGAGCTGGTGATCGGCTATCCGTCGAAGGACGAAGAGGAAGAGATCGCCATGCGGACCACGGGTGAGGACCAGCCTCAGATTCGCCCCGTGGTCAACAGTTCTGAACTCATCGAGCTGCAGCACCTCGTGCGGCGCGTGCCCGCACCACCGTCCCTTGTGTCCTATGCGGTACGGCTTGCTCGGGCGACCCGCCCCGGCGAAGAGGAAACATCTCCGGTCGCATCGAAGTATGTGAGTTGGGGAGCCGGTCCGCGGGCATCTCAGTTCTTGGTGCTCGGAGCCAAGGCTCGTGCGGCTGTGCGTGGCGACGCCATCCCCTCGTTCGATGATGTACGTGCCGTGGCTCCGGCAGTTCTGGCCCACCGGGTCGTTCTGAACTTCGAGGCCGAGGCTGATGGGCGGACCACGCGCGACGTCGTTGCGGAGATTATTGAAGAGAGTGGTGAATGGACGTAGGTCCAAGTAGAGAGGCGGGCCCCCGCTCGCCAAGTGCAGAGAGGACCCAATGACCTGGCTGCTGGGAGCGGCGGCGCTGGTCATGATTATTTGCTCCGCCTTCCTCGCCGCCGGGGAGGCCGCTGTCTTCGCGCTCGGAAAGTCGAGTCTTCGAACTCTCACCGAGGAGGGTTTCCGTGGCGCTGAGGCGCTCGCCGGCTTGCGGGCAATACCATCCAGACTTCGTGCCTCGGTGCTCTTCCTGACCGGCGTACTCAACCTATCGGCCCTCACCCTGCTGATATTGGCCGGCGTATCGAGTAACGGCGTCACCGGAGGTATCATCGCGGCCGTGCTCGGCGTGCCGGTGATCCTGCTGGTCGGGCAGCTGTTCCCAAAGGCGGCTGCGGAACGGCGCCCCCTCAAGCTCGCGCTCAGTGCAGCGCCCCCGCTCGAAGTGGCGAATCGTGTCGTTGGGGTAGTAGTGGGCCCGCTCGGGAAGATCTTCAACGGTGACGGTGATGAGGACGGCTCCACACACGAGGAGCGGGTCGTGCGTGACATCGCCGAACTGGGTAAGCAAGAGGGAGTGGTGGGCGAGGATGAGCACCTTCTCGTCGAACGAGCCTTTCGACTCGATGAGTTGACCGCCTGGGAAGTCATGACCCCCCGGGTGGACATCTTCTCATTGAAGGATTCGCTCACGGTGGCAGAGGTCGTCGACGAGATGCGGGCGGTCCCCTACTCGCGTGTGCCGGTGTACGGCGAAGGCATCGACGACATGACCGGCATCCTCCATGTTCGGGAAGCGTTGGAGGCTCACATCGCCGGACGGGTGACGGTACGGTTATCCCAGTTGTCTCGTGAGCCCCTGTTCGTGCCTGGCTCATTGTCACTCACGCGGCTGCTTCGCCAGTTCCAGGTGCGTCGCATCCACATGGGGATCGTTGCGGACGAGTTCGGTGGCACCGATGGCCTCGTCACGCTGGAAGACGTGTTGGAGGAGTTGGTCGGTGAGATCGAGGACGAGACGGACATCACGGAGGAGCCGCTCATCCGGATCTCCAAGAGCGAAATCATCGCCTTGGGTAGCGTGGACGTACGTGAAATAAACCACGCCTTCAACGTGGCCTTACCACGGCTCGAACACCGCTCGCTGAACGGCCTGATTCTGGAGGAGCTCGGCTATGTGCCCAAGGCCAACGAGAAGATCGAGCGCTACGGTGTGACGATCGAGATCCTGGAAGCCAGTGAGACTCAGGTGCTCAAGGCACGGCTCGGCAAGCCACCGTCCGCGACGGAGGGCGAGCCGTCGTAATGGGCTCCCACCGAACGCCCGCGTAACGAGTGGCCGTCATCCTACCATTCAACGGCAAATGGCCCCGTGTGGCGGACGACGCCTTCCTGGCGCCGACGGGCGTGTTGATCGGTGACGTGACGATCGGGGCCGGCGCCAGCGTGTGGTTCGGCGCGGTGCTCCGAGGGGACGACCCTGACAACGGCATCGTGGTGGGGGAAGGCTCGAGCATCCAGGACAACTGCGTGGTGCACGTAGGAGACTGGGGCCCGACGATCGTCGGGGAGTACGTGACCGTCGGTCACGGCGCGAAGTTCGAGAGCTGCTCGATCGGGGATCGTTCGATCGTGGGCATGAACGCCGTCATCCTCCAGGAGGCCGTAATCGGTATCGAGTGTGTCGTGGCCGCGAACGCCGTGGTCTTGGAGGGTGCACGTATTCCCGATCGCAGCCTGGTGGCCGGCGTGCCGGCACGGATCAAGAAGCAGTTGGACGGCTCTGCGGCCGAGTGGATCTCACGTGGCGGCCGGCACTACGTGGAGCTGGCCAAGGAATACAGAGCTCAAGGCATCGGACAAGCCGAGACCGTGTGCGAGCTGTGCGGCGGACCGGTGCTGGAGCGGGACTGCAAGATCGTGTGTCTCAAGTGTGGCTACCAGCGAGACTGCTCAGATCCCTAAGAGCATGCAACCCTTCCGTCCGGGCGCGCGCGTGTCACATTTCCAGGATCGTGCTTACATACCACCCTATGATATCCCCGCCCCACCCGTAGGTTATCGCGGCACCCGCCGACAGGAAGATCCCGAACGGCACCAACTTACCTGTCTTCCATGAGATCGGGCCGAACACCACCGACCCCAACAGCGCCCCGAGGAAGATGGTGAGCAACGCCCCGGGTATTCCCAGAAACGCGCCGATCATCGCCATCATCTTGATGTCGCCTCCACCCATGGCGTCCTTCTTGAACGCCCACTTGCCCGCCTGAGCGACCGCCATCAGCAGGCCGAATCCCAAGGCGGCGCCCAACACGGCCTCGAGCGCCGTCAGACCACCGGGCAAAAACGCGGCCGCGAGCCCGAGGACGAGTCCACCCAGGGAGAACTCGTCGGGAATGATGTAGTAGCGGGCGTCGGTGAGCGCGATGCCGAACAGGATCGTGAGGAACAAGGCGCCGCGAAGCGCTTCCCCGCTCAATCCGTGGTACCAGAAAAGGCCTGCCCAGATCACTCCGGTAGTCAATTCGGCGAGCGGGTACTGCATCGAGATGGTGGTGCGGCAGGACCGGCACCGGCCCCTCAGAATGAAATAGCTCAACACGGGGATGTTGTCGTACCAGGGAAGCATCTGGTCGCACGACGGACAGTGTGACCGCGGCGAGACCACGGACTCATCGTTCGGCCAGCGGAATGAGCAGACGTTCAGAAAAGATCCCAGCAGGAGGCCGAGCATACCGGCCATCACGGCCGCGTAGATCGGCTCACTCATGAGTAATTCGATCACAGTCGTCTCGGTCAGGGTCCACCGGTGGAGGTCAGGGCATAGAGTAGGATTGCCCCGGCCATCGCCGCGTTGAGGGAGTCGGACCCACCAGCCATCGGCACGGCGACCGGATCGGCCGACTCCAAGATCTCCGGTCGTACACCGGCTCCCTCGCTCCCGATCACGAGGCCCCAGGGGCCCGGTGGCCGGACCTTGGAAACATCGTGTCCGCACGGATCTCCCGCCAGAAGACTCACGCCTGCCGAGACCAACCAAGGCTCCGCTTCTCTCCAAGGCGCGGTCACCACCGGGATGTGGAAGCAACTGCCCGCACTACTTCGGACGGCCTTTGGGCCCCATGGATCGGCGCTGCCGTCCAACACGACCACACCGGCGAGCGCAAAAACGCGTGCGGCTCGAATCATGGTGCCCACGTTTCCGGGATCCTGTACTCCATCCAACAGAAGGTGACGGGCCGAGGAGTCCACCCGAAGGCCGTCGAGCGTCGACGACGGCTCCTCACACACCAGCAGCACACCCTGCGACGACCGGGTGTCCGCCGCACCGGCCATCTCGCGGTCGGTCATGTCCTCCACGGAAAAGCCGGCTGCCTGTAGGCGCTCAGCGAGAGCGGCTCCACCAGCGGTGCGGTGTAGGTCCTGCGACTGCAAAGCGAACCGGACCTTCACGCCGGCATCGAGGGCCTCGCCCACCGCACGCACACCCTCGATGAGCACAAGGCCCTCTCGTTCACGGGTCTTCCGGGGGGACAGCCGGCCAATCAACCGCCGTTTCTGGTCACTCAACGTCATCGGGCCTCAGTTCCCCCTCGGGAAGCCGCGGTCTATACTTTCCACTCCCATGAACGACTCACTTCCCATCGTGCTCACCATTGCCGGGAGCGACAGTGGGGGCGGCGCCGGTATTCAGGCCGACCTCAAGACGTTTCAGGCGTTCGGCGTCTTCGGCACCTCGGCGGTGACCGCCGTCACCGCCCAGAATACCAGGGGCGTCTCGATGGTCCACCCCCTGCCACCAGACATCGTGCGGGCGCAAATCGACGCCGTGGCCGACGACCTTCCGCCGAGCGCGGTCAAGACCGGAATGCTCGCCAGCGCACGGCTCGTGGAAGTGGTGGCCGACGCCCTGGAGCAGCACGACCTGGGCCCATACGTTCTCGACCCCGTGATGGTCGCAACGTCCGGGCACCGGCTCCTGGATGCCGACGCCGAAGCGGCGGTAGCGCGGCGGCTGGTCCCTCTCGCCGACCTGTCCACGCCGAACCTGGCGGAGGCGTCGGTTCTGGCCGACCTCGATATCGTGAACTCGGATGACATGCGTGCTGCGGCCGACCGCATCATCGAACGGGGTGCTCGGGCAGTCCTCATGAAGGGAGGCCACCTCCGTGGGGACGAGGTCGTGGACATCCTCCACGACGGCTCGGAAATGCGGGAATGGCGCCGCCCGCGCTTGGACACGCCGCACACCCACGGAACCGGCTGTACCCTCTCCGCTGCGGTCGCCGCCGGTTTGGCACTGGGACTTCCACTCCCCGATGCGGTAGACACCGCCATCGACTTCGTGGCCCGCGCCATCGCCGGCGCACCGGGCCTCGGTGGTGGCCGGGGCCCGGTCAGCCACCTGGTGAGTCCGCGTATCCTACGCCGGTCCTGATCACGGTTCCATCCTCTCCATGACACCGCGAATCAGGGCCTCCAACGCGACGCTAGCCTTTCCTCCCGTCTCCAGCACCTCGGCGTGGCTGAGGCCCTCGCCGCCCCTGCGGGCGGCGCGGTTCGAGATCATCGAGAATGCCAGCACCCGCATGCCGAGAGCTCGGGCCACCGTCGCCTCGGGCACGGTGGACATGCCAACGGCATCGGCCCCGAAAAACTTCAGCATGCGCACCTCGGCGGGCGTCTCGAAGCTCGGCCCGGCCACCGCGGCATAGGTCCCACGAGACAGTGGCATCCGCAGATCCCGCGCCACCTGCATGCTCAGCGCCTGGAGGCGCCGGTCATACGGTTCGCTCATGTCCGGAAAGCGCTGCTCGTCGCCCACGAGGGGGCCGGCCAGAGCCGACCGCCACTGAAGGTTCATATGGTCATCGATCATCATGATGCTTCCCAGCTCCAGTTCCCGGGCGATTCCGCCGGCCGCGTTGGTCAGGATCACGGTGCCCACGCCCAGGGCGGCGGCCACCCTGATGGGGGCGGCGACCACGTCCATATCATGGCCTTCATACGAGTGAAACCGACCCGCCTGAATCAGCACCGGCCTCCCGTCGATCCGCCCGGCCACATATCGGCCGGGGTGTCCGGCCACCAGTGTTACGGGGTATCCGGGCACCGCTCCAAAGGGTATTTCGACGGCCGCTTCGACGAGCTCGGCCATGCCGCTCAGGCCGGAGCCCAACACAAGCAACACCTCGGGTCGGTCGGGAAGAGCCTCTTCGAGGGCGACAGCCGCAGCGGCGATGTCCACCGTCACGACGCCCTCAGCAAAGGTCTGGGCCAGATCACACCAGCATTCCTGCTACAGTAGCCGTCATGAAAGCGGCGATCGTCCCGGCGATCATGGCCCGGAGCCCTATCCGAGACAGATCCTGGCGACGGTTGGGCGCGATGCCACCGATGCCACCGATCTGGATGGCGATGGACGAGAAGTTGGCGAAGCCCGAGAGGGCGTAGGTCACGATGACCACCGAGCGGGGGCTCAAGGCGTCACCACTGCTGTTGAGAAGGTTGGCGAGTTGCAGGTACGCAAAGAACTCGTTTAGCGCCATCTTCATGCCCAAGAGACCCCCCACCGTGGTGGCGTCGGCCCAGGGCACGCCCATGATCCACGCAATGGGTGAGAGCACCCAACCGAGCAGCTGCTGAATCGACAGCGACTCGAGGCCGACCAGGCCGCCCATGAGGCCCAGGATCGCGTCCAGCATGTAGACCAGAGCCACGAACGCCAATAGCATGGCGCCGACGTTGAGAGCTAAGGACAGGCCCTCGGACGCACCCCGGGCGGCCGCTTCGATGACGTTCACGTCCGGACGGTCGACGGCGAGCTCGAGGCTCCCCGCGGTCTCCGGCTCCTCCTCCTCCGGGTACATGATCTTGGCGATCATCAGCGCCGCGGGCGCGGACATCACCGAGGCGGCCATCAGGTGTCCGGCGATGTCAGGGAAAAACGCAACCAGCATGCCCACGTAGGCCGCCATCACTCCGCCCGCCACGGTCGCGAATCCCCCGGTCATCACGGCCATGAGCTCCGACATGGTCATGCGCTCAATGAATGGCTTGATCAGCAGCGGGGACTCCGTCTGGCCCACAAAGATGTTGCCGGCGGCCGACAGCGTCTCGGCTCCCGAAGTATGCATCGTGCGCTGCATCACCCACGCGACGCCCTTCACCACGACCTGCATGACGCCCAGGTGGTAGAGGATCGTCATTAGAGACGAGAAGAAGATGATCGTCGGTAGCACGTTGAACGCGAACAGAGCACCCGTGCGCGCCACTTGTCCCGCTTCCTGGAACGCCTGGCCCTGGCCCTCAACGCCCGCTACACCGGCACCTACCGGCACGTAATCCCAAACGAGGTTTCCGAAGAGGAAACTGGCGCCGTTGACAGTGAAGCCGAGCAGCGCCATCACGCCACGGTTGAGCCCGTCGAAGATGAACCCACCCATCGGCGTCTTGAGGATGAACACGGCGAAGATCAACTGGAGAGCAACGCCCCAAAACACCACGCGCCATGGGATCAGCTTTCGGTTCACGCTCATCGCCCAAGCAAGCAGGCCGAGTACCGCTAGGCCCAGTAGCGACCGAAGACGCTCGCTGAGAGGAGTATCCAGGTCGCGCCCAATCGGGGAGATCCCACGCGCCTGGGCGGGCGCGGCAGCAGCCGATATCGACATCACGGCCGCGGGCGCCTCCTCGACCGCATCGGCGGCGGGGGCGGATGCCACGAGGTCCGTCACGGCCAATCCCAGGCCGGTGGCAAAGAACGTTCCAGCTACGAGCCAGAGCGCGAGTACTCCACGCGACGGTCGCTTCATTCGCGGACCCCGTCCTGATCGGAAGAATAGCGGGCCACGGCATCACGGCCACGGACGGGGGGGAGAATACGTGGGTCAGGGGTCCACGGCCAAGGCGGCAAGGCTCCGCTTGCCCGCTACCAGCCTTGGATCCCTGAAAATGAGGATCAGACCGAGGCCGGCCAGGAAGCCCGTGATATGCGCCGCGAAGGCGACGCCCCCACCCACTCCCACCGGCGTGAGGAGCGAGGCGAGAAGCTGGTAGGCGAACCACATGCCGAGCATCACGAACGCCGGGAGCCGTATGATCCTGAAGACGATGATGAACACGAAGAGCGTGGCTACACGGGCCCGCGGGTAGAGCACGAGGTACGCACCCATGATGGCGCTGATGGCGCCGGACGCGCCGACGAGCGGCAGGCTCGACGCCGGCTCGATCGCCACATGCCCTAGAGCGGCGATCACACCGGTGAGCACATAGAACACCGCGAACCGGAGATGGCCCATGGCATCCTCGACGTTGTTCCCGAAGATCCACAGGAACCACATGTTGCTAATGAGGTGGACCCAACTCCCATGGAGAAAGACCGAGGTGGGGAGGGCTCCCCACGCGAGGCCGCCGAATACGCATGGGCCGGTCCCCGTGAGCCGGATCGAGCCGTCGCCGAAACTACGTGTGACTTCGGCCGGGATCACGCCCAGGGAGCAGATCGACCCATCGAGTAACTCCGGCGTAAACCCACCGCCCTGGATGAGTACCCACACGCCCACCGAAAGCCCGATAAGAGCCAGCGTAACGATGGGAAAGATCTCTGTCGGGTTGTCATCGTAGAGCGGAAACACGGCACAGTCCCAAAGAGTCTGCCATTTTGGCGCACTTTGCGTGAAAACCCGCCACTATGGCGGTCTTTGACGCCCTGTCTCAGGCACGGTCATTGCATAGGTCGTGCCATTGGAAACGCGTATGTCATCGCCGGGACGTGACGGTCCCGGAAGCACTACAGACACATCGAGGAGCGAAATGGGCAAGGTCATCGGAATCGATTTGGGCACGACCAACTCCGTCGTGGCGGTGATGGAGGGCGGAGAGCCCGTCGTCATCCCGAACTCCGAGGGAGGCCGGACAACGCCTTCGGTCGTCGCCTTTACCAAGGACGGGGAGCGTCTGGTCGGGCAGGTCGCGCGACGCCAAGCAATCACCAATCCCGAGAACACGATTTTCTCGATCAAGCGGTTCATGGGACGGCAAGGCACGGAGGTCACCGAGGAGCAGAAGCTCGTCCCGTACGAGGTGGTGACCGACGCCAAGGGCCGGGTGCAGATCAAGGTCCCTAATGCCGACAAGACGTTCACTCCCCCCGAAATTTCGGCGATGATCCTCCAGAAGATGCGACAGACCGCGGAGGACTATCTCGGTACGAAGGTCTCCCAGGCCGTCATCACGGTGCCCGCGTATTTCAACGACGCCCAGCGGCAGGCCACCAAGGACGCCGGCAAGATCGCCGGCCTCGAGGTGCTTCGTATCATCAACGAGCCCACCGCTGCGGCGCTCGCCTACGGGCTCGACAAGCAAGCGGACGAGAAGATCGCCGTATTCGACCTCGGGGGTGGTACGTACGACATCTCCATTCTGGAGCTCGGCGACGGCGTTTTCGAGGTGAAGTCCACGAACGGTGACACCCACCTCGGCGGCGACGACTTCGACCAGCGCATCATCAACTGGCTGGTGACGGAGTTCAAGAAGGATCAGGGGATCGACCTGGCCCAGGACGCCATGGCGCTTCAGCGGCTCAAGGAAGCCTCTGAAAAGGCCAAGATGGAGTTGTCCACGACACAGTCCACAGACATCAACCTCCCCTTCATCACGGCGACGCAGGAAGGGCCGAAGCACCTGAACTACAGCCTCACACGGGCCAAGTTCGAGCAGCTGGTCGATGACCTGATCGAACGCACGAAAGAGCCGATGCAGAGGGCGCTCGACGACGCCGGCCTCAAGGCAGCCGACATCGACGAGGTGATTCTCGTGGGTGGTTCCACACGGATCCCCAAGATCCAGGAGGTGGTGGAGAAGTTCTTCGGGAAGGATCCTCACAAGGGGGTGAACGCCGACGAGGTCGTGGGCGTGGGCGCCTCGATCCAGGGCGGCGTGCTCGCGGGTGACGTGAAAGACGTCCTGCTGCTGGACGTGACACCCTTATCGCTCGGTATCGAGACGTTGGGCGGCGTGATGACCAGCCTGATCCCGCGGAACACGACGATCCCCACCAAGAAGGCCGAAGTCTTCTCCACCGCGGAGGACAATCAAACGACGGTGGAGATTCACGTGCTCCAGGGCGAACGGAAGATGGCTATCGACAACAAGACCATCGGCAAGTTCCAGCTCACCGGGATTCCGCCGGTGCCCCGGGGCATGCCGCAGGTCGACGTGACGTTCGACATCGACGCCAACGGCATCCTCCACGTGTCTGCCCAGGACCAGGCGACCGGCAAGGAGCAGAAGATCCGGATCGAGGAGTCCAGCGGCCTGAGCGATGCCGAGGTCGACCGCATGGTGCGAGACGCCGATGCCCACGCCGAGGAGGACGAGGCGAAGCGTGAGAAGGTCGAATCGAGGAACCAGCTCGACTCGCTGGTCTACCAGGTCGAGAAGGACTCTGCGGAGTGGGCCGATCAGGTCTCCGAGGAGACGCGGGAACGGCTGAAAGAGTCCGTCGAAGCTGCCAAGGAAGCCCTCAAGG
Organism: Gemmatimonadota bacterium; assembly: GCA_022561145.1. Taxonomy (GTDB): domain Bacteria; phylum Gemmatimonadota; class Gemmatimonadetes; order Longimicrobiales; family Gaopeijiaceae; genus JACZXQ01. The sequence goes on from JADFRS010000062.1 coordinate 22,246, forward strand.
GTGACGATACGGCGACGCTCAACAGCGCGCGGGACGAGCTCATGCAGGCGTTCAGCGCGGCCGGCCAGGAAATGTATCAGTCACAAGCGGACGAAACCGACGAAAGCGAGGAGGAGGGGGCCGGTGACGGCGCCGAAGGGGACGCAGAGGATGCCGGGGGCAAAGCCACAGATGAGGAAGTCGTCGATGCCGACTACGAGATCGTCGACTAGATACGAGATCGGCGACTAGAGGAGTGCAACCCTACCGGGCTTGAGGTTCGTCCAAGAAGAGCGGATGTTAGAGTGGACCACCGGGTTCGCCATCGTGTAGTAGGTGCCGAGTGGGTGGGTTCATCCTGCGTAATCGTTCCAGCGGAAGTTGAGGCAAATGTCGATTTATGATCCGTTTCGCGCCAAAATGAAGGTCGCCT
>JADFRS010000227.1 GCA_022561145.1 Gemmatimonadota bacterium
TCACCCGCGTGAACGCAGCCCTAGAGGGCCGCTACCGCATCGAGCGTGAGCTAGGCGAAGGCGGCATGGCGACCGTCTACCTGGCCGAGGACATCAAGCACGAGCGCAAGGTCGCGCGCAAGGTCTTGAAGCTCGAACTCGCAGCAGTAGTCTTCCTAAAGGATCAGGACCGAGGGGGGCTCTTCACATTCCTTCGAGGCGAGGGGTTCGTATTTCCTGACTGACCCATGCTCACAGCTCTACCGTGACGGACTCGGGAGCCCCGGACCTGTCCCGCGACCACACCTTTCGGGAAGAAGCCCTCCCACACATGGCCGCGGTGTACTATTTCGGCCTTGGGCTGACCGGAGATCCGGACGGGGCCGCCGACCTCAGTCAGGATACCTTCCTTCGAGCCTACCAGCACTGGGACCAATACACCCCGCGAACCAAGGCCAAGAGTTGGCTGTTTACTATCTGCAGGAACCTGTTTCGCCGCCGCCAGGAAAGGGCCCGGCGCCAAAAGGAGATCGTGAATGCGGTCGCGGACAAGGACCCCCGGAGCATCTCTCGAGAATCCGCGGTTTTCTTGGCCGTTAGAGACCGAGACCCGGAGCGGGCATTCTGGGGTGAGATGGTCGACGAAGAGGTCCTGCGGGCGCTAGAGGGTCTCCCGGCGCAATTTCGAGACGCCGTAGTGCTCTCCGATCTCGAAGGTCTCTCGTACCCGGAGATCGCGGAGATCGTGGCCGTTCCGGTAGGGACTGTGAAGAGCCGAATCTTCCGAGGGCGGCGTATCCTGGAAGAAAAGCTGTACGACTATGCGGTTGCAGAAGGAATCATCGATGCGGGAAGATGGAGGAGTACCCGCAGGCCCAAGGCAACGAACCAGGCTCGCGGTTTCCGGCACTCCGAAGCGCAATCCCCCCCCTGAAACCGATCGACATTGAAACAGGTACGCTGTACACCGTTTCCGATCTGGTTTGTCGTCATCGACCATGAGTTATGCTCGCCACACTGATGACCTCGTCCTGTTCCAAAACTCAGCCTAGCATCAAAGCGAGCGCTGACAGCAGGTTAGCGTGCTCGGACTCGCGCGTTGTGGGTCGGGTTTCTGTTTTTTGGAACGGGGTGGTGGATGCTGAACGTGCCTTTGCAGATGCTCATCATGATGCTTGCGGGGTGGGTGAATGAGGAGCACCGAGCGGTCAACGCATATCTGAAGGAAGAGAACCGCGTCCTGCGTGAGCTGCACGGCAAGAAGCGCCTGCGGTTCACAGATGATCAGCGAAGAAGACTGGCCGTGAAGGGTAAGCCTGTGGGGCGACGGGGGCTGAGAGAGTTCGGCTCGATCGTGACACCAAACACGATTCTCAGGTGGCATCGGGAGCTGATCGCCCGGAAGTACGACGGCAGCCTAATGCGAGGCCCTGGCAGACCGGCGATAGCGGGCGAAATCCGTTCCCTCGCCGTGCGCATGGCGAGTGAGAACGAGAGCTGGGGCTACACGCGTATCGTCGGGGAGCTGTCGAAGTTGGGACACTTGGTCTCGCGATCAACGGTACGGCGGATTCTGAAGGAGCGTGGGATCGGGCCCGCACCGGAGCGGTTACCGCATATGCCGTGGTCGAAGTTCTTGAAGGCGCATTGGGAGGCGCTGGCGGCGGCTGACTTCTTCACCATCGAGGTGTGGACCAAGATCGGGCTCATCAGATACCTGGTGTTCTTCGTGATCGACCTTCCCACGAGGCGAGTGGAAATTGCGGGGATCGTACCGGTCCCCAATGGGCTGTGGATGCAGCAGGTGGCGCGGAACCTGATCGATGACGTCAGCGGCTTCTTGAACGGGAAGGGCTTCCTGATCCATGACAGGGACCCGCTCTACACACGCGACTTCCGGGAGCTTCTCAGCCACGCGGGTGTCGCGTCGGTGCGCCTACCCCCGAGGAGCCCGAACCTGAACGCGTATGCAGAACGTTTCGTACTTTCGATCAAGTCGGAGTGCCTGGACCGGATGGTCTTGATCGGCGAGCGCCACCTGCGAAGGGCAGTCGGGAGCTATATCGAGCACTATCATCTCGAGCGTCCCCACCAGGGCATCGGCAACCGGCCGATCGCAGGCGTTCCAAAACCCTCGGAGGGTGTAGTTCTGCGTCACGAACGGTTAGGTGGAATCCTCAGCCATTACTATCGAGACGCAGCTTGAATCCCTCGGTTGAGTTTTGGAACAGGACGCGGTCGGCGCGAATGGCACAAGCGCTCGGGCTACAGCCAGCGCGCCATGGCTGAGAATGCCATCTACCGGTACAAGACGATCATCGGTCGAGGCATGAGGAGTCGTACCCTGGCAGGGCAACGCGTGGAGGTGCAACTCGCGTGCAGGATCCTCAACACGATGACCCGTCTCGGGATGCCCGACAGCTACCGGCTGGATTGATCCCCTTCTCGGGGGACGGGGGATCTGTCCTCAGCTCCGAGCCATGCACCAACGCCGCGCGACGGCTCGCGATAGGCCTCGTCGCACCGTCGCCGATCCTATTCCTGATCGGCGGACTTCGACTATCCCCCAGGCAAGCCGGATCAACCCGGTGGAGGCGATTCGGAACGATTAGCTACGTTCTCGGCACCCGGTGTCGCAAAACGTGGCGGAAGGCGACGCGCCCTAGGGCCTGGCGCAAGTCCGACTGCCTTGGCCATCTCCGGTAGAGCCGAACAGCAAATCGAGCAGAAGCCTTTAGACCTTCATAGGAAACCGGACGAACGACGACGTCGTCGCTCCTATGACCCGTTTCTGGTTCCTGTCGGTTATCCTGTCGTGAGACGGCCACGGTGCACCGGGGTATGGCGAGGTGTCGGCTTCCGCGATGGAGACATCGCTCATAGGGCGAAACGGCCATCGCCCTGTCGAGTGTAGCGATACATCTCGTGGTGACCCAGATCGTGGACGGAACCAAAGGCGTCCACGCGTTGATCCCGAAATCGATGTTCCAACGCCGATGGTGAACGAAGAGCGTCTCGAGACCTTGGAGGATCACCTACGAGTCTCCGGATCCCGGCAGTCGTCGATGATCTCGTCCTCGAACTCCTCCGGATCGTCGATGACCTTCCAGAAGTCCTCGAAGTAGTCGAGCGCGTCCTCGATGTCGTCCTCTTCGTGCAGCTCGAAGCTCTGATACAGATCCTGGAGCTCCTGTCGCTTGGAGTTGAAGAGCTCGGCCACCGGCTCATATTGAAGCTCGGCTCGGCAGAACCCGCGGTACAGGCGCTGCGTAACGCGTGTGATCCTGTTCCGTTCGGTTAGCTCTGGCGGCGGGGTCGCGTACCGGGCGTTCACAACACCTGCGAAGTCGAAGTCGTAGGGCACCGTGATGTACCTTGCGTCCTCGGTGCGGATGAGCTTGACGTTGTGGAAGTAGACCGGGGACCAGTCCAGGTTGCCGATCATATAGTTGAACACGGCGACGATGACGGACTGAGGGCCGTCCGCCATCATAGGCATCAGCCCAGCGACCTCGAGGTAGGTCGCCCGGTTGCGCTCGGCCATCCGCTCGTCGTCTTCGATCAGGAAACCGATCTTCGTGCGGGTGTCGTAGTCGTCCTCGATGTCCTCATACGTGATCTCGACGAGCCGGACACGGTTGCTGTACGGGCTCAGCACATTGAGGACGCGATACGCCAGATACTCGTTGTAGACGTATCTCTGATAGTCGTCCCTGCCGTCGTTGCACGGCGTGACGAGCTTGAGCCGGTTCTGCCCCTCGAAGACCGTGCCCTCCATCTGACTCCGCGGGAAGTCCAAGCGCAGCGGCGGGAAATTGCAGTTCTGCTTGTTCAGCCGGAAAAGGCCGCGAGTCCGGACGTCGACAGGTTTCACTACCTCCGAGCCGTCGAGGTCGATGAAGGTGGCCGTGCCCTCGACCTCCACCGAGTCGTTCCTCTCGTCGCGCAGCCATTCGATGTCGGTGCGAAGCGTGATCTTGAGCGGCTCGAAGGACTGGAAGAGCGGTGCGTTCTCGGATTCTTCAGCCCGCTCCGCGTACTCTTCCGGCGTCGGAAGTTGCGCGACGGCCACGGCGGGAAGGGCGAAGACGGCGAGGAGGGCGATCGTGAGGTGGCAACGGTCCATGGTACTCCTTACTGCTGCGGGTCGATCGTAGGGTACCTGGGGCGCCTCCTCCCTGTCCAGTGGCTTCGCTGGCCGCCTGAAGCCGCCGCCAAAGAGCAGCTCTTCGCGAAGCTCGCGCCCGAATTAGCGGAAGCGGTTGTTCACGACGTTGTTGTAGATCGAGCCGAACCGGTAGGAGAAGCCGAAGCTGAACCCGTAGTTGAAGTCCGACTCACGAGTTCGGAGGTTGAGGAGGATCTCGGCGTCGGTTGCGCCCTTGGCGGAAATGTAGATCTGGTCGGTCACCCACGACGCGTTTGCGCTGACGTTCAACCTGAGGCCTCGGACGACTTTGAGGCTGAGTTCCCCCCGTAGGACCACGTTGTGTTTGGCGACGTCATCCAGGATGTGCGTCGCGGCGACGGACGCCGAGCCGTCCCCCCACGGTTGACGCTGGGAATACCGTAGTTGGACTGCTTCCTCGAAGCGCGTTTCCTCCTCTTCGCCAAAAATTGTGGTCTCCTGGTAGTCGCGATAGACCGGCCCGGCGGAGTACCGCGCGGTCAGCGAGCGACGAGTGGCATCCTCGTAAGGGAAGACGCTGTACTCCAGCGCGGGCGTGACCCGCACCCGAAGCTCTTGATTGTCGCGCGGGAGGCTCGCGAACGACGTTGTGATGCCGAGCGACCAATGGGCAGCGACCGCGTACACCGTCTCGCTCCCGGCTCTCCAGTCGACGAGAGTCGAGCTGAAGGTCGTCGAGTCACTGAGCAGGGTCTCGATGACCTGTCGGTTCCATGATCCACCAAAGTTCCACTTCCACGTCGGTGCAGTCCGGGACACGTTGACATTTCCCGAAAGATACTCGGTGTCGTTCGTGTCCGTCCCTCGGAGCGTACCGCTGGCTCCGACCTC
>JADFRS010000228.1 GCA_022561145.1 Gemmatimonadota bacterium
CGGCCAAAGGCAAGGTCTGCCTCGGCTTTTTGACCGGAGGGCGTCCTTCCGCTGAGAATAGCGCTCAGTTCATTGCTTGTGTGCTGGGCACTGGCGGGGATCCGGAGATAAAGTAGACTTCGGTAGGCGATTTTCCGTAAGAGGGGGCCGGTCTTCCGACCGGCCCCCTCTTTGCGTTCCCCTCAGGCAGGCCCCGCTCGCACGAACATCAGGATGATCAGCACCACCCAGACGGCGAAGATCGTGAGAAATACGTCCGCCATCCGGTCGGCGTCGGTCGGTCGGAACTCTTCGCGTGTGGTCACCGTCTCGCTCCCGCCCTCGGAGGAGGGCTGCCGTACCACGAAGTCCACAAAGTTGTCGCCTCGTCAGCGAGAGAGTCCACCGTCGCGGATTGGACGCGCGTCTCCTTGTTGATCACGCGAGCCAACGACTCCATGGCCCGGTCGTCGTCCCCGGAAACTCTGTACACGTGGGCCAGAGCCAGATGGGGCGCCAAACGGTCGGGAAAGATACTGCGGGCAGAGTCAGCATGGAGCCGGGCCAGCGTCGGCTCTCCGGCGCGAAGGAAGGCACGAGCCAGATCGAGGTGGAGGTTCGGATGGCCAGTGCGGTTACGAGCCGCTTCGAGCGCGACTATAGCGCCGCCGGGGTCGTCGGCCGCGAGAAGGGCATTGCCCAGGTCCCGGAGTACTTCCCCCTCACCGGGAAGCGCCTCCGCGGCGCTTTGGAGATCGGTGGCCGCTTGCGTCGTTCCGGCAGCCGCGAGCCCCTTGAGCCAGAGCTGACGTGCTGGGTACTCACGGGCGAGCGAGGCTCCCAAGAACGCAGCGTAGCCCAGGGCGACACCGAGAATGGCGATCCTAACGCGCCGAGAAACCCGTAGCGAGACCGTCCCTTTCGTCATGGGCGCGAATCCCAGTAGCACGTGCCCCGTGAGCGCTATCGACGGTATGGCGAGCACCGCGTCTACCGAGGCGTGCACCAACAGGCCGATGAGAACGCCCGCTCCACCGAGGCGCAGCCACCGAGCCCGATCCGACTCTCCTTTGGAGTTCGTAAGCAGCGCCGCAAGCGCCAGGACCCACGGCAGTATGAACAGTACTCCTCCCGGAATCCCGGACTCGGCCGTCGCCGAGAGGTATTCGTTGAAGGCATGTTCCGCACCGATGGCTTTGTGTGTCCACGCTTGGTGGTCGGGGTCGTCGAAGTAAGCGGCCTGATACGGCGGATAAGCGACATCGAAAGATCCCGCCCCGACCCCCCTCGTGGGATTTTCGCCGATCATATCCGCTGTTATTTCCCAAACCATGATCCGTCCACGGCCGGAATCCGGGTCGAGGGCATGGAGCGTTGCGCCGAGTACGACGAGGGAGGACAGGAACAGGACGACCGGCGCGCCACGGCGAGCGATCATTGCTGTCGCGCGACCTTCGATGGCAGTCCCTAGCGGGCCTCTCTTCCATCGGCGTGTTGCCAGGTAGACCGCAAGGCACCCCGCCGCTCCACCTAGAACCGCGCCTCGACTCCCGTTGGCGAGTAGAGCGGTCGCGATGACGAGCAAGGCCATGCCGGGAATGATACGCCCGGCACGTGATCGTGCGGAAAGGATCGAGAACCCGGATGCCAGCGCCCCCAGCGCGAGGAAGGCTCCGAGACTGTTCGGCGACCCTAACGCGCCCACCATGGGGGTCTTGAGTGGACCCGAGTCGTACCGGACAGCTCCCGCAGCCACGGCCTGAGCCAGACCCAGCACCGCCTGCGCTGTCGCGCAGATCCACAGAGCATGCATGGCGTCTCCCACAACGAGGGTTCTTCGTGTGGTTGAGCGTGCCGAGTCGTCATCCATCCCTCGGCCAACGTACTGGCGGGTGACGAAGGTCACGGTGAGCAACGCGAGCTGCGCGCGAAATCCGACGGCACCTAGATCGGACGTCCACCCAGGGCTCGTCGCGAGCTTCCACAGGATCGATAGACCTAGCAACCATTCGATCGCGGAGAAGGAAATGCGAGCCCGGTCCGCGAGGCGTAGCAGGTGGACACTCCATCCCATCGCCAACAGAGCGGACCCGACGCCCAAGGCGGCGAGCCGCGGTGTCGTAAACACCCTGTGGACACCTGGGTCGACCGCAAAGGCCGTGAGCGCCAGAAACGCCGCGAACACCAGCCCGCCTATGGGTGGGCGGTCCCGCGCCTCGCGCTCAGGGCTCATCCAAGGTGGCCGGCGCTCCGGAAGTCGCGTGGAAGAGGAGTGCCTCCACGTTCAAGAGCATGCCCTCCAAGTGGCTCGCATGAGGCACGTTCGTCCAGGACACCTCGAATCCGGCCTCGGCGATGAGATCTGTCAGGCGCCCGACCTCGGCGGGCGTTACCAGATCATCGTCCTCGCCGCCCCAGAGCAGCCAGCGGAGATCGGGCCTAGCTTGGTAGAGGAGCTCGAAGATTGCTTCCAGCTCGGGGGTCGCCTGATCGCCAAAGAAGGGGACCGCCAGTCCCAAATGGCTGATCATCTCCGGATGGGTCATGGCCAGGAGAACGGCGCTCACCGCGTGCTGGCTCCACGCCAGTACGCCCAACCTCTGACCATCGACCGTGTATCGCTCCCTCAGCGCCCCGATGAGCTCCGGGAGCTCCTCGATCGCGACTTCAGCGAACTCCTGACTTCCTCGAAAGTGGGGAATGATGCCAAGTACACCGTGGGCCGTGGCCTGGAAGGCGGCGTTTTTCACGAATCCGGCCTGCCCTCCGCGGCCCCGCCAAAAATCATCTCGCACATTGTGGTTCATCGAGATTACGGCGGGGAGCGTCTCACCGGCGTGAAGCCGACGGCCGGCCGGGACCATAAGCCAGAACGGTTGGACGGTATCGTCACTCTCGCTGCGATACCCCCAAACCTGAGGGCCGGGAAACTCGTGATAGCCCCCCGGGTCGCGGACTCTGCGTAACAAATCGACCACCGCCCGGGCTCTCAGCCAGTCGGGGTACGAGGATCGGGTCGTCCCGATGGAGAATGCTTTACGGACCAAGTCGAGACGCGCCTGCAGCACGGGATCGTCGCCGGCGTCGCCGGCCTCGTGTAGGAGTGCGGACGCCGACTCCTCCGCCCACGAGCGGTAGAGAACAGGCACCTCATCCACGAAGACGGTGTCGCCGCTCACAACGTCCAGCGTGAGTGCTTCGAGCATGGCGCCCCCGTCGAACTGGGGGGGGAACGGCAGCCACCGATCCTCTGGATCCTCCGCTTCAGACAAGACGTCTCCCAGAAGGGTCTTCCATTTGAACAGCGTGTTGAACCTCCCAGGGATGCGTACAGAGCGTGTCTTCAGTTCCACGCCCCGTGACGTATCCGGGAGGATGTTGGCCTGTGGCAGATCCCCGAAGGCGCCCACGGCCAGCGCATGGTGGATAGCCTGCTGATCGGTCGGACTCACCCAGTTTCTCAGCAGGGCCCAGGGCCCGTCTCCTTGGAGAATCCGGTAAAGAATCAGGTTGGGCCCTCTCGTCAGAGAGATCTGCACCAAGTCCTCGTGGCGTCGAAGGGGCCGGCGACGAAATCTGCTTCTCATGATCTGGCGTCCATTGACCCACACCGAGGCTCCATCGTTGGAGCCCAGAGACAGAAGGGTGTCGTGGGATACTCCGGAGTTTACGATCTCAAGGACGTACGCCGCGCTCTCCCTGCGATCGGATCCGTGTATCGCCCTGAGGTTCAGGAATAGATCTTCCTCGGGCGCCCGGTGAACCGTCCACTCGATCCCGGAGATGGAGTCCAGCGCCTCCGTGTCCGTCCCTGACAGGACCGACATCGTCAGGCGCTCGGGCGAGAACTCGTGTGCCGCAAACTCGTCGCACTCCGCGGCGCTGCCGTCCTCTCCGCAGATCGAGACCGGTTCGGAGACGTATACCATGATGCTGGGCGCCTCCGGGCCGCAGCTCGCAAGCCCCAGCGTCAGGGCGAGGGCCGGCAGGAGGGAGCGAACTGGATGGATGGGATTCATGGTCGGTCTTCGCCCTCGACCGGATACGGGGCACGCAGGCGCAACGCAGGCGAGGACACGGCGAACCCCAACCGCCACCCGTCTCCAATCTCCAACTCGACCACATCTTTCCCCGCGGCCTGCAGCTGCTTGGCGGCAGCCAGCACGGTGAAGGCGGTCTCGGTAGAAAGGGTCCGGGCGAAATCGCTCAAGCGAACAGTCAACGCGGGCTCCTCACGGATGCTTCTTCGCAGAAACGCGGGTCAAGCTGTACCTGACAATACTTCTATTTCGTTGCAATCATCTGGGCCAGCGGCCGAACCACCTGGTCGATGACGTACTGGTTGACCATCTCCTCGCAAACGTTGTGCAGCTGAGTGAGGGTCTCGTCGAACGTCGCCCCCGTGTCAAGGCTCCCGTACTGGCGGGCCGTGAGGTACACGCTGATCTGGTCCTCGGTGAAATCCCCGGTTCGAATCTGATAGGCATTGGTGCGGGTCTCGATGCTTAAGCGGCACTGCAGACGGCACGACTCGTCGAGGGTCATGGTAAGCGATGGCTCGTAGTTACTGACCTGACTCCCCGGCAAGTCCAGCAGGGTTTCCATGGCCGGGTTGCAGCCCAGGGCTTCGGCGACCAGGGCGTCGTGGTTGCCGCGGTAGGTGAAGTCGAAACCGTAGAGCAAATCCAGGGCTTCACAGTCCAAGGCGCTCACCGAGAGCAGGTAGGGCGCCAAGTCGAGCACCAGCTTATGCTGGTCGAGCGCATCCTGCACCGATTCGGGATTGACGTACCCGCTGCTAATGCGCCGCGGCTCGATGGTGACCCAGCGGTAGTTTCCTTTTTCTTTCAACTCTTCGAGGACGAAATCACCGTTTTCGCGGCAGAAAAAGTTCCGCATGGTCGGGTAGGTTTTTTGAAGTCGTTCGAAGAAATGCAAAACGGTCTCACGACCGGTTGGAAGCTCCATCTCCGTATTCAAGTTCATATTGACGTAGAAATCATCACAC
>JADFRS010000063.1 GCA_022561145.1 Gemmatimonadota bacterium
AAGGCAAACTCTATGAGATCGACGCCCGCCTGCGCCCTTCCGGCCAGGCATCTCCGCTTGCGTCCGAGGTTGAAGGCTTCGCCGAATACCAGAAAAATTCCGCCTGGAGTTGGGAGCATATGGCGTTGACGCGCGCTCGGGTGATCGCCGGAGCGCCGGACCTTGCCGCCCATGTGGCGGAGATAATCCGCGATGTGTTGGCCAAGCAACGCGATGGCGCCGAACTCGTTTGTGACGTGGCCGACATGCGCGAGCGGATCGACAAGGAACGTCTGACAAAAAATCTTTGGAAGCTAAAACATGTGCGCGGCGGCTTGCTCGACCTCGATGGACACGGTGTACGGCTGCCCGTCCGAAGCCTCGAAGGCCGGTGGACGATCATGCACCTCGAAGTAGCCACCGAGAGTGCTGTCCGGAGCCTCTGACTGCTCTTCATGATCCATCGCACAACGGTAGCGGACCGAGGGGGCCTTTGACAGAGGCACCCGCGGTTGCTGACGACGGGCCGCAGCCGGTACACTTGGCTGCCGCATCATCCAGGTGAGGCCCATGAAGCGGAGGACATATGCGCGCGGCGACTTTTTCGGAAAACGGGGGTCCCGAAGTATTGCGGATCGACGAGGTGGAAGCGCCCGATCCGGGGCCGGGCGAGGTGCGTGTGGCTGTCCGCGCCGCGTCGCTCAACCACCTGGATCTTTGGGTGCGGCGCGGGCTCCCCTTCGAGATCACCATGCCGCACATCGGGGGGTCCGATCTGGCGGGGGTGGTGGACGCCGTGGGGCCCGGTGCCGAGCACGTACCCGCGGGAACGCGCGTCGTGGTGGACCCCTCGCTGGACTACGACTGGTACGATGGGGATTCCCAGGGCGAGAGTATCGAGCGCAGGCAGCTCCGCCTCATAGGCGAGCACACGCAAGGCGGTTTCGCGGAGTTCTGTACGGTGCCGGCCGCCAATCTCCTGGAGATCCCCGAACACGTGTCGTTCGAGACGGCGGGTGCGGCGGGCCTCACGTTCGTGACTGCCTGGCACGCGCTCATGGTGCGTGGGGGCCTGCGAGCGGGTGAGCGTGTGCTCATCACTGGAGCATCGGGCGGGGTCTCCACCGCCGCCGTTCAGATCGCGAGACTCGCGGGCGCCGAGGTCTACGCTGTCACCAGCGGTGCCGAGAATGTGCGCCGGGTCGAGAAGCTGGGCGCCGACGTGGTCTACGACCGACTCGAAGCGGACTACGGAAGACAGCTACACGCCGACACGGGCAAGAGGGGCGTGCACCTCGTGCTCGATTCCGTGGGTGAGGCGACCTGGGCCGCCAACGTGCGGGCCTTGGGCGTACGCGGACGGCTGGTGACCTACGGTGCGACCACCGGACCCAAAGGCGAGGCTGACATCAGGCTCATGTTCTGGAAGCAGATCTCATTGCTGGGGAGCACGATGGGATCTCCCCAAGACTTTCGAGCCGTCATGGGCCTGGTGTTCGACGGAAAGCTCGCGCCGGTGGTTCAGGAAGTCATGCCGCTCGACGAGATCCGCCGCGCCCACGAGATGCTGGAGGCGGGTGAGGTCTTCGGCAAGCTCGTGCTCACGCCGTGAACAGGCACCTGCACACCCCGTCGGGAGGGGTCCCATGGAGTTGAAAGCGGCCCAGCAGAAGGTGGACGAGTGGATCTCGCAGTTCGAGGAGGGCTACTGGCCTCCGCTCGCCAACCTCGCGCGTCTGGTGGAGGAGGTGGGCGAGCTGGCCCGCCTGGTGAACCACCGTTTCGGCACCAAACCCAAGAAAGACAGTGAGGCCGACCAGGACATGGGGGAGGAGCTGGCGGACGTGATGTTTGTGCTGCTGTGCATGGCGAACGAGCAGGGCATCGATATGGACGCCGCGTTCGAGGGGGTGCTGGAGAAATACCGGGTGAGGGACGGTGACCGCTGGCCGAGGAAAGACTAGTCGCGGAGCGCCGCGACGCAGTGGTCGACTTCGTCCGTGGTGTTGTAGAAGTGCGGGCTCACCCGCACGTGGCCCGGACGGTGGTCCACGATGATGCCGCGCTCGGCCAGGCGGGCCACGGCGGCCGGCGGGTCCGGATGCTGGATCATGACGATGGCCGAGCGCCGCTCCGGGTCGGCGGCGATGGTCAGCTCGAACCCGGCCTCTCGGGCGCTTTCAACCAGGTGGTCCGTGAGTGCGCGATTGTGTTTGTGGATCGCCTCGATACCGACCTCGTCGATGATTTCCTGCCCCCCAAGCGCCATGTGCACCGTGGCCAGCGCCGGTGTGCCCAGCTCGAAGCGACGCGCATCGTCTCTGAACTGGAAGTTCTCGAGATCGAACCCAAACATGTCCTTGGCCGCCCACCAGCTCGTGATGCGCGGTTCGAGTTGGCGGATCAAATCGGGTCGAACCCACAGATACGATAATCCGGGTCCGCCGCACAGCCATTTGAGTGCGCCGGCCGTGTAGAAGTCCACCCCGGAGGCGCCGGGATCGACCGGGATCTGGCCCGGACCCTGGTAGCCGTCGATCACGGAGTACGCGCCCGCCTCGCGGGCGATGCGGCCGAGCAGCGCGATGTCCTGTACGTAGCCGGTGGCGAACAGCACGTGGCTCGTGGCCAGGAACAGGGTGCGTTCGTCCACCGCGTCGGCGAACCGCTGCGGGTCGATCGATACGCCGTCGTCGCTTTCCAGCACGACGAGTTCTATCTCGGGCTTCACCGCCCATTGGTACGCCAGGGTGGGGAAGTCCAACTCGCTGCACACCACACGGTTCCGGCCTTCGGAGCGGACACTCTCGGCGATCATGGACAACGCGGCCGACGTAGAGGGAAGCAGCGCGAGGCTGTCGGGCGAAGCGCCGAGGAACGTGGCCACTCGCGTCCTCAGGTCTTCGATGCGCCCCACCCACAACTCATACCAAGCCGACGCGCCCATCGTATGCCAATGGCCGAGAAACTCGTTGAGGTAGGATTCCGCCCGGTGCGACAGGGCTCCCAACGAACAAGAGTTCAAATAGGTCTTCTCGTGGAGGATCGGGAACTCGGAACGGACCGCTTCAAGATCGAACACGGGCTTCTAGGCGTCGGCGTGAACGGTTGTGCTTCGGGCGCCCAACCATAGACTTGAGGGCGACCCGTCGCCACCACCCACCGTACGTGTCCCGGCTACGCCGCGGGAGGAATCCCCCCAGGCCATGATCTCGCTCCTCTTCGCCGCGCCCTGGCTGATCCTGCTGACGTATCTGGCCCTGTGGCTCCGGCTGCCAAAGAAACTCGGGCCGGAGGGTGTCTTTGCCGAGGACGTGCCACTCGTGAGCGTCATCATCCCGGCGAGGAACGAGGAACACAACATCCTGATGAGTGCCGAGTCCGTGGGTGCGTCCACCTATCCGAATTTCGAGCTGATCGTGGTGGACGACCGTAGCACGGACCGGACCGCACAAGTGGCCAGAACCGCCGAGATAGGGAAGGCGGCTCGCTACGAGGTGCTGTCAGGTGCCGAGCTGCCAGAAGGCTGGCTTGGAAAGCCATGGGCCTGCGATCAAGGCGCCCGGGAGGCCCGGGGTGACATCCTGCTCTTCACCGATGCCGACACCACGCACCATCCCGAGCTTCTCAGCCGCGCAGTGGCGGATCTGCAGAGAGACGGCGCGGACGCCCTGACGCTGTTGGGCGAGCAGACCATGCTGACGTTCTGGGAAAAGCTCGTGCAGCCGCACATCTTCTTCACCCTCTCGCTTGGATTCCCGGACTTTCGAACGCCTCAGCCCCCAAAGCGCTGGCGGAGGGCTATCGCGAACGGTCAGTACATCATGATCCACCGCGCGGTGTACGACGAGGTAGGCGGCCACGTGGCGGTCAAAGGCGAGGTGGTGGAGGATCAGCGCATCGCGCAGATCCTCTGCAAGGCCGGGAAGCGCCTGGAGATCCGGATGGCCGAGGATCACTTCGCCACGCGCATGTACAGCTCGCTGCCCGGGATGATCGAGGGGTGGTCCAAGAATATGGCGCTGGCGTCCAGACAGGCGTTCGACTCCTGGTTCGCGCCCGTGGCTCTGCCGTCCTTGATCGCCACGGTGGTGCTCTTGTGGATCGTGCCGCCGGTCGTGGTGGTTCTCGACCTGGCCGGCGTTTACGTGGGTGTCCCCGCAACTGCGGCCCAAGCCGTCACGGTGGGGAGTGCCCTGTTCTGGTTCGCCTGCGCCTGGCGTTTCGGCGTGCCGCCCTGGTTCGGATTACTTTATCCCCTCGGCGCTGCGGTCGAAGCCTACATCTTCACCCGGAGCCTTGTGAGAGGACGACGGGTGGAGTGGAAGGGCAGGACGTACGTGGTGCCCAGATGAAGATGATGAATCGCCGCCATGTGCTGTTCGCCGTCGCCCTGCCGGTTGGTATTGCGTTCATGGTTCGCTATGCCGAATCGCGTGCCTGGGGCGAAACGCGTCCGGTTGCCGTACACCAGGTCGCGTCGCTCGAGGAGCTTGCGGTCCGGCTGGGCGAGTGTACGACGAAACCGAAATGCCCTCACTTGGTCTATGTATGGTCGCCCTCCATGCCGCTGTCCCAGCATGGCATGGACGAGATCACGCGGACGGCTGCGGCGATCGGCGTTCCATTGAGCATTCTCCCCTCGGCGGCGCTTCAAGACTCCCCGGGTAGTGCTCTGGGCAAGGGTATGATCGCCGCGGGTGCGACCGTTCACTACCCGGCCGTCGTCCTGTTCGACGGAGGTGCGCCGCAGGGCAACGCCATCGTGGGATACAAACGCTTCGAAGGGTATCTCCGTGTGCTGGAGCCTCGCCTGGCGGAGGTGGTGGCGGGTCGGGTCGGCATGCCCGCTCCGATGGGTGCGCCCGTCCCGTCGTTCACAGCCGACGCCCCCGGTGGGGGTGACGCCCTCGGCATCCGGGTTCAGTGGACCTATCCGATGCCCGCTCCGGCTCCCGGAGCGTTCTTCCGTCGGGTCCCGGGTACGCGTTTCATCACTTTCGACCAATTCCAAAAGGTGCATCTCCTCAACCTCGAGACGGGCGAGCGGCTGCTGGGCCCGGGATGGATCGACTTCGTTCCCTCACCCGACGGGAAGCTCTTCGTGACGCCGGGGCCGGGTAACTCGGGCCTGGAGTTCTACGTCGCGAGCGAGGTGTTTCGGCTGGCTCGGTCCGGTATCCCGAACCAGTTCACGGCTGCCTTCACGGATCGACGGATGGCGGACCAGTACCCCTCGGTCGGCATCCTCGCGCAGGACCCTGACGGCCTGAGTACCACTTACAGGGTCCTCGTCAGCTGGTTCAGTGGCCTGGCCGTGCGGGACTACGAGGTGCGTTGGGGTGACGGCTCTGCGGACGTCACGCCGCTTACGCCTAAGATCGCCGCCTGCCCCGGCATGGGCTTGTCCACCCCGATCTTGTCGAAGGACGGGCGTGAGATTGCCGCCCGGGACGAGGCGACCGGTACCACCAAGGTGTTCGCGCTGGATGGCGAGGGCACATGCACGGAGCTGTTCGACCTCGGCCGCCAGACTAGCAAGGTGGGGTTCAGCGACGACGGCCGGCTGATCGCCTACAGCTCGCCGAGCGCGTCCGGTGGCTCCACCACGTACGTCCTCGATCGCCAGGACATGCACACGACCACTATTCCTGAAAGCGAATCGGTGGGTCTGGTGATCCCCGAGATGGTCGGCGCCGACAGCCTGCTCATCCTCGTCAGAGGAAACGTCAGGAGCGCCGAGACCGAATTCAGGCTGTTGTGCTGCGTGCGCTAGCTAGTCTGCCCTCAACGCCCGCACGGGACTGATCGTGCTGGCCCGACGGGCAGGGATCCACGCGGCGAGAAGCGCGACCACGGACATCGCCGCCGGTACCAATCCGAACGTCAACGGGTCGGCCGACTCGATACCATAGAGCAGCCGGCCAAGCAGTTGAGCCGCTAGGAACGACAGCCCCAGGCCGATCACGCCGCCCACCGCCGCCAGACGCATGCCGCCCTTGGTGAGCATCCAGACGACGCTGGACGGGTCGGCCCCCAGTGACATGCGGATGCCCATCTCGCGGCTACGAGTCGACACGGCGTAGCTCACCACACCGAACAGGCCGATGCTGGCGAGTACGAGAGCCAACAGGCCGAATGCCGAGACCACGATGGCGCTGAGCCGGGCAGGCAGGAGCATGACGCCCAAGTGCGCTTCCATCGTCTTCGTCTCGTAGATCATGATCTCAGGATCCAGGCCCCTGGCTGTCGTTACCAGGTCCAGCGCCAACCGGTCGGCACTGCCGGACGTTTGTGCGATAACGGTCATTCCCGAGCTGAACGCCTGGTCGAAGGGCTGATAGATGAACGGTCGCGGCGCCTCGCCGAGAGAACGCACCTTGGCATCCCGCGCTACTCCGATAACCGCGTACTCGGAGTCGCCGCGCTGGAAGATTCGGCCCACGGCCTTCCCTTCGGGGAAGAACTTCTTGGCCATGGCTTCACTCACGATGGCGACTCGGGGAGCGTCGGGCTCGTAGCGAGCCGCGAAGTTGTTGCCCCGCACAATCGAGATGCCCGCAGCCTCGAAGAACCCCGCGTCTACCATGGCCTGATCGACCAAGTGGTAGTCCTGTCCGGGCGGTGGCTCCACGCCATCCACCCGAATGCCCATCATCATGTTGTTCATGGAGCTCAAATGGAGGTCGCCGGTCATGCCCACCGCGGTGACGCCGGGTACCGCCGAGATCTCATCCAGGAGGGACCGAAAGAACACGCGCGCCTCTTCGCTGGTGTAGCGGGCCAGAGGCGCCTGCACGCTGATGACCGCGGCCGGCTCGTATCCGAATCCCGGGTCTACGGCGGTGCGCGCCTGGAGGCTGCGCAGGAAGAGGCCTGCGCCGATCAAGAGCATCAGCGATACGGCGACCTGCGTCATGACCAGGGCGCCGCGTAGGGTGGGGCCGCGCCGGCGCTGTGCGCCGGTCCCCTCGTCCTTCAGGGTGGGCGCGACGTCCGGGTTCGTGGCCTGGAGCGCGGGTACCAATCCGAAGAAGACCCCCGCCGCAGCCGTAAGCAACAGGCTGAACCCCAACACCGTTCCGTCCAAGCTGAGGTCGAGCGTGATCGGAAAGGGAAGCGGCAGGTCGGCCCCCACCAGAGCTGCCAGCATGCCCTTGGCGATGGCGATGCCCGCCAGGCCGCCCATGAGGGCGAGCAAGAACGTCTCGGTGAGGAACTGCCTAATAAGCGTGCTTCGCTGGGCGCCCATGGCCAGGCGGATCGCGACTTCCTTGCGCCGGTCTGCGGCTTGGGCCAGGAGGAAGCTTGCCAGGTTCGCGCATGCGATCAGCAGCACGAGGCCCACTACCGTCATCATGAGGCCGGCGGCCGGTGCCAAGAAGCGGTCGATCATGGGATTCATGATGACCTCGTCCGTGGGCACCAGTACGATCTCGTTGTCCGCCGTCCAGTGACCTGGATACTGCTCTCTCTGCGACTGCGAGATACGCGCGACCACAGCCTCTGCCTGTGCGAGCGTGACTCCCTCGCGCAAACGGGCCTTGCCGAAGGCGCTCTGATTGCCACGCGCCTGTAGCTCATCCACGTCACCGGACTGTAGGTGCCCGACCATCATGGTCGGCGCATACACGGCTGGGGTGAGGCCCCGGATGCTGCCGGAGTAGGCCTCGGGCGCGATGCCCACAATGGTGTAGGCGCGGCCGTTCAACCGGATCGACTCGCCTATCACGGACCGATCCCCGCCATAGCGGCTTTGCCAGTACGAGTGTCCGAGCATCACCACGGGATGCCCGTCGGGCGTCACGTCGTCCTCGGGAAGAAGGGTGCGGCCGACGTGCGCATGCACCCCGATGAGCGGGAAGTAGTTGCCGCTCACCAGTTCGCCCGTCACCATCTCGATGCCACCCTCGACGTCGGTCTGGATGAAGGCGAGCCGGGATGCCACGACATCCGTGAAGACCTCACTGCTCTCCCGCCTGATGTCCTCGATGTCGGGGAACGAGAACGGGCCGTGGGAGAAGCCTGCCAGGCTGTGGTAGACATCCACCAACTCTTCCGGCCGCTCGAAGGGAAGGTCCCTGATGATGATCGCGTTCACCAGGCTGAAGATCGCCGTGTTGGCGCCGATGCCGATGGCGAGCGAGACGATCGCCGTGATGGTGAACACCGGTTTCTTGAAGAGCCGGCGGGCTGCAAAGCGAATGTCGCGAATCAAGCGATCCATTGTTCCCCACTATCATCCTGTGAACGGTTGTGTGTCCGAAGCGGTCGGGTCCGGCCACCCATACGGGGTCCTAGGCAGCTCCTCGACGGCAAGTTTCGCTGTCGGTGAGGGCGATCGCTCGGTACCGTGGTGTACGAAGCGAATCCCCGGGATCGAGCCCATGAATCCACGTCTCCTGTCACAATCGATCAAAGCCCGAGCGGCCCAGCTCGGCTTCGGTCCGGTGGGTATCGCGGATGCCGGGAAGAGCCGTCACATGGATCTGTACCGTGGGTGGATCGAGCGCGGTGCCCATGGAGAGATGGAGTATCTGGCGCGTCCGGATGCGGTGGCCCGGAGAGCGGATCTCCAGCTTACGCTCGAGGGCGCCCGTTCCGTCGTCGTGGTGGCCGACCAGTACTCCCAGGAGGACCCGCCGGGCGTGCCGGACGATCCTTCCCGCGCCGTGATCGCCCGCTACGCACGCGGCGACGACTACCACGAGGTGATGAAGCGGCGACTCGAGGAACTCCTGACCTGGATTCAGGATGACGTCAGGGAACCGGTCGCCGGGAGAGTCTATATCGACACGGGACCCATCCTGGAACGCGAGCTGGCCAGCCGGGCGGGCCTGGGGTGGTTCGGGAAGAACACGATGCTGATCGATCCGAAGAGGGGGTCGTACTTCTTCGTGGGTGTCCTGCTGTTGGACCTGGAGATCGAGCCGGACGAGCCCTTCACCGAGGATCGCTGTGGCACCTGCACGGCCTGTCTGGACGCCTGCCCCACGGGGGCCTTGCTGGGCCGCGACGAGGACGGGGCACCCGTGATCGAGGCCACACGCTGCATCTCGTACCTGACGATCGAGCACCGCGGGCCGATTCCGAGAGAGCTCAGGGCGCTCATGGGAAACCGGGTGTATGGGTGCGACATCTGCCAGGAGGTGTGCCCATGGAACGAGAGGTTCGCGGAGCCGAGCGACGAGCTCGCGTATCGGGCGACGGAAGGGCTTGATGGGCCCACGCTTGTGGATCTGGCCGAGCGCCTCCTCGGGCTCACCGAGAAGGGGTTCTTGCGCGAGTTCGCGGGCTCACCGATGACGCGGGCGCGCAGGAAGGGGCTGCTGCGTAATGTGTGCGTAGCGCTGGGAAACTGGGGGGCGGAGGAGGCTGTGCCTACGCTCGTCTCTGCACTCTCAGACCCGGCTCGCCTCGTGCGCGGGCATGCTGCGTGGGCGCTTGGCCGGGTGGGGTCACCTGTTGCGCTCGATGCGCTCTCCTCTCGATTGGCCGACGAGTCGGATGGGTTCGTGCTGGAAGAGATTGGCCTGGCGGTGGGGAGACGAGCCCCTAGCGCTTGACGAGCCGAGTCGTCCCGTCGTTCACGGCGCCCACGACGTTCCCTTGCTCATCCCGTTCGATCACCATGACGTCCCCGTCGGAGAGATCGAACCACTCGTCCCGGGATGTTGCGTAGAACACCATGGTGCCCTGACCCGGCACGATCACCTCGAGGGTTCCGTTGTCACCCGCGCGAAAGTCGATCACGAATTCGGGGGCGCCAACCAGATCGTACTCTCCGGTGAGCTCTTCCATCTCCGACGCGTCCAGAACCACGCGGGATCGCGTCTCCGGCGCGAGGATCGGCCAGTCGCGAACCGAAGCGATGGCCCGGGCGATCTCAGTCGCCAGGCCGCCCCCGCGATCACCGTTCGTCATGATCACGTAACCCAGTTCGAGGTCCCGAAGCACGGACCAGGACGCTCGGAAGCCTTTATTGGCTCCACCGTGGCCAAAGGCGGCGTGCCCGTCCTGCTCCATGAGACCGAACCCGAGTCCCCAGTTGCTGAAGGCCTCTTCCCCCTCGTGATTGGGTGTGAGCATCTGCAGTAACATTTCACGGGAGAGCACGCCGTCGGTGACATCTTCGTCCAGGATATCCAGTAGGTGCAAAGTGACCCGCGCCAGATCTGTGGGTGTTGTCCAAAGCCCGGCCGCAGCCTGCTCCGGGTAGCTGTGCCACTCGCCCTCCACCTCGGAGCCGTCGGCCAGGTGCCCCCTGGACGCTTCGTTCCAGCGACTTTCCGGAAGGGGCTGCTCGAACGTCGAAAGGGTCATGCCCGCCGGCTGGAGCACCCTTTCTGCCAGCAACTCCGAAAACGATCGTCCGGTAATGTCTTCGAGCGTCTGCTCCATGACCGTGTAGCCGCCACCGGAGTACCGCATGGATGTGCCGGGGATCTTGTAGACGCGCACCGTGTCGGTGTTGCCCTCTCCGTCCAAGACCTGCGCGTTGCTAGCGAGGACCCGATCAGGGCTGAACGGTTCGTCTTTGCGGTATCCGGGAAATCCCCAGACCGTCGTCCCCGCCGAATGGGTGAGCAGGCCCCGGAGCGTGACCGCCGAGTCGGCAGTGAATGAATTCTCCGGAACCGTCCATGTCGTCAGGTAGTCGTTCACGGGAGCATCGAGCAAAATTCGACCGTCTTCGACAAGCGACAGCGCGGCCAGTGCCGCGACCGGTTTCGAGATTGAGGCCGCCTGGAAAAGTGTCTCCACGGTCACGGGAGCTCCGGTCTCAGTATCCGCAACTCCCCACGCGTGCGACCACACCACTTCCCCATTCTCAACGATGGCGACGCTGACGCCTGGGACGCCGTAGTGCTCCATGCGCTCGGACAACGTCCAACCCGGGAGCTCCTCGCCGTCCAGCACGACGAGGGGTAACAGCTGATTTTCGATCTTTGACGCCCAATCCGCGGTGGAATCGGAGCCGGGGCCTCCCTGGGGCCCAGTACATGCGACTGCGAGTAGAGCGGCGAGTATGTACCGTCGGCGAACGGTCGCAGGAGATTTCTTCAAGTGGATTTCGCCTTTCTTGGGGACGGCACCAGGCTCCTGGGCGGACCAGGCCATCATATCCGGTCCCAAGTACTTCTGCGAGGACCCGGTGGGGCTCGGGGAGGCGGTGCCTGTTCACGCCCGATATCTTGGAGCATGTGACCTTCAAAAGGGCGGTCGGAATTTGCGCCCCCACACCTATCGCCCACCCTCGGCCTTGTGGTCCGTGACACCGGGATGGTCGCTTCCGGCGACCAGGAGGGCGCCCGCAAGTGCGGTGACGAGATCGTCAGGTTGATGCCCAAGGCCACCGTGCCCGCTCTCAGCCGGCAGCTTCCCTACGCCAAGCCTGAGGATCAGGCCCAACTGCTCGAGGGCTTGCGCGCGGCCGGGCTACCCGAGTCCCAGTGTGTTCAGGTTCTGACTCTTCGGAGGTAGTCGCGCAGGCACCGACGAACTAGGTTGCCAGTCCGTCCACGGACGGACGGTCACCGCGGGTCCCAACATGGTGCTTCGTGGGCTCGAGACACTCCGGGAGGCAATCATGAAGAACGTGCTCGTCCTATTCTCGGCTACCGGCTTGTTCCTGGCGTCTGTGGGGGCGGTCCCTGCGGCCGCCGTCCAACAGGCGAGCGACCTCCTCGACATGGACACCTATTTGGAGATGGAGTCGGCGGGGAGCCCCAGAATCTCTCCGGACGGCAGCTACATCATCTTCACGCGCGGCAGCGTGGACAAGATGAACGACCGCAACCAGAGCAATCTCATGATCATGGATCTGGCGACGGAGAGGATACGGGAGCTGACCACGGGAAGCTTCACCGTGTCGTCGCCGATCTGGTCGCCGGACGCCAGCAGGATCGCGTTCCTGTCCGACAAGAGCGGGACCGATCAGATCCACATGATGTGGCTCGACACCCGCGAAACGGTACAGCTCACCAATGTCGACCGGTCGCCGCGCGGGATCCGGTGGTCTCCCGACGGGACGATGATCTCCTTCACGATGTTCATTCCCGACACCAGCTCGCCGTTGACCATCAAACTCCCCTCGTTCCCAAAGGGGGCCAAGCTCGCGAAGCCCGCCGTGGTGGAAGACCGCATCTCGTGGAGAAGTGACGGTCGGGGGTTCAACCAGAAGGGCAACACACAGATCTTCATCGTCGATTCCGGGCTGGGTGGTACGCCGCGCCAGATCACCTCTGGAGAGGAGTCCCACAGCAATCCCCGGTGGTCACCCGACGGTACCACGCTCTATTTCGGTGGTGATCTCGAGCCCGAGGAGGGTTACGAGCGGCGCAACTCTGAAATCCACTCCATCGATCTGGCGACCCTCGAGATTACGGCGCTGACCGACCGGCTGGGACCCGACTCCGGACCGCTCGTCTCGCCCGATGGTAGCCGGATCGCCTACACCGGATACGACCAAAACGAGAATTACAGCAATCTGTCGAACCTGTACCTGATGGACAGCGACGGGGGCAACAAGCGGGTGCTCGCCGCAGACCTTCCGAACTCACCGAGAGACGTCACGTGGGCTCCCGATGGCTCCGGCGTCTATTACACGATGGGCGAGGCGGGGGCATCGAACCTCTATTTCGTCTCGACGCGGGGCGCCATCAAGAAGATCACGGAGGGCGTCCATTACCTCTCCGGCATCTCGATCGCGGACAACGGTCGTGTCGCGGCGACGAACTCGACGTTCTACAGGCCGAGCTACCTCGTAACGTTCGACCTCGATAACGCGGACGAGATCACGACGCTCGTCGACTTCAACGAGGATGTTCTGGATGGTGTGAAGCTCGGCCAGGTCGAGGAGATCTGGACGGAATCCTCGGACGGGCTCCCTGTGCAGGGGTGGCTCATGAAGCCCGCCAACTACGAGCCGGGCAGGAAGTATCCGATGCTGCTCTGGATCCATGGCGGACCGGTCTCCATGTACACCGTACGTTGGAACTGGAACTGGCAGAACTTCGCAGCCGATGGATACGCGGTGCTATGGATGAACCCGAGAGGAAGCACCGGATACGGCCAGGATTTCGTGAACGGGATCAACTACCTCTATCCGGGCATGGACTTCGACGACCTCATGGCCAGCGTGGATGCCGCGATCGATAAGGGGTTCATCGACGAGGACAACCTCTTCGTTACCGGCAGTAGCGGAGGGGGTGTGCTCACGGCGTGGATCGTGGGCCACACGGATCGGTTCAGGGCGGCGGTGTCGCAGAGACCGGTCATCAACTGGCACTCCTTCGTAGGCACGACCGACGGATCCAACTGGTATCGAAGGTTCGAGTCGATGCCGTGGGAGGATCCGATGGAGTACGCCCTGCGCTCACCGCTGCACTACGTGGGGAACGTCACCACGCCCACGATGCTGTTGTCGGGCGACGTGGACCTCAGAACGCCGATCGGTCAGGCCGAGGAATTCTACCGGGCGCTCAAGGTGCTCGACCAAGAGACGCTCCACGTGAAGCTCCCCGACGAGTATCACGGGACGCGTCGGGTCTCCCATAGGTTGATGATTCAGCTGTACTTGAAGGCATGGTTCGACAAGTACCGCGACAAACCGATCACCTGAGCGAAGAGTCGGGGTGGGATCCATGGATGGCGGCCACCGGCGAATGTGGCCGGCCGCGGTCAGGCTGACGCTCCTTCTCACGCTCACGTCCGCCGGGCCCGCCTGGGCCCAGACCGTTCAGGGCACCGTGCTCGACGCCGAATCGGGCGCCCCGATCCACACGGCCGACGTCGTTCTGCTGGCCGCGGATGACAGAATCGTTGGGGGCGACATCACCGACGAGGAAGGGCGTTTCGTCCTGCGTGGGCCCGGTGCTGGTTCCTACCGGCTTCGCGCCACGCGCCTCGGCTTCGAGTCTTTCACGACGGAAGCCTTCGCGCTCGAGCCGGGACAGAACGTCTTGGCGGAGCTTCGTCTGCAACTCGACCCTATTCCGCTCGACTCACTCGTAGCCATCGTCGAGGGGCAGAAGCCGCGGCGGCTGGTTCGGGTCGGGTTCTACAAGCGACAGGCCATGGGGTTCGGTAACTTTCTGAGCCCGGATGACATCGAGGACATACGTCCCGTCTTTACCACGGATCTGTTCTGGGGCATGCGCGGTGTCCGGGTGCGCCGAGGGCGCCTGGATAGTTTCAATGTGGTCCCGACCCGCGGGTTCTGCGGCGGCCTCAGCGTCAGCATCGATGGCATGGTTGTGCAGAGAGGCGGACCCGGTGCGAGGCCTGCGGACTGGCAGAGCCTTCTTCACGTCAACGACATCGAGGCGATCGAGGTCTATCCCAGCGCAGCGGGCGTGCCCGCGTGGGCAGCTGGAACCGTGAGTCCGTGTGGCGCGATCCTCATTTGGACGAAGGGCTCTCTGTGACATGCTCCGGGCCGCGCGTAACTCTTGATCCCTTTACGCGTATGAACAACTAATGCGCAATTCGGCGCGAGGCGGAGTTCGACCATGACGTGTGGACGAACGATTGGTACCTGGTTTGCTCGACCCGGCCTCGCTCCGTGGAGGTCTCGTCCTTCTGGGCGGGGGTGACCTCGACGAGCCGACCCCGGCCTACCCTTCTACGACCGGCGAGTCATGCTCCCTCCGGTAGAAGGCGATGATGTCCCGGTAGCGGACGTATCCAAGGAGTTTGTTGTGACCATCCGTGGTTTCGACGATCGGAAGCTTGTCGAACTCACCTTCTCCGAAAAATTCGAGCGCCTGGATGAGGTTATCGTCCGGACTCAAGCTTATGGTGCGTCGATTGACGAGGTCGTCGGCCAACAGCAACGAGCTCACATGCTCGAGCTCTTCTCGATCTCCGAGATCGTTGAGCGACAAGAGCCCGGAAAGGTCGCCCAGGTCATCCTTTAGGAGCAGGTCGCTCTCGCCGGACTCGCGAGAGAACGAGTCGATCTCCGTGAGCGGTAGGTCGTGCGGGATGATGGCCGACCGTTCGTAGACGCCGCGCATGGCATCGCCGATGGTCACACGCTTGAGGATATTGGGATTCATCTCCCAGAGGTGAGCTCGCGTGGAGAACTTGTTGTCGACCTGGGTGGTGTAGATCGACCAACGTCTAGAGGTTATGAGCGCCAGAACGGCAACCACCATCAACGGCGGTATCAGCTCGTAGGCACCCGTCAGCTCAGCGACCATCACCAGCGACGCGATGGGTGCATTGGCTACGCCGGCGAAGAACGCGCCCATGCCCACCACGACGAAGGGCGTCACGTCGGGCACGAGCACCGGAAAGAACTGGTGACATACCGTTCCGACACATCCACCCAGCATGGCGCCGATGAAGAGGCTCGGGGCGAAGACCCCGCCGGAGCCCCCCGACGAAATCGTGAATGAGGTCGTGACGATCTTGAGCACCGCGAGAGTGGCGAGGATTCCGACCGTGGCCTCGATCCCGCCGATGGGTTGGCGGAGTATCAACTGCTGCACGTAGCCGAACCCCTGGCCCATCGCCTGTGGATAGGCCAGGCCGACGAGGCCCACCAAGAGACCTCCGATCGGCGGAATCAGATACTTGTTGATGGGCAATCGATCGAAGAACAGGCGTTTCGACCCATGCAGGAACCGCACATACACATAGCCCGCTGCCGAGCACACCAGCCCGAGCACGGCGTAGAAAATGAGTTGCACCGGCGCATGAAAGGCTTCGCTGCTGTAGGCGAAGACGTGATCGAATCCATTCACCGCGCTGAAGATCGTGTAGGCGGTCACGGATGAGATGATGGCAGGGGTCAGCGCGTCGGTCTCGATATCCTCTTTGTAGAGCACCTCGACCGCGGTGAGCGCGCCACCGAGCGGCGCCCGGAAGATCGCTCCGAGTCCCCCGGCCGCCCCCGCCACCATCATCGTGCGGCGGGCCCTCGCCCCCATCTTCAGGAAGCGGCCCAGGGCCGATCCGATTCCTGCGCCGATCTGCGCGATGGGACCTTCCTTGCCGGCGCTTCCACCGGACGCGAGCGTCGAGAGCGTGGCCAGCGATTTCACCAAGGGCACGCGGCCGCGCATGGACCCGGCCTTGTTGTGGAAGGCGTCGATATAGCCGTCGGTCCCGGTGCCTTCCGCCTCGGGCGCGAAGGTCTTGACCAAGAGCCCAGAAATCAGGCCACCCACGACCGGCAGAAGCACCCACATCCAGCGGCGCGGGGGGAGGGCGTCGGACACGTCGCCCGGCCACAGCGGCCCGGGAAGATGCGCCCATGAGCGCATCGTGACCTCAGAGACCGCGTGCAACACCTCGTTGAAGACGATCGCGCCGAGTCCGGAGAGCAGGCCGATGACGATCGAGTAAAGGTAGATCGTACGCGGATTGATGCTCGTAAAGAGTCCCTGCAGCCCTCGAAAATCGAGAACGTTCTTCAACATTCGGCTCCAATGACGGTGTTACGTGAACGCGTGGGTCCGTCGCGGAAAGTGTAATCAAACAGCCCTCGTTCACCAGCCCTCCAGAGGATGTTTGTCCGGGCGCGACGTGGGTCTTGCGCCCCCAACCTTGGGCACAGGATCTTATCGCCCGCGCATGGCGGCGGCGCCCCGATCCGATTGCAGTGGGAACGTGGGCAGCGAAGGCAGTCGACCCGAGGAGTCCCGTGAAGGCCATCACGTTCCAGGACATCGAGACCCTAGCGTACGAGGACGCGCCGGACCCGGAGTTGGTGGAGCCAGGCGACGCCATCGTCGAGGTCTCCGTCGCGGGGGTGTGCGGCTCGGACCTGCATCCCTACTTCGGGCGCGAGCGAGGTCTGGACGTGGGCACAGTGATGGGCCACGAGTTCGTTGGCCGTGTGGTCGAGGTGGGCGCGGGCGTCACCGAGATCGCGGTTGGCGCCCGGGTCGTGGCGCCGTTTACCACCAACTGCGGGGCGTGCTTCTTTTGCCAACGAGGGCTGACGGCCCGTTGCGTTCACGGCCAACTCTTCGGCTGGGTCGAGAACGGCCTGGGACTCCATGGCGGGCAGGCGGACCTCGTCCGGGTGCCGCACGCGGACGCCACGCTGGTCCATGTGCCCGATGAGATCGAGGACGACGCGTTGGGGCTGCTGGCGGGTGACATCCTGTCCACCGCGATGTTCGGCGCGGAGATGGCGGATGTTCAGGATGGCGACCTGGTGGTGGTCATCGGATGCGGCCCGGTCGGGGTGCTGGCCGTGCGCGCGGCGCTGGAGCGGGGTGCCCGTGAGGTCGTGGCGGTCGATCGCGTGCCCTCGCGCCTCGCATTAGCCGAGCGTTTCGGCGCCACACCCGCCGACTTCGAGCGTGGCGATCCTCTGGCCATCGTGCACGAACTCTCGGAGGGTAGGGGAGCCGACAAGGCGATCGAAGCGGTGGGTACTCCCCAAGCCACCAGGGCGGCGGTGGATCTGCTGCGGCTCGGTGGGTCGCTTGCCGCGCTCGGGGTCCACACTGAGGAGTACCTGGCGGTCTCGCCCGGTGAGATCTACGACCGCAACCTGCGCTACGCGGGGGGGCGCTGTTCTGCCCGGCATTTCTTGCCCAGGGCCCTCGAGCTCACCCAGCGCGACGCGGTCCTGCTCTCCGAGCTGATCTCGCACCGTCTGCCGCTCTCTGACGGGATCGAGGCGTACCGCATGTTCGCCGCCCGCGAAGAAGGATGCACCAAGGTGGTACTGACGCCGTGATCATGGAGGGACGCAACAAATGAGACGCCGACTGTGCGGAGCCATCCTGGGACTCGTTCTGGTGCCCGCGGCCGTTGGCGCACAGCGCGCGCCACGACCTGAAGGCGTCGCGACGGTCGACGGCATCCTCTCTTCCGGCGGGTAGCGGAACCCCGCTACTGAGAGATCACCGGAACGGTCCCCTCCTCCGGATCCAACGGCTCCAGCCCTAGCCGCTCGAGCTCTCGGTTGACCTCGGCCAGTTCTCTTCGCCAGACCTCGCTCAGGCGGTTCGTGTAGCCTCTCAGCTCTTCGGTCAGAATGTTGAAGATCTCCTCCATGTTGTTTCCCGGCCGCCCGTCACCCCGCTCGGCCATCGACATGAGGTTGGCGAGCCGGTTGTTCACTCTGATGGGGAAGTTGAGCGGATCCTGGCCGCTCCGGTTCCGCACCTGATAGATGTTGGCCTCGACCTCCGACGCGCTCGTAGTAAGCCTTTCGCTCGCCTCGCGGAGACGCACGTCGTCCGAACTCTCGAGCCGTTCTTCCAGCTGGGCTTTCACCCTGCGGATAGCGATGACCGCGCGGTTGGCCTCCGAAACCTTGTCCCGCACCTTGCTCGAGAATCGATACTGAGCGTCCAAATCGGCGTCCGTGAGATCGGTGATCCAAGGATTTCGCTGGACGGTGATCGGTACCGTCTCCGTGTGGCCGTCGGCCGTGAGGCGCACCGAGTACTTACCGGGGGGCGCAACCGGCCCGACCAGGCGCGCACCCCATAGGATCATGCCCGGAAAAGTCACCGCTCCTTCCGTGCGTAGATCCCAGGTCAGACGGTTCAGGCCGGCTTCGTTGGGCAGCCACGTAGGCCCGCCGCGCCGCCGGGCTCCTCCGGCGTTCTCGTCCTCCTCGTCGGCGGTCGTCGTATCGGGAATGAAGGTGCGCAGAACAACCCCGGTCGAGTCCACGATCTCCAGCCTCACCTCCTCGGCAGCCTCGGCGAGCATCCAACTCAGCGGAACACCGGGTCCGGAACGAACCGCCACCGGCGGCTCGAACAGTACTGCTGCTTCGGCCGTCATGTCCGGCGTGGCCTGCCGGAGCGGAGCGATGTTGTCCAGCACCCAGAACCCGCGCCCGTGCGTGCCGATCACCAGATCGTTTTCCTCGACGATCAGGTCGATGACGGGAAGGTCCGGTAGCTTGGGGTTCAGCGGCTGCCAGAGCGTACCATCGTCGTACGAGATGTACACGCCGTGCTGTGTCGCGGCGTAGAGCAGCCCTTCACGGGTGGGGTCTTCCCTGACCGCGTGTACGTAGGCGTCCTCCCGGATTCCCGTCACGATCTTCGTCCAGGTGCGTCCATAGTCGTCGGTCTTGAAGATGTGGGGGGTGAAGTCGTCCAGGAGCGGGCGCCGTACCGAGACGTACGCCCGTCCGGCCGAGAAGGCCGAGGCATCGATCTGGCTGACGCGTCCGAAATCAGGCATGTCCGGTGGCGTGACGTCGGTCCAGTTGGTTCCGCCATCCCTGGTGACGTGGACGAGCCCGTCATCGGACCCCGTCCAGATCACGTCGATGTCGATCTTGCCCGGCGCGACCGAAAAGATGGTCGCGTAGACCTCGGGACCATTCATGTCACCGGTGATCGGTCCACCGGACCGTTCCAGCGTCATGGGGTCGGCGCGTGTCAGGTCACCGCTCAACGCCGTCCAGGTTCGTCCCGCATCCGTCGTCTTCCAAAGCCGCTGCGAGGATGTGTAGAGTGTGTTCGGGTCGAGCGGTGAGAACAGGATCGGGAAGGTCCACTGCCAGCGCTCCACGAGGGCCTTGGACGGCTCCCCGGAATAGAACCAGGGGTATGGGTTCACCTCGCGCGAAGTGCCGAGGCGTCGGTTGAACTTGTCGATGTAGCGGCCGTTGTTCGTGCCGGAATAGAAGATGTCCAGGTCCTGCGGATCCGGCGCGATGTAACCCGGCTCTCCGCCCCCAGCCCGGTAAGCGACGTCCATCGAACCCTCCGTGACGGTCCTGGGGGCAGGACCCCTGCCGCCCCGTCCACCACCCGCAGCGAGTCCGAAGCGGCCGGCGTTCCAGTTGGAAGGGAGGCACAGCGTGCTGTTGTCCTGCTGTGATCCACACACGTGGTAGGGAATGTGTTTGGTGGTGACCACGTGATAGAACTGGGCGGTCGGGAACTCCTGATCGGTCCAACTGTCCCCGCCGCTCGTCGTGACGGCTCCGCCCCCGTCATTTCCCACGACCAAGTGGGACGGGTCGTCCGGATCGATCCACAGGTCGTGGAAGTCCCCGTGTGTGCCGTTGTTGATGACCTCGGTCGTCTCGCCACCGTCGGTCGAGCGGAAGAGCGACGTGTTCTGGATGTAGACCAGGTCCTGGTCCTCTGGATCGGCGAAGACGTGGGTGTAGTAGAACGCGCGCTGACGGATGGCGCGGTTGTCGTTGACCAGCGTCCACGTTGCGCCGGCATCGTCGCTAGAGAACAGCCCTCCGTCGTCGTTCTCGAAGAGCGCGTAAACGCGGTCCGAGTTCGCGGGGGATACGGCAAGGCCGATGCGCCCCACGAGCCCTTCCTGGGGCATGCCCGGGTTGCGCGTCATTTCAGTCCAGGTCTCTCCGCCGTCGGTGCTCTTGAACATGCCGCTCCCCGGCCCGCCGCTCGACATCTGGTACTCCTTGCGGTAGGCCTCCCACAGCGAGGCATACATCACATCGGGGTCATTCCGGTCGATGACGAGGTCGATCGCGCCCGTCTGGTCGTTCCGGTAGAGCACGCGGCGCCAAGTGTCTCCTCCGTCGGTGCTCTTGAAGACGCCGCGCTCCTCGCTCGGCGCGCTGTACTTTCCGAACGACGCGACGAAGACGATGTCGGGGTCGGTCGGATGGACGCGGATCTTGGAGATGGCGTGCGACTGGCCGAATCCGATGTGTGTCCACGTTTCTCCCGCATCGGTGCTGCGGTACACGCCGTCACCCGGCATGATGTTGCCCCGAATACACGCCTCGCCGGTACCGATGAACACGAGGTCCGGGTTCGTCTCGCTCACCGCGACCGCGCCGACCGAAGCGGCCGTGATCTGGAAGTCCGTGACCGGACCCCAGTTACTCCCTCCGTCGGTCGTCTTCCACAGGCCGCCACCCACGGCGCCGAAGTAGGCTTCGTCGGGGCGGCCCCTCACCCCGCTCACCGCGATGGATCGCCCACCCCGGTCCGGTCCGAGACTTCTCCAGCGGTAGCCGGCGAGCAGCGCCGAGTCGAGCACGACCTCTTGGGCGGAAGCCTCCTGCACCGTGACGGTCGGGGCCGCCACGAGGAGAGCCGAGACGGAAAGAACGAGTCGTTTCGCTGACATGGTTCCGTTGGGGAAAGCGTGAGACCAATGACGATCGGGGAAATGTGGTTGCGATGGCAGGACCTCGACAAGGTTCGACCCGACGCGTTCTGGTTCCCGAACTACAGCCAGCAGTTCATGGAGTCCATGCGGCGCGAGGCGGAGGCTCTTCTTCGACTGGCCCGGGACTACGGCATTCCGGGCGTGCCGGGCGACGCGTTCCGCCGGGTGGACCGTCCCGGAGACCAGCGCCAGGGCGTCCTGGGTCACGGCAGCGCCCTCGCAAATGGATGATGGAGGTGCTGCTGGGCACGCCGCCGCCGCCCATGCGACGACCTCCAGCTCTAATGGGACCAGTCACCGATCTCAGGCGTCTCGAAATGACGCCGAGTCGATCTATCAGCGTGCAGGACGTAGGTTTTGCGCCGAGCCATTGCGCCTGGAGAAGAAGGTGATCCTGTTTTTCCCGGGGAACATCTGGGAACCCCCGACCCGTTGATAGCCACGACTTCATTCTCAATGGTATCTAGATGACCGCCATGACAGCAGCTCTACGAACCCGCGCCACTTTTCTTGCAGCCGCGTCCCTTCTGGCGGTTGCCTGCGGCGGTGACGGGCCAACGCCGCCCCCCGCCCCGCTTCAGCCAGGCACGATCCTGATCGTCAACGGCCCGTTCTCGGCGCAGGTGGGCCGCGACGTCACTGTACAAGTCCGTATCCTCGACACGTCCGGCGCCCCGCTGGCCTCGGTGCTCGTGCGCTTTGCAGCTCAGAACGGGGGGTCGGCCGCCCCGGCTCAGGCCACGACCGGATCCGACGGGACGGCTACTACGGCGTGGACGCTCGGCGGCGACCTGGGCACACAGACGCTCTCGGTGACTGCGGGTAATGTGGCGGAATTGGTCAACGCGACGGCATTGCTGGGCGATCCCGCACGGATAGTCGCAATTTCAGGTGACGGCCAGACGAGCGCTGCACAGGCCGCGTTAGCGAACCCGTTGGTGGCCGAGGTTCAGGACGAGTTCGCCCACGCGCTCGCAGGTGTGGCCGTGACGTTCACGGTCGCGCCGGGAGATGGCGCAGCAACCCCTGCGGAGGCCACATCCGGCGCGGACGGACGAGTGTCTACCACCTGGACGGTGGGGACGATCGCGGGAAGTCGGCAGTTGAGTGCTCAGGCTGGGGGTACCACGGCTGCGGTG